>JBOGLX010000031.1:0-4901 GCA_050745765.1 Occallatibacter sp. | reverse complement strand
GCCAGTAATGTCATCCTGAGCGCAGCGAAGGATCTGCTTGTAAGGTGTGAGAAAAGCGGATTCTTCGCTTCGCTCAGAATGACACCGCGAGGAATTCCAGCCCTCGCCTAAATGCTGTGTTTGACCGAAAATTGGTATAAGAATGTAACTTTTGGCGGTTGCTCTTTTACCTTTCTTTGCTCTAGGTGAGACAGCCGCCGCCCGGCGCGTAGTTTGCAATGCGGAGGGCGTGCATTTGCTATACTCGCACAGAACGCGCCTGCTGTGGACTGGCCTCTGGGCATGGGCTATCTGCGCAAGGCCCGCGGAGCCTTATTGGAAGAGCCGCGCAAGATCGTGATTCGCGCCGCCAACTGGATTGGGGACGCGGTGCTGTCGCTGCCCGCTTTGGAGGCTCTGCGCGCGCGGTTCCCCGACGCCGAGATTGTTGTGGTGGCGAAGCCCTGGGTATGCGATGTTTACCAGCGCCACAGCGCGATTGACCGTCAGATCACCTATGAATCCCAAGGCAAACACAGCGGGGCATCGGGCTTTGCCAAGCTCGTCGGGCAGTTACGCGAGGAACGATTCGACGCGGCGATACTATTTCAAAATGCTTTTCAGGCTGC
Source organism: Occallatibacter sp. (assembly GCA_050745765.1). Taxonomy (GTDB): domain Bacteria; phylum Acidobacteriota; class Terriglobia; order Terriglobales; family Acidobacteriaceae; genus Telmatobacter. Next base: position 4,293 of record JBOGLX010000031.1, on the reverse strand, counting down.
CTGGATGGCTTGGCGGGCAGGAATTCCCATCCGAATCGGTTATGACCGCGACGGCCGCGCGCGTTTGCTGACTGCCGCACTCGAGGCTCCCGCTCCCGCGGCCTGCGGCCACCAAGCGGGTTACTATCTGCAACTCCTCTTTCGGGCTGGCGTCATTTCGCGGCCGGAACCGCCGAGGCCACCCGAAGAAATCCGCTTAACTGTGCAGCCGGACGAAAAGAGTTGGGCGATACGAAGGCTCGAATCCCTGGGACTGCAGGGGCCGCGATTTTTAATCGCGATTGTGCCGGGGGCGTCGTTCGGCCCTGCAAAGCGCTGGCCCGCCGCGCGATTCGCGGAGCTCGCGGACCGGTTGATCGAAGCTCTGAACGCGGACGTGCTCATCCTCGGATCTGAGGATGAACGCGGCCTCGCTAACGGCGTGGCTCAGGAAATGGAGCATGTGCCGGTGATTGTGGCAGGGGAGACGACTCTCCGCCAGGCGATGGCCCTGCTGGAGCGCTGCAGGCTGGTGGTGACGAACGACTCGGGTCCCATGCATGTAGCCTCCGCCCTAGCGTTGCCGGTGGTCGCTCTCTTCGGTTCGACGGATGCTGCCGCCACGGGACCCCTGGGCCCCTACTCCCGCGTCGTCCAGAATCGTGTAGCCTGCTCGCCGTGCGGGTTTCGCCGCTGCCCGATTGACTTCCGATGCATGGAGGGCTTGAGCGTAGCCACCGTCTATCGCGCTGCGCTGGAGCTTGTGAAGCAGCTTGGAGTTACGCATGATAGCCCGGCGCGGCCGCGCCAGAAGATCAGCCGATGAAAATCTCCTCGGGAGTCCGCGCGGCCCTACTCAGCCTGATCGAGCGGTTCGCGCGCCAAAGGATCGTGGTGCTCGGCGACCTCGTGGCCGACGAGTTCGTGCATGCAGAAATCAGCCGGGTTTCCCGCGAGGCCCCGGTGCTCATCCTGCGCGAGCGGTCAAGGACGATCGTGCCGGGCGGCGCGGCGAACGCGGCGAATAACCTGATCGAACTAGGCGCGGGCGTCGATCTTCTGGGTGTGCTAGGCGACGATGGCCCAGGCGAGGAGCTGCGCCGGTATTTTGCGGCTAAAGACGTCTCGACGCGCCACGTGCTAACGCGGAGGGGCTATGCGACGCCCACCAAATCTCGGGTGCTTGGCGGCGTTGGGCACGGACACCCTCAGCAAATTGTGCGCGTGGACCGGGAGCCGGGAGAACCGCTGCGGAAGGACGTGCGCAGGAAGTTGAGCCGTTCTGCTCTGAGGCTGTGCGGCGGCGCCTCTGCGTTGCTGATTTCCGATTACGGATACGGGGGCGCGAATTCCGAAGAGGCCGAGTTCCTGCGGCGCCGGCTCAAACGGCATTTACCGGTGACCGTGGATTCGAGGTATCACATCTTAAGCTATAACCGCGTGACAGCCTCCACGCCCAACGAGCCTGAAATCGAAGCGGCTCTGGGCCAGCGGATCGGCGACACCGCCATGCTCCACAAGCTGGCAGCGCGCCTATTGAGAGCAACCAAGCTCGATGCGCTGTTGGTGACCCGCGGCCGCCAAGGAATGGCTCTTTACGAGCCGGGCCACCGGCCGGTCCTGCTGCCCATTTTCGGTTCTGACCAGGTGGCGGATGTGACCGGCGCCGGGGACACGGTGATCGCGGCTTTCACCCTCGCGCTCGCCGCCGGCGCTGATTTTCGTTGCGCCGCGATCATCGCAAACTGCGCCGGAGGGCTGGTTGTGATGAAGAGTGGCACCGCAACCGTGAGCGCGACCGAGCTTGCGGAGGCGATCCGGAACGCGTGACTCCGAAAATCATTTCACGAGCTGAGGTGAGGGCGCTTGGTGAGCGGCTCCGGCGCGAAGGCCGCTCGATCGCCTTTGCAAATGGATGTTTTGACCTGCTGCACGCCGGCCACATGCGCTTCCTACGCTCTGCCAAAGAGCAAGGCGACGTGCTCGTCGTGGCAGTGAATAGCGACCGCGCCGTGGCGGAGCTTAAGGGGACCGGCCGGCCTGTTATGCCCGAGCAGGCCAGAGCAGAACTTATTGCGGCCGTCGAGTACGCGGATTACGTTGTGATTTTCGACGACCTCACCGCGGAGGGCGTTCTGCGTGACCTTCGTCCCCACGTGCAGTGTAAAGGCACGGACTACGGCGAGGCCACTGTTCCCGAAAAACGCCTGATGGAGAGTCTCGGAGGCAAGGTGCGAATCGTGGGCGATCCCAAAGCGCATTCCACCCGCGAACTGTTGTTTGAGATCAAAAGACGCTTTCGAAAGACCTGAACTTCTCGCGGAGACTTGACAAATCCCATTAACCAGAGCGCCGCAGTCCCCGCGGCTTTGGCCGGAAGGGCGCCATCTCCGCGAGCCGTCCGGCCGTCAGGCTTTGCTCGCCGCGCTCCTGCCGCGCCGGTGCTCCGGCACGGCGGGTCGCTGGCGCAGCGGGAGGGAAACTATCTTTCCCGATGGCACAAGATATTCGGAAGATCCTAATAATCCGTCTCAGCTCCATCGGCGACATCGTGCATGCTTTGCCCGCTGTAACGGCGCTTGGGGCTACATATCCCGACGCCGAGATCAGTTGGCTGATAGAAGCCCGCTACGCCGCGCTGCTTGAAGGAAACCCGTTCGTAAAAAGGGTCCTCACCCTCGACACATTAGGATGGAGAAAGCGCATTTTTTCCATTCAAACTGCTCGACAAGTTGCGGAAAGCATTCGCTGCCTGCGCTCTGAGGCATTTGACGTCGTGGTTGATTTTCAGGGGCTGGTCAAAACGGGCCTGATCGGGCGCCTGGCTCGATCCGGCAGGCGACTGGGGCTTTCAGCAGACTGGCTGAAGGAACCCGCCTCCGGCTGGTTCTATTCTGAACAGGCGCCCGCGCCAGGAGCGAAGCATGTGGTGGAAGAAAGCCTCGCGCTGGCGAAGTGGCTCGGCGCCCGTACCGATCGATGGGAATTCCCGTTGCCGCGAGGGGAATCCGATGAACGCTGGGCCACGGAGACACTGGCTCGGATAAAAGCAGCTCGCTTCATTTTAATCAACCCTGGCGCGGGCTGGACTGCGAAGCGTTGGCCGCCATCCAACTATTCGCGGCTTATCGCGCGCCTTGAGCATGAGGGGTCATGGAGCGTCGTTCTGAGCGGCTCGCCGGCTGAGGCAGAGGAAATCCAAGCCATCGCGCGAGATTCGGGAGCGCGGCAGGCGCACTACGTACCCGCTTGCATCCGGCGCTTCATCGCGCTCGCGCGCCGCGCGCGGCTGTTTATAGGAGGAGACACCGGCCCGCTGCACATCGCCGCAGCTTTGAGGGCGCCGATTGTCGCTTTGTACGGACCTACCGATCCGGAGCGTAACGGTCCATTCGATGCCGCGGATATCACGATCTGGACCCGTGAGACGGTCAATCACACGCGCCGGGCGCGGCCAGCGCGATTTTTGGAAGGAATTTCTGTAGAGGAAGTCGTAGCTGCCGTGCACGCGAGGCTTGCCCGAAGCCATGAATTTTGATTACGGAGCCTGGGCGGCTCGACGCCGGGTACCGCTCGCCTTTGTCTTCGCCGTCGCCTACGCCATACTGAGCCAGCCTACGTTTGAACTCCTTGTCATCGGAAGCGGGCTGGCGCTGATCGGCATTCTGTTGCGGGCGCTTGCCGCCGGCCACATAGAAAAGAGCCGGGTGCTCGCGGCATCCGGGCCTTTCTGTTATGTTCGCCATCCGCTTTACCTCGGCAGCTTCATCGTGGGATCGGGGCTGATGGTAGCAGCGGGATCATGGGTTCTGGGCGTGGCCTTTGGAGTGCTTTTTGCGATCATCTACGGGCCGGTGATGTTCCGCGAAGATGCATTTTTGCGCAAAAAGTTTGGCCCGGTCTACGATGACTATGCGCGCCGCGTGCCGCTCCTCTTTCCGCTGCCGGGCCGGGCGCGGACTGCGACCGGGCGGTTCCAATGGCAGCAGTATCGCGCAAACCGTGAGTATGAGGCGGCGCTGGGCTTCGTTGCCGTCGTCATCTTTTTAGCGATAAAGCTCATGCTGAAGTAAGCTGAATTGTTGGTAATGTCTAATGTTTTCTAGTGTCCTGGGTCAGAAGTTCGTTAAGTAATTCAGCTCCGAAGGAGCGACATATGTTAGCCCACGGGGTGAGCCGTGGGTTAGTAGAGCCGTGCCTCTCCCCCATCCCCTCTCCCGCCCGCGCGGGAGAGGGGTGCCGAAGGCGGGGTGAGGACCGTATTACCCAGGGCTTGCGCCCTGGGCTACTCTATTTCGCCCCTAACGGGGCTGT
>JBOGLX010000030.1:0-3467 GCA_050745765.1 Occallatibacter sp. | reverse complement strand
GTGTAGTGCGCTCGCCACACCTGCCTGCCGATACTGCGCAGGCGCCGGAAGTCGAACCCGAGAAAGCCGAAGCTCTGCCCACGTTCCAACTCCACGATATGACTCTTCTCTTCATTGATCTCGACTTGTAGTTTGGCAAACTCTTCCCGAAGTCGTTTGTTCACCGCCCCCAGCAGCCAGGCATTGCGCGGATGCGCATCGATCAGCACCACCAGATCGTCAGCGAAACGAGCATACTCGACGTAGGTGTACTTCCCGTTGCGTGTGGTCTCTTTCGCTCGCATCCTCACTCTCAGCCTCAAGATAAAGCAAGAGTAAGACGATGCCCTTCTCGCCTGGGGATAGCAACCGAAGATCCTTGCCATCGAACCTCACTGAGTACGTCACAGCGAATCCATCAACCGCAAAGAGCCAATCTGCAAATTCCCGAGGCGTGTAATCCTTTCTTAGTTGGGCATTGATCGAAACCTTTTCGCCGTTCTGAGTCAAGAAAGACTCCAGCAATTGCGTAATAGAAGCTCGAACAGCGCCATCTTCGAAATCCGCTGATTCAATGTCATTCCAAGCTCTCTTTAGCACGATCTCCAACTCCGAATTCTCGCGGTAGACGGATTTGCGGCGATCCAGAATTTCCATTCCCTGTATCGCATGGCTAACGTAATTGAAGGAGATTTTTGAAACGAAGATGAGTTTCTTTGCCTTTTCATTTGAAGCCGCAAGAGCTGGAGCGTCTGTGTGCTCCATTTGTGCTCCATTTGCAGTTTCAAGAACGTTGAACTCAAATTCTCAGTATTTTCTATTGCCAGAACGAGATGCCGGGAAACGCTATGTTTCTGTTTTCAATTGATGGCCGTCTTCCCAAGTTGAATGTCGCCGGTTCGATCCCGGTCTCCCGCTCCAGTTTCTTCCCGCCGCTCCCGACGCCGCCCACGCGCCCGCCTTCTCAAGCCGTCTGCTGAATCTTCAGCACGAAGCACGTGAATGGCTTCTCGCTCGAAACGAGCATCTGGTGCGGCACGCCTGGCGGAACATGCGCCAGATCGCCGGCACGAAGCGCCTGCCGCACGCCGCCCTCGATCGCATCACCGCGCGTCTCGCCGGGCCCTGCGGTCCGCGCGCACACCACCGTGCCCCCGGTCACCAGCGTAGCCGCGCCGGCCAGCACGCAAAACAGATCGGCAAAACCGTCGTGTACTTCCGCCTCGCCGTCCCGGCTGCGGAACGAGAGCATGGCGGAGTGCTGCGAGTAGTCGCGCAAAGTCTCGGAGGCCGAGCCGTCGCCCAGCTTGGCCAGCTTGCGCAGATAGGCGGCGCGCTCAAGCAGGATGTGCTGGGGCCAATGATCGACTGGATTGGTGCGCGCCGCTTTCGGCGCCGTTTCTTCGAGAACTACATCCTTCAGAATTTCCTTGGACACATTCATTGGTTTTTGCTCCCTGGCATGCGCCCCGGATCTCGATGTTGAGACCTCGCAATGGAAGTCGTCACGATCGAGAACATCGCTCAAAGAACTACGATAGACCTGCCAGCTCGCGCGCACGCTTGAAGACGTTGAGCAGCATGGCGTGAGTCAGCTTGCCGGTGTTGGTGTTTTGCAGCGAGGGGTGGTAGCTTGCGATGGCGATGAGGCCGCCGGGCAGCATGTACTGCGCCCCGTGCGCGAAAACAAATTCTGAACGCGGCAGCTTCAGCGCGCCAGGTCCGGCCGCCCGCTGCGCATAAGCAAGCAGCCCGTCAAACGCAATCCGTCCCAGGCAAACCACGACGCGCAGTTCCCGCAGCAATTGCATCTCCCGGTCGAGCCATGGCGCGCAGTTGCGCTGCTCCTCGGGCGTGGGCTTGTTGCCCGGCGGGGCGCAGCGCACCACGGCGCTGATCCACAGGCCGCGCAGCTTCAAGCCGTCCTCGCGCGAGACGACCGCGGGCTGTGAGGCAAAGCCCGCCTCGTGCAGCACCGGAAACAGAAAATCGCCGGAGCCATCCCCGGTGAACGGCCGTCCCGTGCGGTTGGAGCCATGTGCTCCCGGCGCCAGGCCCAGCGCCAGCACGCGCGCCCGCGGGTCGCCGAACGACGGTACCGGCCGGCCCCAGTACTCCCAATCGGCGTAGGCGCGCCGGCGCACGCGGGCCACTTCTGTGCAGTGCGCCCGCAGCCGCGAGCACTTGTTGCAGGCGACGATCCGCGCATTCAGTGCCTCAAGGGTTGAGTCCGCTGCCATAATTTAATTTTACGGCGCGCCGTCTCGCCGTGTGGCAAACTTGTCGCTGAGGTACACGCAATGAAACCTGCAAAGCTTCTTCTGCTCGCCGGCGATTTTGTCGAGGACTACGAGATCATGGTTCCCTTCCAGGCTCTGCAGATGGTGGGCCACACCGTCGATGCCGTCTGCCCCGGCAAGAAAAAGGGCGACCAGATCCGCACCGCCATTCACGACTTCGAGGGCGACCAGACTTACACCGAAAAGCGCGGCCACAACTTCACCCTCAACGCCGCTTTCGATGAAGTCAATCCCGAGGACTACGACGCGCTTGTCATTCCCGGCGGCCGCGCGCCCGAGTATCTGCGCCTCAACCCTAAAGTCCTCGACATTGTCCGCTATTTCGACCGGGCCGCCAAGCCCATCGCCGCGCTCTGCCACGGCCCGCAGATTCTGGCCGCGGCGGGCGTGCTCAAAGGGCGCAAGGTGAACGCCTATCCCGCCTGCGCCCCCGAAGTAGAGCTGGCGGGCGGGACTTTTGTCGCGGTCGATTTCGCTGCCGCTGTTGTCGACGAAAATCTAGTCACCGGTCCGGCATGGACTGCGCATCCCGCGTGGCTGGCGCGCTTCCTTGAAGTGGTCGAAGCCCACATGACATAGGTCATGCTGCACGTGTAGGTCCTTCATGTTCGGTAGCGCAAGCCCGGAGACAACTTTGGGTTAGAAATGGACGGGTATGTGCCAGGGACTCTTGTTGATATCCCGCGATATCATGAGCTTCAACGTCCATCTGTCGGATCCAGCTGTCAGGCCGAGGCCCGCGCCCGCCTCGATATCCCATATCTTCCCGTTGCGGTCAAACGCGCCCCACGCTTCGTGGAATTGATTGTGCAGGTCGTCAAAACTGCTAAAACGTCCGAATCCGTCGTACTCCTCGGCAGCCACATCCCATGTGTCATTGAAGTTATATACAATCCGCGCACAAGGATTGAACTCCAAGCCCGCCGGCCCTCCCGTATAGTCCGTATCCACTACCGGATTGTAAATAAGCTCCCATTTGCCAAGGTATGCGCCGACGATCGGCCTTATTTCGGCTGTATGTGTCCGCGACTCCCAATACCGGTAGTTGAAGCTGAATTCGAAATTGTTGCCCCAGAAAAGTTTGTGCTGCTGAGCGTGCGGCCGCACGAACAGTTCGCGGATCTTGAAGCCGTTAATCGATCCGCCGCGCCCCGGCGAATACGGGGAATAGACAGGCAGATACAGGCC
>JBOGLX010000029.1:0-26926 GCA_050745765.1 Occallatibacter sp. | reverse complement strand
CCACTCCTCGAAAAAGGCATACGTGGCGGCGACGGCGAAGGGGATTTCGACCGTGGGCGAGGGAAGGCCGGTGATGGCGGCCATCTTGTCGAGGATTTGCTTGAGGGTGAGGTTTTCGCCGCCGAGGTTGTAGCGGCGGCCGGGCTGGCCCCTAAAAGAACCATTTACGCCGAGCGCGGCCACGTGGGCGCGGGCGACTTCTGCGACATCGACGAGGTTGAGGCCGGTGTCAACATAGGCGGGGAACTTGCGGTTGAGGAAGTCGACGAAGATGCGGCCGGTGGGGGTTGGCTTGCGATCGTTGGGGCCGATGGGGGTGGTGGGGTTGAGGATCATCACCTGCTGGCCGTCTTGCGCGGCGCGGATGGCTTCCTGCTCGGCCATGAACTTGGAGCGCTTGTAGTGGCCGACCATGTCGGCGAGCGAGACGGGCGTGTCCTCGTTGACGACAATGCCGTCTGTCCGAAAGTGCATGGTGGCGACGCTGGACGTGTAGACAAAGCGCGGAACTCGGGCTTCGCGGGCCATGCGGAGAAGCTCGCGGGTGCCATCGACGTTGGCGCGGTACATGGCGGCTGGATCTGGAATCCAGAGGCGGTAATCGGCGGCGACGTGGACAACGGCGTCGCAGCCGGCGAGCGCGGCTCTAAGCGAATCGGGCTGTGCGAGATCGCCAACGTGCGTATCGCCGGCGATGCCTTCGAGGTTGGCGAGATTGCTCGATTTGCGCACGAGGAGGCGGAGTTCGGCGCCATCGGCAGCGAGTGCTTTCGCAACGTGATGGCCTACAAAACCCGTTGCGCCGGTGAGGAAGACTTTCATTGCGGAGTCAGCAGCAGTCTACTCCAGCGCATCCGGGACGAGGGCGATGTTCTTCTCGCCTGCGGCTTTCTTTTCGTTGTAGGCTTTGACCCAGTCTTCCCAGTGCTTGCCGGCAGCGCGGTCTTTGCCGCTGAATTCGAGGCGGGCGATTTCGGCGTAGCTGACTTTGCGCTTTTCGGGGGAGTTGGAAGCGAAGTAGTGGACCCAGGAGTCGCCGAGCGTGGCGCCGGTGTGACGGTTGAAGATGTAGGCTTCGATCTTCTCGCCGGATTTGAGCGTGAGGGTGACGTCGCCGCGGTAGTCGAAGGCCTTTTCGAGGGCGCGGCGGAGGTCTTCGTCGCTGGCAAGCGCGGGAACCGAGCCTTCGAGATTGTGGTGCTGCGTGCCGGGAGCGAGCTCCAGGGCTTCGACCTGATCGAGGGTGTATTTTAGGACTTCGGCGGTCATGGGTTTCTCTCGGCGGGGTTAGCGGTGTTAGCAGAGTTAGCGCGGCTAGCGGCGTTAGCGAATTGGCGAGTTAGCGAGCTAGCGAGTTGCAGGCTCGCTCTTTTCATGCATTGGTCTCCTCGTAGGCGGGAGCGGCCTGCTCGATATTCACGAGCGGGCGGCCGTGAGGGGCGGGCTCGTTGAGCAGGTTGAGGGCGTGCTGGTCGGGATAGAGGTTGAAGGTTCCCTTGACCATGCCCCAGAAGCCCTTGAGCGAGCCGAAGCCGTCGATGACGGCCGTGGGCTCGTAGCCGCAACTGACCATGCAGTTGGCGCACTTGGGATTGCCGCTGGCGGCGCCGTACTCTTCCCATTTCGTGGTTTCGAGCAGTTCTTTGTATGTCTCGGTGTAGCCGTCCTGGAGCAGGTAGCAGGGGCGCTGCCAGCCGAAGATGTTGTAGGCCGGCGAACCCCAGGGGGTGCACTCGTATTTGCGGTCGCCCATGAGGAATTCGAGGAACAAGGGCGACATATTGAACTTCCACGATTTTTTGCGGTTGGACAGGACGGCGCGGAAGAGGCGGCGGACGCGGGCGCGGCCGAGGAAACGGCTCTGGTCGGGGGCTTTCTCGTAGCTGTAGCCGGGCGAGAGGACGATGCCTTCGACGCCCATGTCCATAACTTCGTCGAAGAAGGCGCGGACGCCGTTGGGGTCGGCGCCGTCAAAGAAGGTGGCGTTGGTGGTGACGCGGAAGCCGCGGCGGACGGCTTCCTTGATGCCTTCGACGGCGATCTCGTGACCGCCCTCACGGCAGACCGAGAAGTCGTGGTGCTCGCGCTGGCCGTCGAGGTGAACCGAGAAGGTAAGGTACTTGGACGGCGTGAATTCGGGCAGGCGGCGCTTGAGCTCGAGGGCGTTGGTGCAGAGATAGATGTATTTCTTGCGCGCGATCAGGCCGTTGACGATTTCGACGATTTTGGGGTGCAGGAGCGGCTCGCCGCCGGGGATCGACACCATGGGCGCGCCGCACTCTTCAACAGCGGCGAAGCATTCTTCCGGGGTGAGCTGTTTTTTGAGGATGTGGGGCGGGTACTGCACCTTGCCGCACCCGGCGCAGGCCAGGTTGCAACGGAACAGCGGCTCCAGCATAAGGACGAGCGGGTAGCGCTTGGTGCCGGAAAGGCGCTTTTGGAGGACGTAGGTTGCAACGGTCCACATTTGCGAGATTGGTACGGCCATATTCTGTTTCCCTCAGGGGCTGAAGCCCCGTAGAGTTTTTTGCACCTTCGTGTACGGGCTAAAAGCCCGTACCCTTCAAACATTCGCAATCCCTCACGCCGCGGCGCGATCCATGGCCCGCTTGTAAGTGGTGAGCGCCAACAGCGGGAAGTACTGGCGGTATAAGGTATAGGCCAGATAAAAGACGCGGGGAAAGCCTGTTCCAGTGTACAGCGCCTGACGGGCTGCGCCGGCGCCGGTCGACTCGTCCCAACTGCCGTCGGGCCGCTGCCCGGTGAGGAGCCAGCGGACGCCCTTGGCGAGGGAGTCGGAGCGGTCGTCGCCCGCGGCGAGGAGGCCGAGCAGCGCCCAGGCGGTTTGCGAAGGCGTGCTGGGGCCGATGCCGCGGGTGTCGGGGTCGTCGTAGCTGCCGCAGGTCTCGCCCCATCCGCCGTCGGGGTTCTGGACCATGCGTATCCACTCGGCGGCCTGTTGGATTTGCGGCTCGTGGTGGTCGATGCCGATGGCGTCCAGGCCGCGCAGGACCAGGAACGTGCCGTAGATGTAATTGACGCCCCAGCGGCCGAACCAACTGCCGTCGGGCTCCTGCTCCCTGAGGATGAATTTGACGGCTTTTTCGACGCGTTTGTCGGCGCGGGTGTAGCCGTAAGTGGCCAGCATCTCCAACATGCGTCCGGTAATGTCCACGGTGGGCGGATCGAGCATGGCGTTGTGATCCGCAAAGGGGATGTGCTGGAAGATCATCCTGGTGTTGTCTTTGTCGAAGCTGCCCCAGCCGCCGTTTTTGCACTGCATGGCGAAGATCCAATCGATGGCGCGCTGGCAGACGTCGTGCTGGTAGCGCTCGCGGGGGTTGTCGACGCGGCTAAGCGCCAGCAGGACCTGGCCGGTGTCGTCGGTGTCGGGGTAGAACTCGTTGTTGATCTCGAAGTACCAGCCGCCGGGCTCGGTGTGGGGGACTTTGACAGACCAATCGCCCTTGTGGCGGACCTCTTTGGAGAGAATCCAGTCGGCGGCTTTGACCATGCGCGGATGGTCGCGTGGGACGCCGGCCTCGCCGAGGGCAAAGACGGCCTGCGCAGTGTCCCAGACGGGCGAAACGGCGGGCATCATGCGGAAGGTGGGTTCGGGGACGGCTTCGGTGGCGGGCTGCTCGATGCCGAGCTTCTCGAACTCGTCGCGGGCGCGGATGACCTGGGGGTCGTCTTCGGAGTAGCCGAGGCAGCGAAGCGCGATGATGGCGTTGAGCATGGCGGGATAGATGGCGCCGAGGCCGTCGGTCATTTCAAGGCGCTCGAGGAGCCATTTTTCCGCGTGCTTGAGGGCCAGCTTGCGCAGCGGACGGATGTGTACGGCTTCAAACCAGTGGGTCATACGGTCGGCAACGAGGAAGAAATTACGCCAGGAGATTAGATTCTTGCGATCCATACGCAGGTGCAGCTCGGCATTGGCACGGCCGCCGACGAAGAGCTCGTCGATTCCCTGCTCCGGCGGGATTTTGCGGAAGGGTTTTTTGGCGTAGATGATGGCAAGCGGGACAATGATGGAGCGCGACCACGAGGAGATTTCGTAAATATTGAAGTAAAACCAGTTGGGAAAGAGGACAATCTCCGGCGGAATGGCGGGGACGGCGTCGTAGTCGTATTGGCCGAGGCCGCAGAGGTAAATTTTGGTAAAGGTGTTGCACTTGACCACGCCGCCGTGGGCCAGGACCCATTCGCGGCACCTGGCCATGCGCGGGTCGGCGGGCGAAATGTCCATGAGTTTGCCGGCAAAGTAACACTTGACCGAGAGCGAAATGTTTCCAGGACCGCCGGGATAGAGGCTCCAACTGCCGTCTTCGTTCTGGAAGCGGAACATCTCTGCGAGGGCGCGATGAAGGCGGCCGGTGTCGCCGGTGTCGAGAAGTTTATGCAGGAAGATGTAGTCGGCCTCGAGCATGGAGTCGGCTTCGAGCTCGCCGCACCAGGAGCCGTCGGGGTGCTGGCGGGAGAGGAGATATTCGCGCGAGCGTGCAGCCGCGGAGTCGACGTCTTTGAGGTCTGCGTCGATACGGCCGAAGCGGGGCGCGGATTGTGCTCTGGCTGGCTCTGTACTCATGCGTTTTGAAAGGGCTCGGTTGCTCTCAAGGAAAGATCGAAGGATGCGGGGGATGCAGGCATAGGTCCTCCAGCAATTCCGAATGCGAAACGCCCCAGATTTTCTTCCCCGGCGGGCAGAATCTGGGGCGCCTGACTACCGAACTGACACAGACGAACTGCCGCCAGCGCCGCCGATGGCCTGCACAATCTCGGGAGGCAAGCCAAAGCGCACGTTCTCCGGCATGACTTCTACTTCTTCGACGCTGTCAAATCCGATTTGACGCAAATAATTCACGACGTCCTCGACCAGGACCTCGGGGGCGGAGGCGCCGGCGGTGACGGCGACGTTTTCCACGTTTTTGAGCCATGCGGGGTCGATGGCCTGGGAGTTATCGATTAGATACCCAATGGTTCCCAGGTTGCGGGAAACCTCGACAAGGCGATTGGAGTTGGAGCTGTTGGTGGAACCGACGACCAGAACCAGATCGGCCTTATGGGCCACGTTGCGGACAGCCACCTGGCGGTTTTCAGTTGCGTAGCAGATGTCCTGCGAGTGCGGGCCGGCGATGTTCGGGAACTTGATTTTGAGGGCGTGGATAATGTCGCGCGCCTCGTCGAGCGAGAGGGTGGTCTGGGTGAGATAGGCGACGCGGTTGGGGTCGGGAACCTCAAGGGACTCGACCTCGGCGGCGCTCGAAACCACCTGGGTCACGCCGGGCGCCTCGCCCAGGGTGCCCTCGATCTCATCGTGGTCGCGGTGGCCGATGAGGATCAGCGAATAGCCCTGCCTGGCAAACTTGACGGCCTCGATGTGTACCTTGGTGACGAGGGGGCAGGTGGCGTCGATCACTTTGAGGTTGCGGCGCTTGCTGGAATCGCGGACCGCGGGAGAAACACCGTGGGCGGAGTAGATGACGCGCTGGCCGTCGGGCACTTCCTCGATTTCGTGAACAAAGATCGCGCCTTTTCCCGCCAGCTCGTTGACTACATAGCGGTTATGGACGATCTCGCGGCGGACATAGATAGGAGCGCCGAAGGCGTCGAGGGCGATCTTTACAATGTCGATGGCCCGCACCACACCGGCGCAGAAGCCGCGGGGCTTGAGGAGCAGGACTCGCTTACGCGTGGGAGTGGCGGGAACAGCGACAGGAGCACCAGCGGCGGGTTCGAGCAGAGTCGTCGTCACACCTTAAGTATACCAACGCATGAGCTTGCTGGACAGAGCAGAAGGGGTGGTTAGGGGTAATTCAATTGGGGCGCGTGGAAGCGGGCTTCCCAGTGCGAGTGAGGATTAGGCGCAAACGGCAATTCGCGGGGGGTTGTTTGGCGTTCCAGCACTGCCGGCTGGCTATGCCATGTGGGTTACGCCTGCTCTACGGTGGAGGGGTCGCGCGAGACCCACCAGAGGACTTCGCCGAAGATCTTCCATTTGGAAGCGTTGCTGACGTCGACGGGCGCGTAGTTGTAGTTGGCGGAGACGAGCAGATCGGAGCCGGCGATGCGCTGCAGGCGGGCCACCTTGAATCCGAGGTCGCGGTGCGCAATGGCCGCGATGCGCTGGTTCAACTGTTGGCGGTCCTTGACGGCCGTATCCACAAAGAGGATGGAGCCTGGCGGGATGACAGGCTCCATGGAGTCGCCGGCGAAGTGAATACTGACCATGTTCTCCGGATGCGGGCACCATGACAGCGGCGCGAGAAGGATTTCCTCCACTTCCACATCTGAGAGGACGACATCCTCGCGGGGCGGAATGCGGTCGCCGAAGGCGGTCAGGCCCAGTAGAGGAATGGCAACGGCATTGCCCTTGCCAGCGAGATGGCGCGAGAGCTTAGGCCTGGAGATCACTTTGAAGTCGCGCAGGCTGACCCGAAGCGACGAGATCGCGTTGCGCAGGCCGACGCCGTGAAGGCCGGAGGTGTCCATCCCGGCTCGCGCCCAGAAGTAAGCGGCGTCTGGCGGGCGCGCCAGATTTCCAAGGGCGACATAGAACTCGGCCGTCGGTTCGTTTCGGCCTTGCAGCCAGCGGGAGACGGTGGGCGGGGAGATGCCCAAACGCTCCGCCAAACCAGCCTGACTGAGCTTCAGGTCGGCGAGCAGATGGCGGATTCGATTTGCCCACTCGTGCGTGCTTGTTTTCTGCGCAGCCATTCCGGGAGACTCATGGGGCCCCGTTCGATTCCTTTCATCGATGCAATTACACCAATGAAATGAATAGTTTAGCGGCCCTGGCAGGTATACTAACAGGAACCTTCGTGCATCGTAAGTGGCAGCGGAAAGTCCGCTAGAAGCGTGAGAGCCCAGCCGCTGCACCGGTTTAAAAAAGGGCAACTGGCGGCGGGCTGTGGCTGGCGGATAGCGGGAGCGGAAGTTGAGTTCTCTGTTCCCCGGCATTGGCTCGGGCATTGGCTCGGCCGCCCGCAACGTTGAACCCGCAACGTTGAACCCGCGACGTTGAACCCTTTGATCGGGTAGATTATTCATTCGCCCGTCGAGATGCACGGATTTACGGAGCAGATCATCAAAGCCTTAATGGAAAGCGCCGTAACGCCCACTATTCCGGGAAGCGGAAAGGTGCTGGTGGTGGATGATGAGCCCAGCGTGGCGCAGACGCTGGAGATGATTCTGCTCCAACGCGGGTACGATGTGCGGGCGGTTCTCTCGGCGGAAGCGGCGATTGAGCTGATCGCCGCCTGGGCGCCGGATGTGGCTATAGTGGACGTGATGCTGCCGCGGATGAACGGGATCGAGCTGGGGAGCGTCTTGCAGGATAACTATCCGAATTGCCGCCTGCTCCTTGTGTCGGGCTATCCGGGCTCAGCCGACCTGCTCGAGGAAGCGCAGCGCAGGGGCTGCACGTTCGAGATACTTCCCAAGCCGCTGCACCCGTCGTCGATACTTGAGATCGTGTCGGGCATGCTCCCACGGGGGCGGGACGAGGCGCAGGCGTAGCAGCCCATGGCAGAAGTCGTGCTTTGAAAGGGCACGACTTTTAGCCCGCCCTGAGCGTTTGTGACTTTATTCGACTTGCGGAAAATCGGCGTTGTAAGAAAGGACTCGCAGACCAAAAATCCGCGAAAAATCAAAAAAGTCACAACCTCTGAGCGTAGTTGAAGGGTGCCGTAAAGCCTGCCAAATCAGCGGGGCTTTAGAGGCTGCGGAAAAACTCAATTTGGTGAAGGGTACGGGCTTTAGCCCGTACATAAATGCAATGAAATCAACGCGGGCTTTAGCCCCTGAGGGAAGCTTCTTCGAGAGATTCGCCCACTGTTCTCCATTTTTCCGCAGCCTGTTTAGCCCCTAAGGGACGGCTTTTTCGAGATTTCGACCTTTACCACGGGCTGGTAGAGCCGTTGTGAACGACCATGCGGTTGGCCGGCCCAGGGCAAACGGGCGGCGCCCAGGTCTGGGCCTCCCGCGGCAATTTACTGCGATTTCACTTTCCGCGGGGACGAGAATCTGGGACAATCGATTCTATGAGCCGGGTGTCCGTTTCCCTGGACGCTTTCCGGCCGAGGAGGTCTCCATGAGCACAGTCACCCACCCCGCAACCCCTGCCACGGAATCCCAACCGCTCGCCGCACTCGACCAATGGGACGACTTCCTCGAAGGACGTTATCAAGAAGGCCGGTCGAAGGAGCAGTTCCGCGTCTACGACGCCAAGGCGCTGCCGGGCGTGGCGGAGTTCTACCGGCTGAACCACGAGAACCAGACGGTGGCTTACGTGCAGGGTAAGGAGAAGCAGTACTTCGGGCTGACGAAGGGGATGAAGACGATCTGGGAGGCGGCCGAGTTTCTGAATACGCTGGTGGACGACAGCGACCCGGATACGGACCTGACGCAGATCGAGCATCTCTTGCAGACCTCGGAGGCGATCCGGCGGGATGGGCATCCGCGGTGGATGGTGCTGGTGGGATTTCTGCACGACCTGGGCAAGTGCCTGTGCCTTTACGGCGAGCCGCAGTGGGGCGTCGTGGGCGATACGTTTCCGGTGGGCTGCGCGTGGTCGACGGACATCGTGTTTCACGAGTATTTCGCGAAGAACCCGGACCGCGATGTGCCGGAGTACCAGACCAAGCATGGGATCTACGAGCCGAACTGCGGACTTGAGAACGTCCACATGTCGTTCGGGCACGACGGCTACATCGCCGAGGTGATGAAGCCGTATCTGCCCGTTGAGGCGCTCTATATGCTGCGCTTCCACTCGTTCTATCCGTGGCACCGGCACGGGGCCTACGAACACCTGACCAACGCGCAGGATAGGGCGATGCTCGCGTGGGTCTTAAAGTTCAATCAGTACGATCTGTATTCGAAGGGGCACTCGAAGCCGGACGTGAAGGCGCTGAAGCCTTACTACGATGAGCTGTTTGCGGAGTTTTTGCCGGAACGGGTGGCGTGGTAAGCCTTAGCCGATGGAAGCGAGTATCTCCTGTGGCGAAACGGCCGCAATGCCGGCAAATCGGCGGAAGTCCCTGGTGTTCAGCGTAAGCAGGTTCGGGATTCCGTGAACCCGCATGGCTGCTGCCAGGCGCGCATCATGGACCTGGGTCCCCGAAACGTTTTCGGAAACGACAAGTCTCCGCCACTCCCGATGAATCGCGTCGGTATCGGGGAGCAGAGAGAATCTGGATTCAATCAGGAGCGCGCGTTCGTCGGTTTCAGCGACGGAGAACCCGAAGCCATTGCGGTCCGCGGGCCGTGTGCATACATTCCAGAACTCGGCCAGGTTTTGCGACGTGAAGAAGAGGTCTGCTCCGAGTGCCCAAAGGCGGTCTGTGCACTGTCTGATCGTTCCATATTCAGGACTGTCAGGCTGTACAAGGCGAAGCAGAATGTTCGTGTCCAGCAAATACGACGATTCGGGCATCAAGCGTGCTCGCCGTAAATCGTCTCGCGCGAGAATGTCACGGAACGCAGATGCGGAACGTCGGGCGCTTTACTCGCCAGAGCATCGAGAAAGGCGCGAAATTCGTACTGGCTGGCGCGGGAGGCTGCGTTGCTTTTTGTCGCCATTGCCTCGCGGAGGATTTGCTGCGCATAGAGTTCCATGGCCATCCCGCGCGCCGATGCTTCCGCGGCAAGCTGGATTTCGGTTTCCGGGTTGAGCTCGACCTGAATCGTCATGGCAGCCTCATGGCTACATTGATTATGCACCCGGACGCAAAGGCTTGCATTTCCATAGTGGTCATATTATTGTGGTCATATTGGCGGAGGAGACGCGATGCGGAAGATGGCGGCTGCGCAGTTCAAATCGCAGTGCCTGGCCGTGATGGACGAGGTTGCTGCAATCGGCCGGCCCGTGGTGGTCACAAAGCACGGGAAGCCGGTGGTTCAAATCATCCGGGTTGAGTCCAATGAAGACGACATCTTCGGCTTTCTGGCGGGAAAAGGCCGCATTGTTGGAGACATCGAGAACACGATTCCCGTCTCCGATTGGAATCTGCCCGAGTGATTCTTCTCGACACTCATATTGTCATCTGGCTTGCTTTTGAACCGGACAAACTGTCGAAACGCGCGAAGGAGGCCATCCGCACCGCTCGTCTCGAAGGCGGACTTGCGATTGCGGGGATTACTCTTTTTGAGCTGGCCTGGCTTGCCGAAAAAGGGCGGGTAGAAACCACTCTCAGCGTGGAATCCTTCGTCCGCCTGTGCGCTTCCAAGATGACGGTGCTTCCCATCACGGCGGAGATTGCGGCGCGTGCGGTCAGTTTCCCCGAAAGCTGTCCGAAAGACCCGCAGGACCGGCTGATTGGGGCCACGGCGCTGGCGGAAGGGATCGATCTGGTGACTCGCGACAGGATGATTAAGAAGTCGGGACTGGTGCCGGTAGTCTGGTGACGACCCCAGGTCTCAAGTTCGAGGCCTGGGGTGGCCAGGGCCTGACGTGCTTTGAAGGTCAGGCCAGTTCGCTCGTTCTGAGGCTGGTTCGCGACCCAAAGAAAATGGCCCCGCCGCAGGCGGCCGCGGCCAGGAGCAGGTAAAGCAGCGGCGCGCCGCCCTCCGGCACCGTCGTGCCCAGGATCTGGAAGGTTTCGGAAGGAATCGAGCCGATACCTGCTTGATTCCCGGTCGAGGGCCCGTCGCTCTCGTCCCAGCCAATGGGGCCGTAGGTCGCGGCTCCGTTCGAGATCTCGAACCAGTAGGTTCCGGCCGAAAGCGAAAGGCTGGGAATCGCGATGTCTTCCTCAAAGATTGGGTAAAAGCCAAACAAGGTTCCTACCTGGGTGTTGGGCGCGGGGGTGCTATCTGTCCCGCTGGAGTACACAGTGCCTCCGAAGGGGCTGGAAGTGATATCCCAGTCTACGCTGGTCACCGTGGCGCCCGGGTCCAGTTCGAAGTAAGCATCTGCGCCGCCGACGGTCGCGGGCGAGGACAGTGTGAAGGAGTCTGTAATGGGGGCGAAGTTAAAGAAGTACCAGGCACCCGTTGAGTAGGAGGCCGAAGTGGCGTTGTTGTAAAGGACAGTTTGGGCGGATGCCGGAGCGGCGGCGAGGGCGCCGGCCAGGGCCAGGAGCAGAACTGCGAGGCTTGCAAATCTCAGTTTCATGGGCAATCCTTTCGAAGCTTTTGGCCGGAGGGTGGGGCATCCCGGCGAGTTTCCTGCTGAGGTCCCGATCGTACCTGCCGGGGCGGGACGGGCCTTAAACGTCGCTCGTTCTGAGGCTGGTCCGCGAGCCGAAGAAAATGGCCCCGCCGCAGACGGCTGCGGCCAGCAGCAGGTAGAGCAGCGGCGCGCCGCCTTCCGGCACAGTCGTCGTCGTGCCCGAGATCTGGAAGGTTTCGGAAGGAATTGAGGTACCGGTATTGTCTTGATACGCGGACGAGGGGCCGTCGCTCTCGTCCCAGGCAACGAGACCGCCGTCGGACGCGGTTCCGTTCAGGAGCTCGAACCAGTAGGTTCCGGCCGGAAGCGAAAGACTGGGAATCGTCGTGGTTTCCGCAAGGATGTCGTAGCCACTGAAGTCCGACACCAGCAAGGTGTTAGGCCCGACGCTGCCGTCTGTCCCGCTGGCTAACGTAGTGCCTCCGAAGGGGCTGGAGGTGATTTCCCAGCTCACGCCGGTCACCGTGGCGCCCGGGTCGTCCCACAGGGAAAACGTGGCCCCGCCGACGGTCGCGGGCGAGGACAGTGTGAAGGAGTCTGTAACGGAGTTGAAGCCAGTGCCGGAACTCATGAACCAGGCATTCGTTGAGTAGGAGCCTCAACCGACGTTGCTGTAAAGGACAGTTTGGGCAGATGCCGGAGCGGCGGCGAGGGCGCCAACCAAGGCGAGGAGCAGAACTGCTAAGCTTGTAAATCTCAGTTTCATGGGTAATCCTTTCGAAGCTTTTGGCCGGAGGGTGGGGCATCCCGGCGGGTTTCCTGCCGAACGGGCTGCGGAAATGGGGATGGTTCGCGGATCGTGAGGCCACTCGTGCGCTTGCGATTCCAATGCGTTCGTGACCCCGATCGCATCTACGCTCACATCTATTCACACAATGCCGATCGCGTCAAGAATGAAAAATTTTGCAACCCAGTGTAAATGGCGGGCTTCGGGGCCCGGAAGATGCCTGCGGACAGGTGGGTTGGTGAAGGCCGATACAGATAGCTCCACGCCAACCATCAGTCCCACACAGAGGATCGTTACTATGTCGAGGATGGGCTGCATTCACGGCTCCTCAAAGACCGATGCGCGGATGGTTCGAATGGCGCAAAAGCGTAGGGCGATCATTCGGCGTCGATCAGTTTCAGCCTCTTCGCCCACTCCGACGGAAACCTGATCACGACGCGCAGATTGCCTTTGTCATAGGTAATGTCGGGCAGCGACGACGCTTCAAAATGAAACCCGTCCAATTCGAGATAGACGTTTCCTTCGTCGAAAGCTTCCTCGTAGAGATGAAATCCCACTTGCGAGGCGTCATCGAATTCGTAGCGGATGGAAGACTTGGTGCTCATTTCGCAGCCTCCTGATCTTTTCGGGCCTATGCCGAAAGTAGCATAATTTGAAAATGACTGAACGCGATTACGTTGAAAGCTGTGGCAATGTCTTTGCCGACCTGGGCTTTCCGGACGCGGACGAGATGCTGGCCAAAGCCAATATCGAAAGCGAACAAAGAGACAAAAGCGGCAAGTCGGCATCGTTCCCGCGACCTGGCAAGTTCGCAGGTTGGCAGTCTCGTCCATCGAAGCCGGAATCGCAGGTGCGGGACTGATACTTATAGGACGCTTCCGCCGTCCGCGGATTCTTCGAGCGGCTGGACCAAGGCAGGTTCGTTGTTGCGGACATTGCCTACGGCCTCGCCGACTTTCCAGGCGGTCATTTCTTCGGCGGGAAACGGGCGGAGCAGGTCTACGGGCAGATGCGTCGGGTCGGTGGGGGCCATCCAGCGGGCGTAGTCTTCGCGGGCGAGGATCACGGGCATGCGCGTGTGGATGGGCTGCATGAGCTCGTTGGGATCGGTGGTGAGGACGGTGTAGGTTTCGAGCGTGCGGCCGGCGGATTTGTCTTTCCATGTCTCCCAGAGGCCGGCGAAGGCGAAAAGGGAGCGGGTTTTGAGGGCGATGGCCCAGGGCTGTTTGGTTTTGGCGCCAGTTTTCTGCCGCTCCGTCTTTTGCCGCTCCGTCTTTTGCCATTCATAGAACCACTCGGCGGGGACGAGGCAGCGGCGGCGCTTGAAGGCCTCGCGGAACACGGGGCTGGTGGAGACGGTTTCCGATTTGGCGTTGATGGTGCTGAAGGCGCCCTTGCCATTTCTGGCCCAGAAGGGCACCAGGCCCCAGCGCATGACCGTCAGCTCGCGCTCACCCGTTTCCGGGCTGAGACGGACGACCGGCTGCCAGCTCTGCGGGGCAACGTTATAGGACGGCGCCAGATAGGCGTCGTCGAAGACGTTGGCGTCGCGGGCCTGCATCCATTCGGAGATGCGCTGTTTGTCGGCGCGGCGGCCGTATCTTCCGCACATGAAGAAACATTAAACCCCGCGCCGCGAAATGGGACACGCAAACGCAAGAGTGACTATAATCACATGAGGGCGCGTCAACACGCTGCCCGCAGATTCTACCTGAAGGGAATCCCGCCAAATGGCGACTGGAGACCTGGCCCTGGGTCAAGAGCAGGGCCAAAAGGACGCGCGCCAGCGCGTTGTCAATGACTTCAGCATTATTGTTGCAACCGTCAACGGCTCCGGCTCACAATCGGCCAACAGCGTGCTGCTGAAGAGCATCTTCGGGATGGGCGTCCCGGTGAGCGGCAAGAACCTTTTCCCGTCGAACATTGCGGGGCTGCCGACGTGGTACACGATCCGCGCCAGCAAAGACGGGTACGTGGCGCGCAAGCGGGAGATCGACGTGCTGGTAGCGATCAATCCGGAGACGGCCAAGCAGGACGTGCTCACGC
This sequence comes from Occallatibacter sp., assembly GCA_050745765.1. Classification (GTDB taxonomy): domain Bacteria; phylum Acidobacteriota; class Terriglobia; order Terriglobales; family Acidobacteriaceae; genus Telmatobacter. The sequence goes on along the minus strand of JBOGLX010000029.1, from coordinate 12,983 downwards.
TGGCGCCGGGCGGCGCGGCGATCTACGAAGAGAACCTGAACCTGAAGCAGTACCGCGACGATGTGGTGTGCTATCCGGTGCCCTTCGACAAAATCACGGCTCCGATTTGCCCGGAGGCCAAGCTGCGCAAGCTGGTGAAGAACATGGTTTACGTGGGAACCGTGGCGCAACTGCTGCACATCGATCTGGCCGAGGTGGAAAAGGGCGTGCGCCGCCAGTTCGCCAAAAAGCAGAAGGTCTTCGATTTGAACTTTGGCGCGGTGAAGGCGGGGTTCGACTACGCGGCCGAGCACTTCACAAAACAGGATCCGTACTTTCTCGAGCCGATGAACGAGACGGCGGGCAAGATCGTGATCGACGGCAACGCGGCCTGCGGCATGGGCGCGGTGTTTGCGGGCGTGACGGTGGTAGCGTGGTACCCGATTACGCCTTCGACATCGCTGATTGAGGCGACCACCGATCTGCTCAAAAAATTCCGAGTCACGCCGGAGGGCAAGGCAACCTTTGCCGTGGTGCAGGCCGAGGACGAGCTGGCGGCGATCGGCATGGTGCTGGGCGCGGGCTGGGCCGGCGCGCGGGCCATGACTTCGACTTCGGGACCGGGGATCTCGCTGATGGCCGAGTTCTCGGGGCTGGGGTACTTCGCTGAAATCCCCGGCGTGATCTTCGACGTGCAGCGCACGGGACCGTCGACGGGGATGCCGACGCGGACTTCGCAGGCGGATTTGCTTTCGACGGCGTTCCTCTCGCACGGCGATACGAGGCATGTGTGCCTTCTGCCGGGTTCGGTGAGGGAGTGCTTCGAGCTGAGCCAGGAGGCGTTCGACCTGGCGGAGCGGTTGCAGACTCCGGTGTTCGTGCTCACCGATCTCGATCTGGGCATGAACAACTGGATGTCGGAGCCGTTTACGTATCCCGAGAAGCCGCTGGACCGCGGCAAGGTGCTGACGGCCGAGGACCTGAACCGGCTGGGCGGGTTTGCGCGCTACCGCGACGTGGATGGGGACGCGATCGGCTGGCGGACGCTGCCAGGGACGAACCACCCCAAGGCGGCTTATTTTACGCGCGGCTCGGGTCACAACGACGCGGCCGCGTACACCGAAAAGCCGGACGAGTACCAGGAAGTGATGGATCGCCTCGCGCGGAAGTTCGAGACAGCGCGGGGGCTGGTTCCCAAGCCTGTTGCGGTGAGGGACGGCGCGTCGAAGATCGGTTTTCTGGCCTACGGGACGACGGATTTTGCGCTGCGCGAAAGCCTCGACCAGATCAAGAAAGAGTATGGGCAGACGCCGGACTACATGCGCATTCGCGCCTATCCGTTCTCGCACGAGATTCACGATTTTGTGGCCTCGCACGAGCGTGTGTACGTGGTGGAGCAGGACCGCGACGCGCAACTGGCGAGCCTGCTGAAGCTCGATTTGCCGGCCGAGCAGACGGTGAAGCTGCGCAGCATTCTGCACTACAACGGGTTGCCGATTGACGCCGGCACGATTACCGACGAGTTTGCAACCAGGGAGAGCCTCTAGGAACTCCGGAGCTTCCGCGCTTTGAAAGTCGCATACTTCATCGGTGTGGAGTTTGCCGGTCCGGCATCCAGGAACTCCGCGCTGAATTGACCCAGCGTGGGAATGTTTTGAAAGGGCACAACTTCAGTCGTGCCGAAGAAGCTCGAAAGATGGATGGGGCTTTAGCCCCTGAGGGAAAAAATGGCGACGGCAACGGTGAACGGGGCAACAGGCCCCAAAGTGAATCACATTGGCCTTCCGATGGTGGAGTACCGCGGCGGCAAGACGACGCTCTGCCCCGGATGCGGGCATAACGCCATCTCCGAGCGCATTATCGACGCCATGTACGAGATGGGCGTGCAACCGGAGCAGGTGTTGAAGATGAGCGGCATCGGCTGCTCGTCGAAGAGCCCCGCGTACTTTATGAGCCGCGCGCACTCGTTCAACAGCGTACACGGGCGCATGCCCTCGGTGACCACAGGCGCGGTGCTGGCGAATCACACCATGACGGCGCTGGGCGTTTCAGGCGACGGCGACACGGCTTCGATCGGGATGGGGCAGTTCGTACACCTGATGCGGCGCAACCTGCCGATGATTTACATCATCGAGGACAACGGCGTTTATGGGCTGACCAAGGGACAGTTCTCGGCCACGGCGGACATCGGCTCGAAACTCAAGACGGGCGTGATCAACGAGCTTCCGCCGATCGACACCTGCGCCATGGCCATCCAGTTGGGCGCGACGTTTGTGGGCCGCTCGTTCTCCGGCGACAAGAAGCAGTTGCTGGCCATGCTGAAGGCGGCGATTGCGCATAAGGGCACGGTAATGCTCGATGTGATCAGCCCCTGCGTGACCTTCAACGACCACGAGGGATCGACCAAGAGCTACAAGTTCATGCAGGAGAACGACGAGCCGATCAATGAGATTGGCTTTGTGGCGAGCTTCGAAGAGATCGAGGTGGATTACGACTCGGGCCAGGTGTATGAGGTCCAGATGCACGACGGCTCGAGCCTGCGCCTGCGCAAGCTGCACGAGGACTACAATCCGACGGACAAGGCCGAGGCGGTGCGCACGCTGATGGAGGCGCACTCAAATAACGAGGTGCTGACGGGCGTGTTTTATATCGACACGCAGAAGCCTACGTTCATCGATCTGCTGAATGTGGTGGATGAGCCGCTGGGCACGCTGCCGGAGAGCCTGACGCGGCCGCCGAAGTCGGCGCTGGATGGGCTGATGGCGAATTTGCAGTAGGGCTGTCGGTGCGTGGTTTCTGCTGCGGAATTATCCCGATGGTCTTCAGCCAGGTATGCAGCTCAGCGCCAGTAATAGTAGCCGCCGGCCATGTAATACGGGCGGTAGTAGACGGGCGGGTAGCCGTAAGGGCCATAAGGTCCGGGTCCGTAAGGTCCGCCCATATATCGGGCTCCGTAGGGATTCGGTCCGTAGGGGTAATAGCCACGGCGATAGAGATTCGGGCCGCCGGGGTAAAGTCCCTTGGCAAGGCGCGCGGCTTCCTGCGGGCTTACGGGGGTTACCGTGACTGGCGCCACGAGATGGAAGGAAACGAGCGCTTCGGCGGGAATCCAGGCGCGCGGTCCGGGGGTGGCCGCACTAGCTGCGGTTCCAGCAGCCGCTCCGGCGCCAGCGCCGATGGCCGCTCCTGCGCCACGGCCAGCAATGCCGCCGATGATGGCGCCCAATAGCGCGCCGCCGACGGCATTGTGAACGGTTTCGCCGGTCTTGCTGGGGCCTTTCACCTTGAAAAGATTGGACTGGAGCGGGTAGGTGCGGCCGCCGAGGTCGAGCCACGTAAGCTGAAGCGCCAACTCGGAGCTGCCGCCCAATTGGCCCTGGCCAACTTTCTTTACGTCCGAAACTACGCCATGGACGGTGGCGCCGCGCGGAATGGCAACTACGCCGCCGTAGGTCACGTCCTGAATGACGGTGAACTGGACCGGCGTGCCCGCAACCGCCCTCTTGCTATCGACCGGCTCGTTGGTCCGGACCTGCAGAAGGGTTCCCTGCGGGATGGTCACCGGGCCCGTAGCCTGCTGGTAGTTAGGCTGCTGGGGCGGATATTGCGGCTGTTGATACTGGGGCGGGTACTCGTTTGGATTTTGTGATGGGTACTGGTTAGGATATTGCGGCGGATACTGACCCGGATACTGAGGGCGGTTCTGCGGAGGATAGGGCGGATACGGGGCCTGATTCTGACCCTGGTTTGTACCGGGATAGGGAGCGGGAGCCGTCATAGGAGGAGCCGGCGGCTGCTCGGGAGCCTGAGGCTGCGGAGGCGGCATGGCGCCCTGATCCGGATTTTGCCCCGGATTTTGACCTTGATCCTGACTTTGCCCTTGATTTTGATCGGCCGGAGGCGGCGCGGTCTCGTCGCCGATGGGCAACTGATCGTTTTCGGCTGCCTGCTCGGGGTTGCCGATCTCAAGGTTATTGTGCACGTTGGTTACGCCGGCGACACGACTGACGATGGAAGCAGCCAGATCCTTCGCTGACTGGTCGGAGACCGTGCCGGAGAGGGTGACTTCACCCTGGATGGTGGCCGCGGTGATGAGGTCGTTCTTGAGCGCGGCGGAGGCGTCGAGAGCCTTCACCACGTCCATCTCGACCTGTCCATCGGTGCGCTGGCCCGGCGCCGCATTCTGACCCGGATTCTGACCCGCATTCTGGCCGGCTGCGTTGCTCCCGCTATCCTGCGCAAAGGCCACTGCGCCGCCCGAGACGGCGAGCAATCCGGCCGATAGCGCCAGCGTTGGAAATGCTCTTTTGATCCATGGCCGATTGATCATTCTTTCTCTCCTCTTTGCAACAAACCCTACCGGCTGTTCGATGCCAGGCCGGGAAAAAAGACGCTCAAATCACCGTTTAAATCACTGCCTAACTGCTTCCGGGCTCACGCATTTAGACGACGCCTGCCGGAAGCCGTCATGGGTAATAACCCGGCGGGCGGGAGAAAGTTCCGCGGCTTCGAGAGGAGTTGGCGGGGCGGCGCGCAATGGGAGAGTTGCCGGGAGAATTCCGGGCCGCATTGCACGGAGCCGCGGCCGGGGGAAGACTGTGTGGGTGAGGCAGGCATTTGAGCCGTCAGAAATTACGATGGCGGTGAAAGCCCGTGAAGTCGTAGAGTGCGCCAAGTGTGATGCCCTGGGGGTCGAGCGTGCCGTGGCCAAAGAAGTGAGGCCAAAACTGATATTCGTAGTCGGCGCGGAAGTGGATGCTGCCGGAGAGCCGGTATTCGAACCCGCCGCCAACCGCTTTGACGGTCCGGGTGTCGTGGGTATAAGACGGGTCGGTGGGGAAACGGAAGTCCATGCTTCCGAAGCTGACGAGGCCCTTGGCGTAGGGGTGGAAATTGGGGAAGTGACGCCAGGTGTAAATGGGGCCGCCGCCGGCCGTGTCCTCGCGGAGATTCGAAGGTTGAGTGGAGGAGCGGCCGATGCTGATGTCGCGGGCCTCGGCTTCCACGCCCACGCCGTCAAGGATTCGGGGAAGGAAGATCGGATACCAATCGAACCAAACGGCGCCGCCGTACATACGGCCGTGACCCCAATCGACGTTGTAGTTGGAAACGCCGGCGCCGAGCGAGAATGAGAGAGGGCCCTTCTCGGCGTCAGGAGCGGTCTGGGACTGGAGCGGAATGGCCGCGGCAAGCAAAAGCGACAGAACCGCGGAGATAAGAACGGGGCTTGCATTAAGGCGCATAGTTTCTCCTTCGGTAATCCAGCACACCTCCCTCCGAGGCGTTTCTCTTACGGGAGAGTTTCACTTAAATTGTCAGATGCAAGGAGACACTCCTGCATCAGGTTACGCCAGACGGACGGTCTGCGCTTTACAACGGTTCCACAGCGCTTGTAGCCGTTTCTAGGGGTGGGACAGGGTGGGTTTTACTTCCACCCGGCTAAGAAGACCTCTGGCTGGGGACCCCGGCCAATTGGGTACGATGCGGATAAGGTCGAGGCCGCCGAGGTTTTCTACGGCAAAAGCGGGCGCGAAGGCAGGGACGGCGGCAATGGCGCGCGCCGGCAAATCGACCGGCTCGAAGCCGGGTCCGGCGATTCTTCCTGCGCCGGCGGCGGCGAACAGGTAAGCCAGGCCTGGAGAATCTTCGAATGAAGCAGGGAGAGTTTCGCTCGAGCGGCATTCGGAGACGGGGATGCGCTCGACGCGGAAGTATTCGGCGTCGATGAGGACGGTGCGATCGGGGAGCGCGACGGGGGCGACTTTGCCGGCGCGAGTGACCAGCTTTGTGGCTTCGAGAGATTTTTCGATGTGCAGTTGGCGCCCGCGTCCGTAATCGAACATGCGGTAGGTAAGGTCGCAGTTCTGCTGGGTTTCAAGCAGGATGGCGCCGGGCCAGATGGCATGAACGGTGCCGGCATCGACGAAGACGGTGTCGCTGGCGTGCACGGAAACCACGTTAAGACTGGCTTCGAGCGTGCCGTCGTGGATCTGCCGTTCGACCTGGGCGAGGGTGACGCCGGGCTTGAGGCCGAGGGCGACCTCGGCTTGGGGCTCGGCGGCCAGCGCGTACCAGCATTCGGTTTTTCCGCGGGGCTGGCCGTATTTTTGCGCCATCTTGTCGTCGGGATGCACCTGGACGCTGAGTTTTTCACTGGCAAACAGGACTTTGACGAGCAGAGGCGACTCGTGCGATGGAGCCGAAGGGCCGAGCAGGGACTGGTGGGCCTCGCGAAAGAGCTCTTCGAGCGGCTTGCCGGCGTGGGGGCCGGTGGCTACGAGGCAGGCATCGCCGGTGAGCCAGACCTCGCCGATGGGGTCGCCGGCAGCGACCTTGTCGTACCAGGGGCGGAGGTCGCGGTAGCCCCAGATGCGCGTGTCGAAACGCGGCTCGATGCGAAAGGGCGCCAATTGCGAAAGAGGAAATTGCGGCGGAGCAGCCATTGAAGCTCGAATATCCTCGCAGGAATGAAACGCTTGCGGCGCATTCGCCTCCGCATTTGCTTGCGGCGCGGGCAGCGCGTGCATTTTCACTCTAACAGAGGGATTTTGGATCGGGCTCGGGATGGGAAAAAGCAGGGCGGACTCACGCGGCGGCCGGGGCGTTTCGCGTTGTCGGCTCCGCGAACAGTGACGCGGCTGCCGAACCAGTTTCTGCGCGACCAGTGGATCGCGATCGAGGGCGCCAGCATGACGATCATGAAGCCGGAGCAGCTAGAGCGGCAAGGCCTGAGAATTCGTCCCGGCACTTGGGTGGAATTTATTGCGACTGAGGCCTCTGGTCAGGCATCTGGCTAAGGACAGCGATCCACGCCGCCATCATTCCAGTTCAAAGGAGAATCTGCTGTGAGCGAACTGAGCTCGGAACACGCCCACCTGTTTGTCCACCATGCGCTCCTCGGCGTTCTCAGGAACGAGAGCCGAACCACCAGGACGGTGCTTGCCGCCGTTCCCAATGCCAATCTCGATTACAGGCCCGATCCCTACGCCAAAACTGCCAACGAACTTCTTCGCCACCTCGCCGCCGCGGACAACTTCTTTTTGAAGTCGGTAGTCGATGGGGCGTTCGTGCCGGGGAGCGTGAAGATTCCGGAAGCTGTGAAGACGCCGGAAGAGGTCGCGGAGTGGTACGGAAAGGAGCACGCGGGGCATCTTGACGCGATCGAAAACTTATCCGGCGAGCAATTGGTCAGGATGGTGGATTTCCGCGGCTACTTTGAGCGCCCCGCCTACACATTTCTCCGAGCCGGACTGCTCCACACCGTTCACCACCGCGGCCAGTTGTCCTATTACCTGCGGCCGATGGGCGGCAAGGTCCCGGCAATATACGGCGAGAGCTACGACTCCGCGGAGGCTAAGAAAGCGGCGCAGGTTCCGGCCTGAGAGTCCGTCGTCTTCGCGTTCTCCGCGCCTGTTTGCGCGAATGCCACCTGGGCTGCGATTATCGCTGCGACGTTTTTGCGGGAGGATTCGATCGTGGGCAGGAATCTTGTGCTTTGCGTGGCCGCGATGGCGGCGTTGACCGTGGCGGCTTCGGCCCAATCCTCTCAATCCTCTCAATCCTCCCAATCCTCCCAATCCTCTCAATCGTATGGATGGCCTCCGTCTGCCGATCGGCCGACCTTGCCGGTGTGGCCGGGAGCGGCGCCTGGGGAGCCGGCGAATATGCCGCCGGAAGCAAACGTGACTACGCCCCAGGACCACATGGTGGCCGGGCAGCCGGTGATCCGTCTGGGCAACGTGTCGAAGCCCACGATCACGTTCTATAAGCCTGCGGGCAAAAACACCGGCGTGGGGATTCTGGTGTTCCCCGGAGGGGGATACCGGTACGATGCGATCGACATCGAAGGCACGGAGGTCTGCCAGTGGCTCAACTCGATCGGCGTGAACTGCATTCTGCTCAAGTACCGCGTGCCGGACACGGGGCCGTATCCCAAGTCGGCCGCGGCGTTGCAGGATGCGCAGCGCGCGATGGGGCTGGTGCGGCTGCACGCGGCGGTGTGGGGCATCGATCCCAATCGCCTGGGCGTGATGGGGTTTTCCGCGGGCGGCTTTTTGTCGGCGGCCATCGCCAACATCTACGAGAAGCGGGTCTATGAGCCAGCGGATGCGGCGGATAAGCTGAGCTGCCGGCCGGATTTTTCGGTGGTCATCTATCCGGGTTACCTGGCGCTCGCGGAAAAGGACTTTGCGCCCAATCCGGCTATTCAGCCAACGGCGAACACGCCGCCTACATTTATTTTGCAGGCCGAAAACGATCCGGTACACGTGGAGAATTCGGTTGTCTACTTTATGGAGGTGAAGAACGCGAAGGTGCCCGCGGAGTTGCACATTTATACCCAGGGCGGGCACGGTTACGGCCTGCGGAAGACCGGCCTGCCCATTGCCAACTGGCCCAGCCTGGTTGACACGTGGCTGCACACGATCAAGATGCTGCCGGCGGAGTAGTTCACAGTTCGTAGTTCACAGTTCGTAGTTCGCGTTCCAAATTCCAGAGGTCACGGTCCACCGGTCACAGTTCCTAGATTCTTACCTGAATAATGTTGAACAAAACGGGTGCGACGAATTGGGGATTGCAAACCGATGTCGCGTTTAACCGTTAAGTCTGGTTGCAATCGCAAATTCCCGCAGGGGCTAAAGCCCACATTCTTTTGCGGCGTTCTTCGGCACGACTGAAGTCGTGCCCTGACACAAAGCCTCATCTGCGAGCGAATTTCCTCGGCAAAATTTTAAAGGCTAGTTCTCAGATTGAGGTCTACCGGAGACGGCCGTCGACTGCGAAAGGCGAACTGCGAACTGCGAACTAGGAACTAGGAACTATGAACTACGAACTACGAACTACGAACTTCGAACTACGAACTGCGAACTTTTGCTTCTACAATCTGCTTATGGTGCTTGGCGTAATTACCGTCTCCGACCGGTGCTCGCAGGGAACGATGACCGACACAGCGGGTCCGGCGGTGAGCGCTTTGCTCAAGGAGCATTGGCCGGACGCGGAGATTCGGACCACGCTTGTGCCGGACGACGAGGAGACGATCGTTCTCACTCTGCGGCGGTTCTGCCAAGAAGGCGCGGCGCTGGTGCTGACCGTGGGCGGCACAGGGCTGGGCCCGCGCGACCGCACGCCGGAAGCCACGCTGCGCGCCATTGACCGCGAGGCGCAGGGGTTGGCCGAAGCCATGCGCGCCAATGGTGCGCGGCAGAACGCATACGCTTGGCTTTCGCGGGGAGTGGCTGGGCTGAGCGGCGCGACGCTCATCGTGAATCTGCCGGGGAGCCGGCGCGGGGCGGAAGAAAGTCTTCGGTCGATCGCGGCGCTGCTGCGCCACGGGCTCGAGGTTGTGGCCGGCGGCCAGGCTCACCCCTGACGGCCCGAACCAAATAAAAAGCGAATCAGATGGGGCTTTCTGCGAGGCGCGGGCAGGCGCCAAGGAAACGCTTTCCATGTTCGCCCTGCCGCGCCTCGGAGGCTGGTCGGCCGCAGGTCGCGGCCGGCCACGAAAAACTCAACAATTTCCGGCGGTTGTGCGCTCGCTTCCGAGGCGAACCGGGCCCGAGAAACACCGGGAAAGCGTACAATCGATCTGCCCATGAGCACGCGCAGAAAGAGCCGCTCGAATCGCCGCCACGCCGCCGTCAGCATCCGCGACGTGGCGCGGCGCGCGCGCGTTTCCATCGCCACGGTTTCGCGCGCCGTCAACCACGTGGCCAGCGTGGATCCGGAGCTGGCCAAACGTGTGTGGAAGGCTGTGGATGAGACCGGATACGTGCCCAATACGCAGGCGCGCGCATTGGTCTCCGGCCGCAGCCGCATCCTGGGGCTGATCGTCTCCGAAATCACCAATCCCTTCTTTCCCGAACTGGTGCAGGAGTTTGAAAACCTTGCCGTGGCGCAGGGCTACGAGGTGATGATCGGGTCGACGAACTACGATCCCGCGCGGACCGAGTCGCTGATTCGCCGCATGCTGCAGCGCAGCGTCGACGGCGTAGCGGTGATGACCTTCGGCATTGAAGAAGAGCTGGTGCGGAAGCTGGTGGAGCGCGAGTTTCCGCTGGTATTCGTGGATGCCGGGCCGGACCTGCCCAATATCCGCGTGCTGAAGGTGAATTATGCGGAGGGCATTCGCGAGGCGGTGCAGCACCTGGCGGCGCTGGGGCACAGGGCCATCGCGTTTATCGCCGGTCCGCTGCACATGCGTTCGGCGGCGGCGCGGCGCGACGCGTTTCTAAAGTCGATGGCTGAGTTGGGGCTGACCGTGCCCGCCGAACATATCGTCGAGGGCAATCACACCATGGAAGGCGGCAAGGTGGCAATGGAGCGGCTGCTGCGGCTCGCGGAACTGCCTACGGCCGTGTTTTGCTCGAACGATATGACCGCCATCGGCGCGCTGCACACGCTGGATAGAACTACGCACAGCGTGCCCAGGGAGATTTCGGTGGTGGGCTTCGACGATATTCACCTGGCGCAGTTCATGCTGCCGCCGCTGACCACGGTGCGCATGTCGTGCAAGGACCTGGCCACGGCCGCGGTGGAGGCTCTGCGCGCGGGCATTGAGGCACATCATGTCAAGGCCGGGCGCAGGGATTGGAATATTGCCACGCACCTGGTGGTGCGGCAGTCTTCGGCGTTTCCGCGGGGAAGCCTGCCTGCGCTGGTGAAAGGGAGCGCGGCTAAAAGCCGTGGCGCAGAGAAACCCCGCGCGGAATAGAATCCGGAGAGCTTGCGTAGTGCGCTCTAATTCAGCCAGCGGAATCTTGGGGATAGGGATGGCGGGAGGGGCAGCACGATGAAGCCTTCGCGCCAGTGGCTGTCTTCTCTGAAACTCAGGCCCGATTCGGGATCGTTGCGGCCCGCGCTAAAATTCACGTATGCCTGCCGCAGCGTTGTCCCCTGAAATTCTGGCTAAATACGAGCCCGTGATAGGGCTCGAAGTACACGTGCAACTGCTGACGGCCACCAAGGCTTTTTGCGGTTGCGCCAATCGCTTTGGCTCCGAGCCGAATACGAACATCTGCCCGGTGTGCCTGGGTCTGCCGGGGGCGCTGCCGATGCTGAACGCGAGAGCTGTCGAGTTTGCAGCGCTGGCCGCGTTGGCGCTGCACTGCGAGGTGCGGGAGCGGTCGATCTTTGCGCGCAAGAATTATTTCTATCCCGATTTGCCGAAGGGCTACCAGATTTCGCAGTACGACAAGCCGCTGGCGGAGTGGGGATGGATTGAAGTTCCAACGGCCGATGGAGCGACAAAGCGCATCGGCATTACACGCGTACATATGGAAGAGGACGCCGGCAAGAGCCTGCACGAGGGGTTTACGGATTCGGCCACGCGGACTTATCTCGACCTGAACCGCTGCGGCACGCCCCTGATCGAGGTTGTAAGCGAGCCGGACATCCGCTCGGCCGAGGAGGCCTTCGAGTACCTGACGCGGCTCAAGCAGATCCTGCTTTATACCGGCGTCTCCGATTGCAACATGGAGGAGGGTTCGCTGCGCTGCGACGCCAACGTGAGCGTGCGGCTGAAAGGCGCGGAAAAGTTCGGGACCAAGGCGGAGGTGAAGAACGTGAATAGCTTCCGCTTTATCCGCGCGGCGCTAGAGTACGAGATCGAGCGGCAGGTGGAGACGATCGAGAGCGGCGGGCGCGTGGTGCAGGAGACGCGGCTTTGGAACGCGAACGAGGGAAGGACGTACTCGATGCGCTCGAAGGAGCAGGCGCACGATTACCGCTATTTTCCGGAGCCGGATCTGCCGCCATTGATCGTTTCCGAAGAGTTCCTCGCCGAGACCAGGGAAAAATTGCCGGAATTGCCGGAGGCGCGGCGGGCGCGGATGATCGGCGAGTACGATTTATCGGCGCAGGACGCGCATACGCTGACCGCCTCGCGCGAGTTTGCGGACCGCTTTGAGGCGGCGGCGCGGACGGCCAGGAATCCGCGGCGGGTGGCTAACGTGCTGCTCAGCGAAGTGGGCGGCCGGCTGAAGGCGCTTGGCCTTGAGCGGGAGCAGTCGCCGGTGTCGATGGCGGGGATTGTGTTGGCCGCCGATATGCTCGACGAGGGCAAGATCAGCTCGAAGCAGATGAAGCAGTTATTCGATGCGTGCTTCGAAAAGGGCGAGGATTTTAGGGCGGCCTACGAGCGGGAGAAACCGCGGCAGATTACGGATGCTTCGGCGATTGAGGCGCTGATCGACGAGGCTATGGCGGCGAACCCCAGGCAGGTGGAGCAGTACCGCGCGGGCAAAAAGACCATGGCTGGATTTTTTGTGGGCCAGGCGATGCGCGCCTCGAAGGGGCAGGCCAATCCGGCGCTGCTCAATGAGCTGGTGGTGAAGAAGCTGGAGGGATGAGGAGTAGCTTGAATCTCTCCGCAGACACCGGCGGCACGCCCACGCCCGGTCGATGCGAGCGACGCGCCGCCAAAGAGCCTATTTCAGTTTGAGATCGCCTACCCAGATCGTTCGTGCGTCCCAGGAACTCACGACCTTTGTTGCGCTTTTCAACTTTCCCTTCTCCGCCCACAGGTCGAAGTCCTGGGACATATCGACCTGGGCAAAGTTGAAGCGTCCCTGGGCGTCGGATTGGTAGCTGCGGATGGTCTTGGTCTTCTCGTTTTCAAGGTAGACGGTGGCGCCGCTGACGGGCTTGGAACCCCCGTCGAACACGGAGCCCGTCACGGTGCGTTCGCCGATGTTCTGCGCCTGTGCCAGCGCCGGCCCCAGCAACCCTTCGTGCGTCTCCACGGGGACTACTCCAGCCCATAGGACCGCCAGCGCCGCAACGGACAGGCAAGCCGCGCGATTGATTTTCACTCCTCCTCCTCTTCCTCGTCGATGGGTTCGTCGTCTTCGTCGAGATCGTCCTCGACGCGCGCCAATTCCAGGGGCTCGACGCCAACCACCTCGTATTCGGTTCCGCACTCATCGCAGACGACCACGTCGCCTTCCTCCACCTCGTCCAATTCAATATCCAGATTGCTTTCGCATTCAGGGCAGCTGGGCATGGCAGCC
>JBOGLX010000028.1:0-9857 GCA_050745765.1 Occallatibacter sp. | reverse complement strand
TCTTTCAGCCGCTCGATGAATTTTGCCTTTGTCGCTGGAATCTCCATCACGGAAAAGGAGAAGCGAGCAACGTAGTTGCCATGCTTCAGATAGGCGTGCAAGTTATCCAGACCGCTGATCTCAGAGTCAAGAACCAGCGGCTCGGTCTGGCGATCGAGAGCGAAGTTTCTCCAGCTCCGGCTGCCATCGAAGTGCGTCTCTTTCATGCGCTCGATTTCCACTTTCCCGATGGCACGGCTGACCCATTCGGCAGCGTTCGGCTCCGTTGTCTTTAGAAAGATCTTGGTCGTCGGCTGCGAGAGCATCACCTCGGCCAGGTGGCCGTAGATGACCTCCAACTGCGCCTTGCCCTGGAAGCCGAGAACGATCGGGTTGCGTGACTTGCGGTTCTCGGTAATGGCGGTATGGAGTTGCGGAAGTTTCTGCAAGCTGGCCAACTCGTCGAGCACAAACCAGACCGGGTGCTGCTCAGGTTTAGGCGCACTGAGCAGCCGCAAGACGAGCATGTCGATCCACAAACTGTGAAGCGGGCGAAGGGCCTCGCGCTCGGCTGGCTGCGAGGTGATGAAGATCCAGCCTTTACGGTCTTTCGACCACTCGCGCGCGGTCCACTCCGAATTGGCTTCCTGCTTGGCAGGCAGCAAACGGAAACTGTCGGCGATGAGGCTCAACGAGCCGAGTACGCCGGAGCGTTGTTGCGGAGCGGACGGATCGATCAGCGACGCCAACTCTGTATTTTTGACACGGTGGTCGATCTCTTCCGGATGCGACATCCAACTGACCAACTGCTGCGGCGAAGGTTGATCGAGCAACAGGTGCGCAAAGATTTTCTGCGGGCTTTCGACGAAGAACTCGCCTTTTCTATCGTTGGTCGGCTGAAAGAGCGAAGCAGCGATTGTGCGCGCTTCGGCGCGGCGGACAAGTTCCTCCGACGGCCCCCAGTAGGGGCAGCGGCGGTCGAGCGGATTGAGCACTATGTCGCCCCGGCTCTCGTCGTAAAAGCGCTCGATGAACTCGCAGGCTGGGTCGTACAAAATGGCCGAGTGACCACGAGCCTGAATCTGCCGGAGCATCTGCATGATGATCGTCGTCTTGCCACTGCCGGTGTCCCCGATGATCTCGAAGTGCTGGTCTTCGGCGCGCAGCGGAACACGGAGCAACTCGCTGCATTGTTCCACCTTGATGCCGATTCCTGTTCCCCCGATGGCCTTGTTGAACTGTTTGGGAGTGACAAGAATCGGGCCTTTGAGGCGCCGCCCGTACTTCATCTCTTTGCGGCGGCGGATGTCCTTCGGAATCGAAAACGGAAGCTGCAACAGCAGCGCGAGCGCGCCGAAAATCAGCGGCAGCTCGAAGATGTCCATCAGGCTTTCCCCGTCATACACCTGCTGCTTGAGGTAGCTTGCGAGCGCGGTGTTCTGATAGACAGTCGGGGCGCTGCGGTAAAGGTGGACGATGCCGCGCTGGCGGGCGGCGTCCGACGGCGCAAGCGGGATGGGCTTGGCATTCGCCTGTGGTGTGGAGCCTGCCTGCACGTCCTCTTTGCCGGCATACGAGGCTTTGCCCTGGGCGTTAGAGATCAGCAGAACTCGATACTTTCCCGACGAGCGAATGCTGGGCACAATGCAGGTCTTGATGTACGCCGGAAGGTAGAACCGCTCCAGCGGATTGAGCGCAAAGGTGAAGCGCATATAGACGAAGAATCCGGTTGCAATCAGCGCCAAGAACACCGCCCCGAAGGTGTAGATCGGCTTGTGTGGCGGCCAGACGATCGTCTCTTTTCTGCCCCAATTTGTCTCAGTCATGGTTCTCCTCCTGTTTCTCCGCGATGTACTGTGCAATGATGTCCCGGGCGGCGCGACGCTTGTTGGTTTTTACATTCCGCATCAGTTCGTCATACTGTTCGGCGCTGATGCGCTCGCCGCACACAACCGATGTCAGGGCGTTGGTAAGGAAGAGTTGCAGGCCGACGATTTCGGTCATAAGGTGGTCCATCCCAAGGGCAATTGAAGGTGAGTGAATTTCTTTTAGAAGAATTTCCCGGACCCATTCGCCCAACGCGCGGCCATCTGCCTCCGATGCCGCGGTGATCAACGCCAACTCCTGCGGCGTGATCTTTGTACTGAGTGTCACGGCACGGCGTGTACGGCCTTTCAGCTTCCGTGTCGTGACACGCTCTGTACCTGTCAAAGCCGTCATGGATTCACCTCCAGTGCGATCAATCCCGGTAGCTCGTTAGCTACCGTGTCTTTGCAACCCTTCTGTTTTCAGCGGTAGCCAACGAGCTACTTTTGTAGCTCGGCAGCACCCTACAAGGGATGGAGTGTCGAGATAAACCCGGTGCGGAGCACCGAACGGGCATCTGGCGGCTCCATCCCTAGCTGCGTGGGCGCGCATCATGACCGGCCTCGGCGGACTTCGTGGTTTTCGCGGCTCCATTGGCGGGCTCGGCAACCGTGCCGTTCTGCCCAAAACGTCGGATACGAAGGCTCTGTGAAACGCGGGCGGCTTCCGGGGTTCGCAGGAAGTCCTGGAAGTCGCGGTCTTTGGCGAATACATAGGCCAGGGCCTTGTCCACAACTTCATCGGCTCCAGCGTGGAGGAAAGCAGCGTACTGATCGACGAGGCCTGCGGTCGATTCCTCAAGCCGGATCGTGGCGTTGACATGGGTTGTTTGAACGATCTCAAGCAGCGGCATAACGAGTCTCCTTCGAGGTTGGAATTGGCTGGGGATTGCGGGAGTCCATCGGGTGCTGTGCCGCCCACAGAATCGAAGCGACATAGGAGCGGGCATCGACTGGGGAAAGGTCGAAGCGATGGCGGACTTCGAGCATGGTGAGAACGTCAGCCACAGGGGCGCCGCTGGCGAGCCAAAGGCGAGCCGATGCGGTGTCCACAAGGCGGCGCGCGAAGCCGGCGTCGCCGGGGTGTTGAGCCGCGAGTTCGCGGGTCAACTTGACCGGGTCAATGCCGGCGCGAAGGGCGGCGAGAACCCGGTCGGATTCGTCGCTCGAAGTGGCTGGCTTGTGCATCGTCTTCAGCATGGGATCGCCTCCGTCTCAGGGCGCTCTTCGGCTCGGTAGACGTACTCCATCTGAAACTGCTGCGTGCGACGGTCGTAATCGTCTAGCCGTAGCACCTCGCGGACGAAGCGGCGTCCCGGCTGCCGCTCGATGTGGACGACGTAATCGACGGCCTCGCCGATCTCGGCTTCCACGTCCTCGTAGGTGGTTTGCTGATGGCTGCGGAGAACAAGATTGGCGAAGCGGCGCAGCGCCTTCGCCGCCGAGTTGGCGTGGATGGTGGCGAGCGAGCCGGAGTGACCTGTGTTGAAGGAGTCGAGCAGCGTCCGCGCTTCAGTGCCGCGGACTTCGCCCAGGATGATCCGGTCGGGACGGCAGCGAAGAGATGTCTTGAGGAGTTCCTCGAAGGTGACCGGCTGCTTGAAGGTGTCGGTCTGGCACTCGAAGGGTACGATATTGGGTTTGTGGATCAGCAACTCCGCGGTGTCTTCAATGGTGACAATCCGTTCGTCATCGGGAATCGCCTGCGCGAGGATGTTCAACAGGGTGGTCTTTCCGGTGCCGGTGCCGCCGCTGATGAGCAGCGTCTTGCCCGCACGGACCTGTGCCGCAAGGAAGTTCGCAAGCGGCGTGGTCAGCGTGCCGCGAGCGATCAGGTCATCGGCCGTGAAGTGGCGGCTGGTGAACTTGCGGATGGTGAGTCCCGGCGCGGGCTTGACCGCGGGCGGAATGTAGGCGCAGATGCGGCTCCCGTCCGGGAGCTGCGCGTTGAGCAGCGGATTGTCTTCGTCGAGCCGTTTGCCCAGGTTGTTGGCGATCACTTCGAGGCCGGTGCGCAGACTGCCGGACTCGAAGGCAACGCCGTGTTGGCGCTCCATGATGCCTTCACGCTCGGCGTACCAGGTCGCGTTGGGATTGCCCATGATTTCGCTCACGTCGTCGTCGAGCAGAAGCGGCTCGATGGGCCGGAAGAATGGGCGGATCAATTCGAAACTCATAGAGGATGCCTCGCAAGGTTGGAAGCCCGGCAGTTCACCGGGCTTCCGCGAGCAAAGAAGAGGACGGCTTATGCCGCCTCTTCCTCGGGGCTGAGTTGATCGTCTGCCGCCTCTTCCAGGGCGGCCTTCTCGACGCGGTCGAGCTTCAGGATCGAAGCCACGCGCACTTCCCATACGCGCTGCTTGGCGCTGGTCTTTTTGTCCACGCGCTCGCGGCTGCGCAACTCGCCGTCGATAGCCAGATGCGCTCCCTTCGTGAGCGTCTTCGCGTACTCGGCCAATTTGCCCCACACGATGCAGCGATGCCATTCGGTATGGCCCTTATACTCGCCGGTCTTCTTGTCCTTGTACGAACTCTTGGTGGCAAGCGAGAGCACGGTGAAGCTCGCGTTGTTGGCGGTGTAGGTGGTGGCGTCTTGCCCGAGGAATCCGATGAGCGAAATGCGGTTCTGATACATGGTGAAGTCTCCTGAGTTGAATTCCCGGATTGGCCGGGTCACTCCTGGGCGAAGCCTTAGCGAGGAGCCCGACTCCCAAGTGCCAAGGCGCGCATTCTGGAGCAGGGGCCCAAACTTGCTTTGGGAGAGGAGTCCGGAAAGCAGAGCGGCGCAGTGCCGCCGGGCGTCGGAATTGATCCGAAGCGCGTGACCGAACAAGCAAGGGAGGAAACGGCGAGACGAACGCTTCAGGGTCAGCATCGACCACGGTGTTCCTGGCAAGCCTGCGATCCGCCGCAGTCGGCGGAACCGTCTCATTGCAGCCCCTACAAGGACGCTTTTAGGCGAAGGGCAATACCTTCTCATCGCGCACGATGAGGCATTGTGCCGCCTGCGAAGAAACGAAGGGCGTAACTCGCGCGATTTGTGGCCGCGTGTGGACATGGAATGCGCCTCGTATGGGAGCTGGCTTTGGTCCTCTTGAATCAGTCGAACGCTTGGTCGGCCCGGAAGCGAACGATGGTCAACCCGAGGGGGTTCACGGCCAGTTCGTCGTTCTTCACCTTCTCGCGGAAGACGTAAGTGACACTGGCTGTCCATTGCTCCCGCTTGAGTTCGGAGTGATCCGCAGGGTTGGTGAAGGTCTTCACGAACTCGATCCGCGCCGAATAGGGCGACTGCCGCAGGTCGTCGAGGATCACGTTCTTGACCTCCACATCGACGAAGGGGAGCGAGCTGTCGGCGGTGTATTTGCCGATGACGTCGTCCTTGCGCTCCTGATCGATTACAGTCCGTTGTATGTCGCTGTTGAGGAAGTAAAGAGAGTTGGTCTGGTCGCGCTCAATGGTGAAGCGGTTGCGGCTGAAATAGAGTTCGGCCCAGCGGGTCAGGTAATACTTGTTCTCGGCTTCCTCGGGGTGGTATTTGAAGTTGCGGTAGTCGATCGCTTCGGCCCGGCCAACGTCGTTGATCCGCACGATGAGCGGGTGGACGCTGGCCAGCGCCATCTGACTGCGATAGACGAGCGCCCCGAGCAGGGTCACGATGCCGGCGAGGACAAGGATCGTGACTTTGAGATAGGTGTTCATCACCAGCGGATCACCATACTGCTCAAGGTAGCGTTGAGCCGCGCGGGTAATCTCCGGTGAAGATGTCGTCGTGGTTGCCATTGGATCGCCTCCATTGGGCCTATATAGCTCTGATAATCGCTGCGGTAAGCAGTCCGCCCATTCCGATACCATGGCCGCCTGTATGGCCGGAGAAGAGCGTTGCAGTCATAGTCGGAATTTTGAGAAGAATGAAGCCGGCAACAATGCACAGAATGAGTAGGCCCGGCATCAGGTAAATAAGGTTGGACGGACTACTCAGATTCATCGCGCCGCTGGTGAGATAGGTGATGAGCAAATGGCTCATCACACTCATGGTTGCAGCGGCCACTACCTTGTAGAACTCGAACCCCAGAAAGGCCCTGAGCCAGCCCCAGAAGAGAAAATCAGTCTTATCGAAGACCATCCACGGAATAAAGACCGGCCCGAGGAGGCCGATGACCGTGGCTCCGATCGCTCCGTAGGCGATGATGACGCCGATGAGTGCCGTCAGAATGCTCAGGATGACCTGCACCGTGTATGTGCAGAGCAGCGTGTACGGTTCGGTGAACGATGGAGACATCGTTCCGACTTTGCTCAATGCCGCGTGAATCGTGTTCTGAACCTCCTGTGTAGAGTCGCTGCCGATGTAATCAACCAGGCTACTCGTTCCGCCGCTAACGAAGCCCTTGAGCGAGTATCCAATTCCAGGGATCGAGCCGTCGTAGAACTTCACAAAGCAGTAGGCGAAGGTGATAAGCAGGAAGAAGCTCAGGAACTTCCCCACGTTGAAACCGTGGCCGCCCTGTGCCGAGGCGAGTGCCTCCTGCACGCCGAACCAGACAAGCATGATGGTGGCGAGCGCAAGCACCATGCGAAGCCCCAACGCGTCGACCGAAGGAGACGCCGTAGCCGTCAGGTTGTCGCAGCCGTTCTTGATGAGAATGAGGAAATCCATCGCCAGTTCTCCCTTCGCTCAGTAATGGAATGCCCACTGCGTCCCAGAACTTGTCTGCTGTGGGGTGACTGTGTTGAAGCTTTGCTGGTAGTTGTTGCCGGCCTGGAAGAGCGACTTGAGATTGTCCTGCTGCACCTTCTGACCGACGAGTTGCTGCAGCGCTTGAGCCTGGAGAATCTGGTTGGTCTCCTGCTCGGTGCGCAGCTCGATCAGGAGCGCCTGATTGATTCGCTGCAAGGTCGCCATCTCGGTATGCTGGGCGGGGTCAGTGGAGTGGCTGGCCGCTTCGAGCTGGCTGATGTCGGCCTCCCGCTGCGCGGCGTTCGCCCGGATAACGCCGATGGTCTGCAAACTGCTCGCGTCCACGGCGTCTGAAAGATCTACCGTTGCGCCCCGCGCCGCGATGGCCTGCTGGCCCTGCGAACTGAGCGATCCGTACCCGGCGATCTGCCCTGTGCGGGGGATACTGGCCGTCTGGTTCGCCGTCGCGGCGCCGTATCCCGTGGATGCGGAGTTCATCCACACCAAGGAATTGCCGTAGGTATTTGCAGGCATGGTCAGAGTGGTCCACTGCTGGCGTCCCAGATTGCTATAGGAGGTGTAGAGCGTCTGCGGCAACGCCGCCATGCGCTGCGCGAGGTTGTAGGCGGCAATGACGTTCCGCGTGGTCTCGACCGTTGTCGTGTAGATCTGGTTGGCCTGCTCGATTTGCTGGATGGCGTGGCCAGACTGCGTGGGGTCGAAGACGATCCCGGAACCGAATTGGGCGTGCGCGGGCGATACGAACCCGGCCGCCGCAACGAGTGCGAGCGTGAGAGAAAACTTCATTTTGTACCTCCGTGGGATTACTTCTTAGCGCGTTCGGCTTGTAGCCGGTCCCAGGCGTCCTTCATCTTCTTGTTTTCGTCAACGCACTTCGGGCTGAGAGTGGGCGGCACTTTGAGATATTCCGCAGAGCAATCCTTTGCGAATTGTTGGTTGATCTGGTCATACTCCTTCTGCAGAGCGTCCACCTTCGATTGGTGGCTCTGGCATCCGATGGCGGCAAACGAAAGCATTGCCATAAGCGCGAAGAGTTTGATCGTGCTGTGCATGAACGACTCCTTCAAAACGTCTGTGGAATGGTGTGGTTCTGATACGCGGGCAGCAGCATATCCTGCGTGAAGTAGACCTTGACGCGGTGGCCCTCGCGGATCGTGATCGTCGGTGGAATCTGAACGAAACGGTCAAGAACGGTAGTCCCCGATTGCGAGAGGCTCGATGACGCGCCGGTCGTGAATGCCTGGGAGCCGCTGGTCGAGATCGTCCCGCCGCCCTGCTCGATTTCGCCTGCGCCGGAGATGACGCCCAGAGCAATCGAGGTTCCGAAGATTTGCATATAGTGGTTGTTCACTTTGTCCTTCAGCCCTCCCTCGCCGATCTGGTCGAGGCCGTGAAACTGGTCGAGGTCCACCGAATAGCCATCTGGCATAATCATGCGATGAAAGACGACGGCCATGCGGCGCTGCTGGCCGAAGCCGGCGGCGCCGATTTTGCGCGCTTCGCCCAGCACGATGGTTCCATCTGGAATGAGCACGTGCTGACGGTCGTGCGAGTAGAGAGGATTCGACACGAGCACTTTCACCGGGCCGGGCGCGTCGCCATCGAGACGATTCATCAGAACCGTGTCCAAGGTGGTTCCCTCGAAGACCACGTAAGGCTGTCCCGTGGCCGCATCGATATTCACTTCAGCCGTGTGTTGGGCGGACGCTTGCTGGCCTTGAGTGGCGGGCGGATCGGCCGCCGCGCGTGGCGCAATGAGGCTGTTCGCTGCGTGATCTGGCGTCGCCGAAAAGGAGCTTTCGCTCTGTTGTGAATGGGGTGCGCCTTCGTTCTCCGCCAAGGCTGCGGAGCGTTCCTGCTGAGGCGTCTTGTCCGTCGTACCTTTGTAGACTAGATTCGATGCGAAGCGGGAGTCAAAGGTCAATTCCCGGTCTCTGGCCGCAAGCTGCTGCGCCTCCTGTTGCGCGGGAGTGAGTTGCGGCTGCATGGTTGCCGTTTGCTGCTGCGCGCAAGGCCGGCCGGGCACGCACGGAATGGGCAGGCCGGTCGGACCGTAAGCCTGAGCCGCGGCTTGCTGCGCAGGCGTCGCATTGGCAAGCGCTGGGTCCACTCCCTGCAGCGCGGCATTCTGTTGCGCCGTGGCCTGGTTCTTCATATCCTGCACGTTGTTGTCCGTGTTGTCCTGGATCAGCGGCTGCGGCGGCTGATTTGCAGCCGCGCTCTTTTTCGCGGGTGTCTTCGCGCCCGTGCTGCTGAAGACGGCCGCAACGATCACCAGCGCCGCCGCGCCCAGATAGAGCAGCGGCTTGAGGTTCTTCTGCAGAACCCCCTTCGGTTCCTGCCCGGTGCGGTGAAGCTCTGGCTCGATTGGCAGCGCACTCGCTGAATTTGCAATCGGCTCCGGCATCGTCGGCCTCCTTATCCCTTGCGCGAGAACTCCATCTTTTTCTTGCCCAGCTCTACGTAGCCCGAATCCATCACCTTGGGGATGATGTATGTGCCGTTGTTCAACTGGTACGAAATTAGGTTAGGCTTGCCGTCGCGCATCTCGTAGACCGAGAACTTTTCCGGCGCGTCGGTCTTGATGTAAGTGAAGCGGTCGTCGTGATAGATAGCCTGGATGTCGAAAGGCGCTTCGTTGGCATGAAACGAATAGTCGAATTTGAGCGAGAGCGGATAGGCGCTCTTGTACTCATCGACGGCTTCCGAGATGTGCGACTGCACGGCGGCGAGCGCCTGCTGTGACTGCTCCAGTTGCGCCGTGGGCACGAACTGCGGCGGCCCGCTCGCTGCCACAATCGAAGAGCGGTCGGCAGGCTCGACGATCACCTTCAGGTCCGGCGGCGGGTCCGATGCGCCCGCCGTGCCCGACACCTCCTGCAGGGTGAAGGAGTAGATGTTGCCCTTGTCGGTGATCAGGTTCAAATTCGAGCTGATGCCGGCCTTGGCCGGATGCAGGAAACAGAAGTTGCCCACCACGTCTACGATCCAGAAATCCTTGTCGCCAACCGCCGCTTCCATGATCTTTTCCGTGCTGGGGATCTCGATCAGGGTCGTGTACTTGAGTTTCGCGTGGATCGGAATGATGTCCTGCGCGTGGTACTGAACGGTGCGCGCCGACGCATCCTGCGCCGTCGCGCGGAAGGGGATGAGCGCCAGGACAAGCCCGACGATAAAGATCAGTTTCCGGTTCATGCGGCAACTCCTTGGGGGGTGGTTGATTGTGTTGCGGCCGGCGTGCGCGGCCGGAATGGAAAATCCTCGGCAAGCCGGCGCAGGCCCTCGGCGACGCCGAAACGCTCGAAATAATCGCG
>JBOGLX010000027.1:0-6713 GCA_050745765.1 Occallatibacter sp. | reverse complement strand
CTCTGAAGGTGGGGGGGGGTGGGGTTGGAGCAAATCGCCCCATTTTTCAGTGCATGTTGTATTGTAAGCCACATGCAATGAGTTGCTTGCGAAATACGCTAGGTTATCAACTAGTAAACAATAAATCCGTTTTTAAGCCATTTTAGCCTCACTTAAGACTGTTAAAGGCTGCCTTAAGCCGTTGAAGACAATTCCGCGGCCAGCGGCCCCGAACGATACTAAAGAGGACACAGGAACCCTGGTTTCGCTCTAATGTATCGCGTGTTCGCTCGCCGGTTTCTTCTCCGCGGGCTCGGTTGCGCCGCCAATTCTCTCACGGCGGTTGACGCGCGGCGCTCCTTTGACGTTGCGGAAGAAGAGCAGAAAAGGCAGGCAGACCAGGCTCAAAACTGCGAGCAGACGGAAGTCGTCGATATACGATGCGAGCGTGGCCTGTTGGCGGAGATTCTGGTAAATCATGCCCATGGCCAGACGATTCGCTTCCGGGCGGCCGCTCTGCGCCGCGAAAAAGTGCGTGAGCCTCTGCAGCGTAATCCCATACGCGGGATTGCCGCCATTCAGGTGTGCGGCCAAATAGTTCTGGTGCGACTGCTCGCCGCGGATCAGCATCGTGGTGACCATTGAGATTCCCAGCGCCGCGCCCAGGTTGCGCACCAGGTTGTAAAGTCCGGTTCCGGCGCCCATCAACTCGTTGGGCAGCGTCTTCATGGTCATGGTGGTCAGCGGCACAAACAAAAATCCGTTGGCAAAGCCGTTGACGATGTTCGGCCAGATCACGCTGCCCATGCTCATGGTGAGGTTCAGATCGCCGAGCATGAACAGCGATGCGGCGCGAATGACGATGCCGGCGGCCATGAGCAGCCGTTCGTCGACTCGGCCGATGAGCCAGCCGGCAATGAGCATGGAGAGAATGGCGCCGATGCCGCGCGGGGCCACGGCGTAGCCGCTCAGAAAGGCCGTGTATCCGATCAGTTCCTGCAGAAAGAGCGGCAGAATGGCCGTGGTTCCATAGATGATCACGCCCAAAATGCCGATGAGAAACGTCCCGGTGGCGAGATTGCGGTCGACGAACACGCGCAGATTCACAATGGGCGAGCGCGTGCGCAGCTCGCATACGACGAAGGCTACCAGCGACACGACGGCAACGGCCAGGAACCAACGCACCCAGGCCGCGGCGAACCAGTCGGCCTCCTGGCCCTTGTCGAGAACCACCTGAAGCGCCGTGAACGCGACCGCCATGAATCCAAGGCCGACGTAATCGATGGACAGGTCTTTGGGGCGAACGATGTAAGGCGGGTCCTCGACGAAAGTGTGGATCATGAGCACGGCGAGAATGCCGATGGGCACATTGATATAGAAGATCCAGCGCCAGGTGTAGTTGTCGGTGATCCATCCGCCCAGCAGCGGCCCCAGCAGCGGGGCAACGATGATGCCCATGCCGTAAGCAGCCATGGCCTGGCCGCGCTTGTCTACGGGAAAGCTCTCGAGCAGCACGGCCTGCGAAACCGGCTGCAGGCCGCCGCCCGCCGCCCCCTGCATAACGCGCGCCGCAATCAGCATGCCCAGGCTGTTGGCCGCGCCACACCACATGGACGCCAGCGTGAACAGGCTCACCGACAGAAGCTGGTAGTTCTTGCGCCCCAGCCGGTTGCTCAGCCAGCCCGAAGAGGGAAGAACGATGGCATTGGAGATGAGGTAGCTGGTCAGGACCCAGGTGGATTCATCGGTGGTCGCCGACAAGCTGCCTGCGATGTGCGGCAGCGAGACCGTGGCCACGGAGGTGTCGAGCACTTCCATAAACGTGGCCAGCATGACGGAGAAGGCGATGAGCCAGACGTTGTGACTGGGTTGCCATGCGCTCTCGGAACTCCCGGTTTCAGCCCTGTTCCATGCTGCCAATCTTCACCGCGCGCTTTCCGTACGGACCGCTTGCGGCCCCGCGAAATATTGATTTGCCAGCCTCCGAGGGGCCGGGAGACGCCTATCAATCACTATAACGACGCCAATTAAAGATGCAGCGCGACTGCGGGGACGACTGAGCAGGGCTGCTCGCGTCGTGAGGGACTGTTCCCTGGTGCATTCAAGTCACTATTGCGTGCGTCGACGCAGAAACGAAGGAATGTCTCGCGCGCCCTGGGTTACGGCTACGATCTCGATGCGCCCTCTCTTTGAGGCGCGATATATGACTACGTATGTTCCGACCGGCCAGAATAGCAAGGGCAGCGCGGTCAGATCCTCGCGTCTATGTCCGACGCCAGGCGCACTGGCAAGCATCGCGAAAGCGTCGAAGAGCTTCCCGATCCAACAGTCAGCGGCGTCCAAACTGTCTTTGGCGATGTACTCCCAAATCTCGTCCAGGTCCCGATCGGCCCCTGCGCTCAACACGGACTTCTTCATGCGCTGGCCCGTCTTCGCACCCGTGACTTCTGCCGCAGTCGCTGGCGGGCGACTTCTGGCTCGACATGCTCACCGCAGTCCAGCGAAGCAAGTCTTGCCTCAAGCTCCCGGTTGAAGGCTGCGATCTGCACTGCCCGCGCACGGTCATGCTCTTCAAGCAGACGTAGCGCCTCGCGTACCACTTCGCTGGCCGAGGTATAGAGGCCGGATTCCACCTTGCCGAAGACGAACTTGTCCAGCTCGGGGGTAAGCGAAACATTCATAATGGAAGCTCCTGCTTCCGATGTTCTTTGAAATAACACAATTTGTCAATCTTTGGTATTTCAATGCGGAACCGACGACGAGTCCCGCGGGTGAAACAGGCTAGGGAAAATATATTCATAAGAGGCGTTAGCCCTCATGCCGCACATACTCAACAGCTACGGCCAAGCCCTCCTCAGCCAGATGTTTAATGTACGCGCGGCATTGGAGCGTCGAGGAACGGCCGCCCGCATTTCTTCTCCGTAATGAACACCAGGCGGAACAGCTTTTTCTTCCTTCTCTTATTCCAGATAATGATTTTTACGATGTCCTTGTAAAACTCGGCCCAGGCATTCTTGCCTGAAACTTTGAATTCATAGGCGCATCCATTTTCAAGATCAACTACGTCGATCTTCTGATCGAGCTCGGGAACGACGACGCCTCAATATGAAATCGATCTGGGTTGATTGCGTGAACAGCGCCGCGCCAGCTTTTGTCAATCGATTGGGCGTTTTTCGTATTTTCAGACACATCGCTCGACGCCTTCAGCCGAACTGAAAAGGCGGTTTGAGCAGCCCGTACAACGAGGTCTTCCATATTCCTCCGTCGCCAATTTCGTACATCATTGTCGAACGAGATTGGTTTAACCCGCCAGCTCTTTTTTCACCATCTCGCTGACCACGCGCCCCTCGGCGCGCACGCCCGCGCTTAGCAGTTTGGCCTGAACGGCCTTGATCGCCGGGCCCATTTCCTTAGCGCCCGGTTTGCGGCCCAGAGAAGCGGTCAACTCGGCGATCGCCTCGCCCACCAGCGCTGCCAGCCCGGCCTCATCCAGCGCCTTGGGCAGGAACTCCTCGATGACGACGATCTCGGCGGCTTCCTTCGCCGCCAGCTCCGGCCGGTTGCCCCTGGTGAAGTGGTCAATGGAGTCGCGGCGCTGCTTGATCATCGAGGCCAGCACTTGCTCCGACTCCGGCGGCGTCAGCACCGCTCGCTTTTCGATGGCCTTGTTCATCAGCGCGGCCTTGATCAGCCGCAGCGTTCCCGTACGCTCCGCGTCGCGGGCCTTCATTGAGGCCACAATCTGCTGGCTGACGAGCGTTTCCAGCGCGCCTTTTTCGTTCATTGCTGTATCCCTCAACTTCCGATTCTAAAGGAAGATGGCGCCGCTGCTCTCAAATCGAACCGCCTCCGCAGTCGCACAATCGCGCGACTCACACTAGTCCCGTTTTTTGACTGTACGGAATCGAACCACCCGTCTGGCTCGGCGGCAATGGAACTTTCTCTTCTTCTTCGCATTTAAAGATTAGGGGGATTCGAGGGATGAAGATAAGGAGGACGATCGTTGCGCTGATCGGCGTGGGCGCGTTATGCGCAGCCTGGCTGCCGGCCTTGGGAGAGGTTCCGGAGGAGCCGGCATTGAGCCGTCCCGCGCCGGGCACGTTGAACTATATCGAGGGCTCGGCTTATCTTGACGGATCGCCGATCGGCAACAAGAGCGTTGGCAGCGCGGAGATGAATCCGGGCGAAATCCTGCGCACGCGCTCAGGCCGGGCCGAAGTTCTGCTCACGCCGGGCGTTTTCCTGCGCCTGGGCGAGCGCAGCGCCGTGAAGATGATCTCGCCGGGCATTACCAACACGCAGGTCGCGCTGCTCGGCGGCGAAGCTGGCGTCGAGGTGGACGAAATCCACCCGCAGAACGATCTCCAGATCGTCGACAACGGCGTGACCACGGAACTGCTGCAGCGGGGCTTCTACGAGTTCACCGCCAACCAGACCGCCAACCAGACCAAGGTCCTTGTCTTCTCGGGCAAGGCCAAGGTGGAGCTGGGCGATGGGCAGTACAGGGATGTGAAGAAACATCGTGAGATGGCGCTCGTCGAGGGCGCTCAGGAGAAGCCGCAGAGGTTCAACGCTTCGCAGGCCGAAGACGGCCTCTACAACTGGAGCAAGCTGCGCTCCCAGTATCTCGTGGAGCAGGATGAACAGGCCGCTAACGAGTACGGCTGGGGCATGGGCTACGGTCCCGGCTGGTTCTGGAATCCGTGGGATATGGGCTACGGATTCTGGGGTCAAGGCTGGGGCGGCTGGGGTTGGGGTCCCGGTTGGGGCTGGGGAGGATCCTGGTGGGGCGGCGGCATTGGATTCTATGGAGGCGGGTACGGTTACGGCATACCACTCCACGGCCATTATGGGCGCGGCTTTCACGGCAATGGCGGCCACGGGTACGTCAATAACGGCGGCTTCCACCAGCAGTTCCATGGCGGCGAAGCCTTCCACGGTGGTGGTGGCTTCCGCGGCGGCGGCGGATTCCATGGCGGCGGTGGCGGCGGACGGCGCTAAAAACGTCTGATCTTCACAAGCGCTGCCCGCGGCCTTTGGGGCAGCGCTTTTTCCTTTTCGACTGTTCAATCAAATGAGCGGTGCTATATCTAACCTGCTGAATCGCGGTCTGTTAACGATGAGGAACGCCTCTCCTGCATGAGCCTCCGCCAAATTTGCATACGAAGATAATCACATAAATCACATAAAAGTGTATTATGTGGATGTGCGCTCTGCCCTGGTATGCGGAACGCCCGGAGAAGCTGCCATGATTCGCAAAACCCGCCTTTTTACTCCCGGTCCCACCCCGCTGCTCCCGGCCGCTCAGTTCGCCATGGCCGCCGCCGATATTCATCACCGAACGCCGGAGTTTCGCGCACTCTTTCAGCGCGTGCTGGCGCAGTTGAAGATCTTTGTCGGCACTCGGAACGATGTGCTCCTGCTCGCCTGCTCGGGTACCGGCGCCATGGAGGCTTCGGTCTCGAACCTCACCTCGCCCGGCGACCGCGTGCTGGTGCTAACGGCCGGCAAGTTTGGCGAGCGCTGGACAGGGCTGGCCAAAGCGTTCGGCTGCGACCCGGATGTGGTCACCGCGCCCTACGGCCAGACCTTCGACCTGGATGTACTTCGCGCCGCGCTAAAGCCGGATACAAAAGCGGTCTACATGCAGTCCACCGAAACCTCGACCGCCGTCCGTCATGATGTGGAGGCGATTGCGAAGCTCATTCACGAGGCTGCGCCTGAGGCGCTGCTGGTGGTTGATGGCATCACCGGCCTGGGAACGACGCACTTCGACGTGGACGGCTGGGGCATCGACATTCTCATCGGCGGCTCGCAGAAGGCGGTGATGATTCCGCCGGGCCTGGCCTATCTGAGCGTAAGCGACCGTGCCTGGGCCGCCATGGAGAAATCCAAAAACCCGCGCTACTACTTCGATCTCCGCAAGGAGCGCAAGAACGCCGCAAAGGGCGAAAGCGCCTACACGCCATCCGTGGCCTTGATTGCTGGCCTCGGGGCGGCGCTGGATTACATTGCCGGCCAGGCCGGAGGCGACCTTGAAAAGGGCCGAATCGCGCTGATCGAAAATGCTCAGACTAACGCCGCCGCAACCCGCGCCGGTCTGGTGGCGCTGGGCTTCACGCTGTTCGCCCCCACCGCGCCTGCGGCTGCCGCTACCGCCGTCGCCGTCCCCCAGGGGACGAGTTCCGACGACGTGGTCAAAACGCTGAAAACGCGCTTCGCCGCGGTCATCGCCAACGGCCAGGGCGAAATGAATGGCAAAATCATCCGCATCGCGCATCTCGGGTTTTTCGATTATCTCGACACCATCGCCCTGCTGGGAGCGATGGAGCACGTTGCCAAAGACACCCTGAAGCTGCCCGTCGAGTACGGAAAAGGCGTGGCCGCCGCGCAGAAAATCTACGCCCAAGCTGTGGCCGCCTCGCGCTGAGCCGCCAACGCGAATTACGAACTGTGAACCGCGACCTGCGAACTGTGAACTGCTCTATGGCTGAACTGACTTTCGGAGAAAAGCTCGTAATCGCGCGCAGGCAGCTCGACCTGTATCAGTACCAGATGGCGGAGCGGCTGGGCGTGCATCCCAATTCCATTTGGAAATACGAGCGCGGCGAAGGCAAGCCGCATGCCGCCGTAATTCGCATGTTCGATTTGCTATGCCAGCAGCACCACATCCGGTTCGACGAATACGAATCCGCATTAAAAAGGGAAGGGGAGACCATGAAGATCGTTCTTGC
>JBOGLX010000026.1:0-5690 GCA_050745765.1 Occallatibacter sp. | reverse complement strand
TCTTTGCGCAGATCGCCTTCGACATCTCCCTCGTCCTCGATCACCTGTCGGATGCGGTTGACCTCTTCCTCGCCCAGGTCCTGAACTTTCTTGAAGGCATCAACATTTGCCTTCCCTAGAATCCTGACTGCGCGCGGGTTTCCGATCCCGTAGATGTATGTAAGCGCGATCCGGGCCTGCTTGTTGCGGGGCAGATCGACGCCAGCAATACGTGCCATTTCAATTCCTTTGCTGCTTCAGGTTGTGTGCCCGTTTCAGTGGACAGTGGACAGTGGACAGTGGTCAGCTTTTATTCCTGCTCCGGCAGGCGTCTTTCGACTGTCCACTGTTCACGGACCGCTGACCACTTTCGTGGAGTTTCCGCTCTTTCGCCAGGCTCAATCAGCCCTGGCGCTGTTTGTGTTTTGCGTTTTCGCAGATCACTCGCACCACGCCTTTGCGGGTGATGACCTTGCACTTGACACAAATCTTTTTTACCGATGCACGGACCTTCATGGTTGCTGCCCTTCTCCGCGCATCCACTGCTGGCCGCGGGTGGTTTCGGTCTTCCTGCTTCCGGCCGGCTTCCTCAGGGGCTAAAGCCCCCCGGTCGATTTGGCGCCGTTGGCGGCACGACTAAAGTCGTGCCCTTTCAAGACCACGAGCTTTTCCGCGGCTCATAAAATCGAGCTTTTCCGCGGTCAGTAAACTCGAGCTTTTCAAAGCCACGCCTTCCGGTCAATTAGCGGGGCCAGGTTTCTGCTTTGCGGGGGTCAGGTTTCTGCTGACCACTGACCGCTGTTCACTGACCACTGACCACTGTTCACTTGTACCGGTACACGATTCGTCCGCGATTGAGGTCGTAGGGGCTGAGCTCGACCGCTACGCGGTCGCCGGGCAGGATGCGGATAAAATTTTTGCGCATTCTTCCCGAGACATGGGTCAGCACCTCGTGGTCGTTCTCGAGCTTGACCTTGAACATGGCGTTGGGCAACGTCTCGATGACCGTCGCCATCACCTCAATCGCATCTTCCTTCGACAAACCGTCTCCCACTTCCGGGTTGGCGCTTCCGCGCCCCCGCATTTTGGACCGAATGACTTTCTATTCAGTCAGAATCCTCGCGCCGTCCGCGGTGACGGCCACCGTGTGCTCGAAATGAGCACTCATGCTTCCATCGGCGGACACCGCTGTCCACCCGTCCGGCAACACCGTAACATCCGGTTTGCCGGCATTGACCATGGGCTCAATGGCGATGACCATGCCGGCTTTGAGCTTCATGCCGCGGCCGGCCTCGCCAAAGTTGGGCACCTGCGGCTCCTCGTGCATGTGGACGCCGATGCCGTGGCCCACAAAATCGCGCACCACCGAAAAGCCCTCGCCCTCGACCACGCCCTGCACCGCGGCGCCCACGTCGCCCAGCGTGGCCCCCGGCTTGACCGCCGCAATGCCCGCGTTGAGCGAGGCCTCGGTGACCTTGAGCAGGCGCTCGGCGTCCGGGTCCACCCTGCCCACAGGCACGGTGATGGCCGCGTCGCCGTAGTAGCCGTCCACCACCACCCCGAAATCGACCGAAACGATGTCACCCCGCTTGAGGACCCGCTTGGGAGATGGGATGCCGTGCACCACCTCATTGTTGACCGAGGTACACAGGACGCACGGAAAACCGTGGTAGCCCTTGAAGGCGGCCTTTACCCCCAACTGGTCGAGCCGCTCCTGGGCAGCCTTCTCGAGGTCGTAGGTGGTGGCGCCGGGACGGACGAGGCTGCGCACCAACTCCAGCACCTCGCGGACAACGCAGCCCGCGCGGCGCATTTTCTCGATCTCTTTGGACGACTTCAGTACAACGGCCAATGGCGGTTCTCAGTTCACAAGACAGTTCACAGTTCGTAGGTCACAGTTCACAGTTCGCCGTTCACAGCCTCCGGTCGCCGCCCTTTGGTTCCCGGCAGAAACATCGCTGACCGAAAACTGCGAACTGCGAACTAAGAACTGCGAACTGCCTTTTGCAACTGGCGCAATCGCTCGACGGCGGCAACAATCTCGACCGCAATCTCCGGGATCGGCCGGTCTCCATTCACTTCCGCGAAGCGTCCCGTCTCCCGGTAATGTTCAACGACAGGCGCGGTGAGGGCCCCATAAGCGCGGATGCGCTCCTTGTAAACCTCTTCCGTATCGTCGGCTCGCTGAACCAGCTCCGCACCCTCTACGTCGCAGAATCCCTCCCGGCGGGGGGGATTGACGTAGATGTTGTAGATGGTCTGGCAGACAGGACAAATCCGGCGCCCCGTAATGCGGCGCAATAACTGATTATAATCCACAAGGATGGTGACGGCAACCACGGGCAGCGACTGGGCGGCGAGGCGGCCGTCGAGCCACGAGGCCTGACCCAGGGTGCGCGGGAACCCGTCGAGGATGTAGCCGTTGACGGTGTCGGGCTGCTGGAGGCGCACCTCGGCCATCTCCTCGACCAGCGAGTCGGGAACCAGCTCCCCGCGGGCCATCGTCTCTTTGGCCACCCGTCCCAGGGAAGTGCCCTGGGCGACATTGGCGCGCAACAGGTCGCCGGTAGAAATCTGCGGGATGCGCCAGAGCTTGACCAGCTCTTGCGCCTGGGTTCCTTTGCCGGCGCCGGGCGCGCCCAACAAAAGAATGGGGCCGGGAACGATCTTGCGATTCGTATCCCGGCCTCCCTCGATCTCAGTTTGAGAAGAGGACATGACAGACGATGACATTACCAGGTTTTCCTTCCGCGAACGCGACCGGAGCGCGGGGAAAAGCCATCATAGTGCCTCATGACGAGCTGTGACTCGACCTGGTTGATCGTATCCATGGCGACGCCGACGACGATGAGCAGCGAGGTGCCTCCAAAGTAGAATTGGATCCCCATGCCGTGCGTGGTCCAGTTCGGCAGGGTTTCGAAGAACCGGCCGATCAACCAAATCTTGTCAAAACGGATGCCGCTCATGAGGAAGGTGGGCACCGTCTGCACCACAATCAAATAGAGCCCGCCCACCAGGGTAATACGGGTGAGAATGTCGTTGATAAAGTCGGACGTGCGCTTGCCGGGCCGGATGCCGGGGATAAACGACCCCGACTTGCGGAAGTTATCGGCAATGTCGTCGGGCTTCATCACTATGGAAACATAGAAATACGCAAAGAATATAATGGCCAGGATGTTCAACAGCTCGTACCAGGGCATCCCCGGCTCGAGGGCCTGGTAGATCGACTCGAGGACGCGGTTGTTCTGCACCCACGTCGAGGTGCCGACCAGCATGGGCGCGGAGAGGATGGAACTGGCGAAGATG
The DNA here is from genome assembly GCA_050745765.1 of Occallatibacter sp. Classification (GTDB taxonomy): domain Bacteria; phylum Acidobacteriota; class Terriglobia; order Terriglobales; family Acidobacteriaceae; genus Telmatobacter. The sequence continues at coordinate 2,405 of JBOGLX010000026.1, read as the reverse complement.
ATGGGCATGACGCCGCCGGAGTTGACCTTGAGGGGCAAGTGGCTGGCCTGGCCGCCCATCATGCGCCGGCCGACGATGCGGCGGGCGCTCTGGATGGGGACGCGGCGCTCTGCGCGCTCGACGTAAACGATAAAGGCAACCACGGCCAACATGCCGATGAGAAGCAGAACAACCACGATACCCGTATAGCCGCCCCAGGCCTCTTGCTGCACCTTCTGGAAGAGCTCGCCCACGCCGGACGGCAGGCCGGCGACGATGCCGGCGAAGATGAGCAGGCTCATGCCGTTGCCGATGCCGCGGTCGGTGATCTGCTCGCCCAGCCACATGATGAAGGTGGTGCCCGCGGTGAGCGTGAGCACGGTCATGAGGATGAAGCCGATGCCGGGATCGAGGACCAGGCCCTGCTTGGTGAGGATGGCGGCGATGCCGATGGACTGCAGGACGCCCAGAATGACGGTCAGGTAGCGGGTCCACTGCGTGATCTTGCGCCGGCCCAGCTCGCCTTCCTTCTCGATGCGCGCCAGCGGCTCATAGACCACGGCGAGAAGCTGAAAGATGATGGAAGCAGTGATGTAGGGCATGATGCCCAGGGCGAAGACGGTCATGCGGCGGAGGGTGCCGCCGCTGAACAGGTCCATCAGGCCGAGGGCGGAGCCGTTCTGGGCGTTGAAGAGCACGGCGAGCTTGGCCGTGTCCACGCCGGGGGTGGGGATCCAGGCGCCCAGGCGGTAGACGGCCAGAATGCCCGCGGTGAAGAAGACTCGCTTGCGCAGGTCGGGAATCCGGAAGATATTGAAAAACTTTTCAAGCATATTCGGGGTTTATCCGCTTCAGGCGCCAGGCGCCGGTTCAATCTCGTGCCGTTACCACCATCTTAGAGCATTTTCGCTTGATTGCCAGCAATGATAGTTCGCAGTTCGTAGTTCACAGCCGTTGTTGTGTCCCAACTGAATTGACTGTGAACTGAGAACTGCGAACTGCGCCGCTAGGCCGCCGGTGCGCCCACCACCACGGCCTTGCCGCCGGCTTTCTCGATCTTTTCCGCGGCAGTTTTCGAGAACTTGTGCGCGTGGACGACGATGGCCGAGGTCAGCTCGCCCGAGCCGAGGATCTTGATGAGCGGCTTGCGGCCGGACGCGAGGCCCAGCTTGCGGTAGTCGTCGAGGCCGATCTCGGCGACGCCCGATTCCGCGATTCGTTCGGCGATGCGGTCCAGATTGACGACCGTGTACTCGGTGCGGAAAATGTTGGTGAAGCCGCGCTTGGGCAGGCGGCGATGCAGCGGCATCTGGCCGCCCTCGAAGCCGCGCATCATGCTCGATCCCGAACGCGATCTCTGGCCTTTGTGGCCGCGGGTCGAGGTTTTGCCCATGCCGGAGCCCATGCCCCGGCCCACGCGTTTGCGCCCGGTATTGGCCTTCTTGGGCGCGCGCAGATTCGATAGATTCCTTGCCATGATGCTCCTCGCTATAGCGCCGACTGGATGGAGGTCCGGCCGACTCGCGTTGTGTCCGAGTTCGTAGTTCACAGTTCTTAGTTCACAGCCGAGTTCACAGCCGAAACATTCGACGGCAGGATACTGTGAACTGCGAACTATGAACTATGAACTAGCTCTCTAAAATCCTCACCAAATGCGGAACGGCCTTGACCATTCCGCGCACCGACTCGTTGTCCACGCGCTCGACGATCTGGTTCAGCCGCGTAAAGCCCAGGCCCTTGATCACCAGCTTATGCTTGGTGGGCGTGGAGATGGCCGAGCGGTAGTATTGAATGCGAATTTTCTTCTGTTCGGCCATGGTTTAGAGATCCTCCACCTGTTTGCCGCGCATGCTGGCCACTTCGCCGCGGTCGCGCAACTGCACCAGCGCGTCGAAGGTGGCCTTGATCACGTTGTGCGGGTTGGGCGAGCCGAGACTCTTGGTGAGCACATTCTGCACGCCGACCGAGGTCATGACCGCGCGCACGGCGCCGCCGGCGATCACCCCCGTGCCTTCGGGCGCGGGCTTCAACAGCACCTGGCCCGAACCGTAACGGCCCAGCACCTGGTGCGGGATGGTGGTCTGGGTCAGGTTGACGCGCACCAGGTTCTTCTTGGCCGACTCGATCCCCTTGCGAATGGCCTGGGGAACCTCCTTGGCCTTGCCCGATCCGTAGCCCACCACTCCTGAACCGGCATCGCCCACAACAACCAGCGCGGCGAACGACATGTTTTTGCCGCCCTTCACCACTTTGGTCACGCGATTGATGGCCACCACCTGATCCTTCAGGTTGTATTGGTTGGCATCGAGTTTCTTCGTCAAAGTCGTCATTTGCTTTTGTTTGCCCTTCCCGGCCGCCAGCGCCGCGGAAAACTTTCTACTGTTCTCGTCCAAAACTTTGGAGAGCGAAGCTCAAAACTCCAGCCC
>JBOGLX010000025.1:0-58259 GCA_050745765.1 Occallatibacter sp. | reverse complement strand
GGGCAAGCGAGGCAGGGGCTAAAGCCCGAGGCTTTTAAATGTGCATCTTCGGCACGACTGAAGTCGTGCCCTTGTTACAGAGCGTTGCTTCGACCGAGTTTTTCCGCAGCTTGTAAAGCCCGAGGCTCATTTGTTGCGTCTGCGGCACGACTGAAGTCGTGCCCTTTCAAAACTCCGCTTCTTCAGAGCTTTCCTATGCTGACGCAGCGCGGCCGCGGCCATTCGGCCGCGCCCGCGACAGTTCAAGCCGATTGCCGATTACTTGGCGCCGGTGTGCTGGTTTGGCCCCGTCTGCTTTTCCTCGAGGGCCGCCTGCGCCGCTGCAAGCCTCGCCGTCAACAGCCGGAAGGGCGAGCAGGACACGTAGTTGAGCCCGATCTTGTGGCAGAACTTGACGGACTCCGGATCGCCGCCGTGTTCGCCGCAGATGCCCACCTTCAGCGTGGGCCGCGTGCTGCGCCCCTTGGCCGTGGCCATCTTCACCAGTTGCCCCACGCCCGCCTGGTCCAGCGTGGCGAAGGGGTCCTGCTTGAAGATGCCGTACTTCATATAGGCCGGCAGAAAGTTGTTGATGTCGTCGCGGGAGATGCCGAAGGTGGTTTGCGTCAGGTCGTTGGTGCCGAAGCTGAAGAACTCGGCTTCCTCGGCGATCTGGTCGGCGGTGAGCGCGGCGCGCGGCAGCTCGATCATGGTGCCCACCATATAATCGACCTTCGCGCCCTTCTGCTCGAAGACCTCGCCGGCGATGCGGCGCACGATGGCCGTCTGGTTGCGCATCTCTTCGATCGACCCGATGAGCGGGATCATAATCTCGACGTGCGGATCGCCGCCCTTGACCTTCACCGCGACCGCAGCCTCGATAAGGGCGCGCACCTGCATCTCGGTGATCTCGGGGAACGCGATGCCCAGCCGGCAGCCGCGCAGGCCGAGCATGGGGTTCATCTCGTGCAGCTCCTCCACGCGGGCCAGCAGCGTGCGCAGCTCCTTGAGCTTGGGCGAACGGGGTTTGGTTTCTTCGAGGCGCGCAATCTGCACCAGCAAATCCTCGCGCTTGGGCAGGAACTCGTGCAGCGGCGGATCGAGCAGCCGGATGGTCACCGGCAGCGACTCCATGGCCTTGAAGAGGCCCGCAAAGTCGGCGCGCTGCATGGGCAGCAGTTTCTTGAGAGCCGCGCGGCGGTCCTTCTCGTTGTCGGCCAGGATCATGGCGCGCATGTGCTCTATGCGGTCTTCGGCGAAGAACATGTGCTCGGTGCGGCAAAGGCCGATGCCTTCGGCGCCGAACGTCCGCGCCTGCTTGGCGTCGCGGGGAATGTCGGCGTTGGCGCGGATCTTCAGCCGCCGCACGGGATCGACCCAGCTCATGAACTTGACCAGGTCGGGATCGTCGGGCTGCGCCTCAAGCGTCTTGAGCCTGCCCGCAATCACGCGCCCGGTCGTTCCATCCAGCGAAATCCAGTCGCCTTGTTTGTAGGTCTTGCCCTTCACGCGCAGCTCGCGCTTGGCCTCATCCACAACGCAGTCGCCGGCGCCGGCCACGCAGCACTTGCCCATGCCGCGCGTGACCACCGCCGCGTGCGAGGTCATGCCGCCGCGCGAGGTCAGAATGCCGTCGGCCACTTCCATGCCGGCAATGTCCTCCGGGGTGGTCTCGCCGCGGACCAGGACGATCGATTTATACGAGCCGTTGGCGTGGTGCTTCACGGCGTCCTCGGCCGAAAACACGATCTGACCCACGGCCGCGCCCGGCGAAGCCGGCAATCCCGTGGCCAGCACTTCGATCTTCTCGCCCTTTTCAACCAGGCGCGGAACCAGGAAGTCGTAAAGCTGGTTGGGTTCGACGCGGAAGATGGCTTCCTCCTGCGTGATCAGGCCCTCGCGCACCATGTCGATGGCCACGCGGACGGCCGCAAGCCCGGTGCGCTTGCCGTTGCGCGTCTGCAGCATGTAGAGCTTGCCATCCTGGATGGTGAACTCGAAGTCCTGCATGTCGCGATAATGCTTTTCCATCTTCCAGGTGATGGTCTGCAGATGGTCGTAAATGCTGGGCATGGCCTTTTCGAGCTCGCTGATGGAGAGCGGCGTGCGCACGCCGGAGACCACGTCCTCGCCCTGCGCGTTCATCAGGTACTCGCCGAAGAAGGCGTGCTCGCCGGTGGAGGGGTTGCGCGTAAAGCCCACGCCGGTGCCCGAGTTCTCGCCCAGGTTGCCGTAGACCATGGTCTGCACGTTTACGGCCGTGCCCAGCCAGTCGTCGATGCGGTTGATGCGGCGATAGGTCTTGGCGCGCTCGTTCTGCCAGCTCCGGAAGACGGCGTCGCGCGCGGCCGCCAACTGCTCCAGCGGTTTCTGCGGGAAGTCGCCGCCCGTCTCCTTTTTCACCAGCTTCTTGTACTCGGCAATGATCTCCTGGAGCGCCTTCGGCGTCAGCTCGTAATCGAACTTCACCTTCTCGCGGTGCTTGACGGCGTCGAAAATGTGCTCGAATTTTTTCTTGGGAATGTCGAGGACCACGTCGCCGAACATTTGGATGAGCCTGCGGTACGAATCGTAGGCGAAGCGCGGATTGCCGCTGCGCCTGGCGAGGGATTCGACGGCCTTGTCGTTCAGTCCCAGGTTGAGGATGGTGTCCATCATGCCGGGCATGGAGAACTTGGCGCCGGAGCGCACGCTTACCAGCAGCGGATTGTCGCCCGCGCCCAGCTTCTGGCCCTGCATCTCTTCGAGGCGCGCCAGGGCGGCGTGCATCTCCTTGTCGATCTGCGGGTTGGGCGCGCCGCGCATGTATTCGCGGCAGGCTTCGGTCTGGATGGTGAATCCCGGAGGAACGGGCAGGCCGGCGTTGGTCATCTCCGCGAGGCCTGCGCCCTTGCCGCCCAGAACTTCTTTCATTTTGCCGTTGCCGTCGGCCTTGCCGCCGCCAAAAAAGTAAACATACTTTGTTGAAGTTGAAGTTGCGTCCGCAGTTTCAGCAGACGTCCGATCCATCACCTGGGTCATGGGATAAAGCCTCCGTATGGTTGGTTTCCTCGAATGGCGGTCCATAGGACAGGGTAACGGAACGGAGCCACAGCGCGCCAATTTGCGCTGGAGTTCTTAGCGGCTGGGGCGCGCGTCACCCGCATTCGAGACAGCGCCGAAGGAAAATTCTAAGCCGCAAGTACAAATAGCGCGTCGAGGATGGCTTGCCTGTGTGTTTCGTCACTGGGGTTGGGACGAGTGCCCGCTGCCTGGGCGATTTGGAAGAGGCGCCCTCAAAATCAGCGATGATTCCGCCCCTTCCGCCGCCTTGTCATCTTGAGCGGAGCGAAGCGAAGTCGAAAGATCTGCGGTTGCCTCTCTTTGCGGTTATCACTCAGCCACCGCGGCCGAATCGCTATCCTCGCAACCGATTCAGAAACCGCCCTATTGGATTACGACGTGCATGTTCAGCCCTGAGTGAGTTACGTTGGCTGGCAAGTCCGGGTACGTACCGGCATATACGTTTTGTCTGGTCTCCGAGGTAGGGGCCAATTTCCGCCTCCCATCGCGTGCGGCCAAGCCACTCGCCGATCTCCACACGGAGCAGTAGTTCGAGCCCGGCATCTGCGCTGGCGTTCAGGGCTGCTTCTTCGAGGTAGGCGCTAATCAACTTGATGCGCTCGGCATCATGACTCTCCAGCGCACTTTCTATTACGGGGATCAGGAAAGACCCGAACACCACATAAGGCAATTCCTCGCCAGTCAAATAGGAGAACTGTTCGCGGTAGAGGGGCTCCAGATCAGGCATCCGCACAAACAATTCGCGTACTACGCTCTCGTACGTCACGGGTCCATCGTAGTTCAAGCGGGGCCGTTGGCAGTTCTAATTGTGTCGCCGCCTGCTCGGAAGCCACCATTTCCTACTGGGCTTTGATTGCTCTACTGTAAAAAGGCAACCGCAGATCTTTCGACTCCGCTTCGCTCCGCTCAAGATGACAAGCGCTTATGGTTCTGAGTGTGTCGCCGCCTGCTCGGAAGCCACCATTTCCTACTGGGCTTTGATTGCTCTGCTGTAAAAAGGCAACCGCAGATCTTTCGACTCCGCTTCGCTCCGCTCAAGATGACAAGCGCTTATGGTTTTGAGTGTGTGGCCGGCTGCCTGGAATCCTTGACGGTCAACGCGGCCGGCGCCTCCCGGACAGGTCCCGATCAAGCAAAGTTTTCGGGAGTGGCTCCATCCCAGGTAAGGGCGTCGAAGTAGAGCCGGTTCATGAGGCCGTGGTCGAGCGCGCAGACCTCGGCGATTTTGTGGCATACTGCGAAGTCGCACTGTTCGAGCGCCTCGATCCAGGAAAGCATCCGGCGTTCGCCCACGGGATCTCCCAGAAGCGCCCTGCCGATCGCGTCTCGCAAGGGAAGCTGCGGGATGAGCGTCTGCATGGGGACACGCATCATGGCGGGCAGAAGACTGAGCATCCCGAGCAGGTACTGTTCCTGGGGATCGAGCTTTGCGAACGGTGCGGCCAACTCGCAGAATCGCGCCCGCACCAGCGCCATGCGCAGTATTTCCGGGGGCTGATCGGCGTTCAATTCGCACTGAATGGCCAGCGTGGCAATGCGCCGAAAGGCGGTTTCGCCAAGGATCACAATGGCCGATTGAATCGAATTCACCTCCTGGCGGATAGCGTATGCGGGCGAATTGACGAGGCGGAGAATGCGGAAAACCAGCGATGCATCGCGCATCACCAGGGGGCAAAGCTCGTTCAGGTCGAGAGGAGTTCTGAAGAGCTGGCGCAGGATCTCGATGTGAATGGAGCGGTTTGCCGGCGCCTTGGCATTTTGGATGGGCTCGGGGTTGCAGAAGTAGAAGCCCTGGAACAGGGTGAATCCTTCCGTGAATGCGCGGCGGAAGACATCGGGCGAATCGACCTTTTCCGCCATCATGGCAACGGAGGTTCGCTTCAGCAGGTTGCGCAGAGACTGGCGTCCGGGCGCGTCGGTCTCTGAGAAATCGACTTTCACGTAGTCGCAAAGATCGAGCAGAATGTTTTGCGCCGGATCCCAGGTGAAGTCGACCAGCGCGAGGCGGAAGCCGGCATCCTTCAGCCGGTGGCAGGCGCTAACCAGTTTGGGCGTCATCTCGAGCCCGCGCGGAATTTCGAGGACGGTCATCTGCGCCGGCAAAACGGCAACCAACTGTTCGGCCAGGGTCTCTTCCGTGCAGCGGATGAAGGTGGGCAGTCCGCCGGTCAGGCGGTCGAAGCCAAAGAGCACCATGTTGTCCAGCACGGTACGGGCGGCGTGTTGGGCATTCTCGACCTTGTCGCGGCCAGGACCCATCTGAAAGAGCACTTCGTATCCGTGAATGCGGCCGCGCAGATCGAGAATGGGCTGGCGCGTGACGTAACGTATTTCGCCAGGCCACTCGTGAGTTCCTGCAACCCCTGCACAGGTTCCGTCGGCTTCCGGGGCCTCAACCATATAGGACATATCGCTTCTATCGGCGACTGGAGGAGGAACATGAGGCTTGGCGCCGGCGTTTTCCCCTCGTTTTGCCGGGGCGGCGAGTGCTTGCCGGGCACCGTGGAGCATCTGATGGATTTTTTGGCCGCCCTCGGGCAGGACGCGGAGGTCAGCGTTCGGCCGGCGCGCGGACGGCAGGGCCAGGTGTCCGTGGTCGCGTAATGAGTCGACGGGATTATCGAGTGCATGGCCGAATTCCAGTCCGGCCACCCCGCCTTCGACGACTGTACCCTTCTCGAAATCCGTTACAAAGGCTGACCTGCAGAAAACGGCAAAAAGGACTGGCTCAATCCTCTTTACCGGGTCAGAGCTGTGTGTACGCCGAAGACGCTTTCCGACTGGGAACGCCTTCGGCGTTTTTTGGGCGCGTGTGTACGCCTGCTTCCACAGCGCTTGCACGGTTGCCGCAAGTCGAAGCGGTGGTAATGAGTTCTTCCTTAAGAAAAACCGCCTTGCACCGCTGCGTTGAACTTATTACAAGTAATTTGTAATCAAATTTTATAGCGAATAACAGAAATATCAGCGTTCACTAATCCAAATCGCCAAATCGCCGATAAGCCAACTGGTAAGAAAGCACAAATCAGGCTTAGGCGGCAAGCAGTATGGATAAGCTGGAGGCTGAATTTCCGCGATCGCGCGGCCGCGAACACGCCGTAGACGGTAACTCTTCCTGCTCCGTCGGACGGAGAGCTGCCACGCGCGCCTTTGTCCGGTCCTCGATCGGGGCCCTCTTGCTTCCCGCGGCCCTCGCGTTCGCTCCCGCTAGAGCGCAGGCGCAAGGCGCGTATCCTTCGGTTTCCATCGGCAATGCAGTCAAGGCCCGCCTCTATGCCGCCGGCGACCGGGGCCCGGTGGCGCCCACAATGCTCCTGCCCAATATGCAGATCGAGCTGCGGATCGGGGATGCGCAGCTTGCCGCGCTTGAGGCATTTGCCGCCAATCAGCAAAACCCGCAGTCGCCGGACTATCGCCTCTGGCTTACCCCCGAGCAGATTGCTGCCCGGTTCGGATCCTCCCAGGCCGATGCCGCGAGGGTAGCCGCCTGGCTCGCATCGGCGGGCATGAGCGGGATACGCGTCTCCAGGAGCCGTTTATTTATCACCTACTCAGGCTCCGCCGCGGCGGTCGAAGCCGCCTTTGAGACCCCGATTCACACCTTCAATGTGCGCGGCGCCAGGCACTTCGCCAACCTCGCTGCCCCGGCCGTTCCCGCATCTTTGTCCGGCCTCATCGCGGGAGTCGTCGGCATCGACGATTTCACCCCGGTCTCGCAGTTGGTCCAGGCTCCTACTCCGCAATACGCGGCCGGCGCCGGTCAGAATGTCCTGGGCCCCGCCGATCTCGCCACGATTTACGACATCGATCCGCTCTATGCCCGGGGAATCTCCGGCAGCGGCGTCACCGTCGCCGTTCTCGGCCAGACGCCCATCGCTCTCGGCGATTATCGCGCCTATCGCGCGTTCTTCGGCCTTCCCGCCAACGACTTCCAATCTGTCGAAGTCCCCAACACCGGCGCCGGCACGGACAGCACCGCCGATCTCGAAGAGGCAACGCTCGACCTCGAAGCCGCGGGCGCCGTGGCCCGCAGCGCAACCATCCTCTACGTCTGGGGCACGAACGTAGAAGTTGCCGCCGAGTACGCGATCGACAACCAACTTGCCCAGGTCATGAGCCTCAGCTACGCCGGATGCGAAACAGGCGGCGACTCGTTCTATCAGATCCTTGCGCTGCAGGCCGCGGTCGAGGGCATCACCTGGGTCAGCGCCGCAGGCGACTCGGGCGCCGCCGGATGCGAGCCCATCGGCGCTCCCTCTGCTGCCCAAGGTCTCGATGTAATGGTTCCCGCCAGCGCGCCCGCCATCACCGCGGTTGGCGGAACCGCCTTCTCCGACGGATCTTCCAGCCAATACTGGAGTTCATCCGACAGTACGCTCGGCGGTTCGGCGCTCTCTTATGTCCCTGAGACCGGCTGGAGCAGCCAGACCTCGGTCCTGGCCGGCGGAGGCGGCGTCAGCAATATCTTCCCCAAGCCCGGCTATCAGTCCAGCTTCGCCCCCTCCGTCGCCTCCGGCCGCATGGTCCCCGATGTCTCCTTAGCCGCTTCCCCCACCCCTGACCCCTACCTCATCGTTTACAACGGCTCCAACCTTCTGGTCGGAGGAACTTCGGCCGCCACGCCGGTCTTCGCCGGTATCGCCGCTCTGGTGAATCACTACCTCCTGGCCAATGGCAGCATCGCCGCTCCGGGCCTTGGCGACATCAACCCGGTACTCTATCTTCTGGCCGAGAATTCCCCCAACGTCTTCCACGATGTCGTAACCGGCAGCAACGACGTTCCCTGCTCCATCGGCTCCGCGGACTGCGCCGCCGGAACTCTCGGCTATCGGGCCCAGTCCGGCTACGATCTCGCCACCGGCCTGGGCAGCGTGGACGCTTACGCTCTCGCGTCCAACTGGGCAACCGCAACCTTCCAGCAATCGACTGCCGTTCTTTCCGCCTCCGCCTCCGGGACCCAGGCCGAGCAGAGCGTAACTCTTGCGGCGGCCGCCACCGCCGGCGGAAGCCCGCTTGCCGGCAGTCCCGTCGAGTTCTACTACACAAATCCCCAGTCGCAATCCAGCCGGGCCATGCTGGGCTCCGCTATCACCGACGCTTCGGGAACGGCAACCCTCGCAGTGAATCTCTTGCCCATCGGCGTAAACACCGTTACCGCTGTCGACGGCGGCACCACCACGGTGGCCGAATCGCCCGATTCAAACACCGTTTCCGTCTCCGTCTCCGCCTTTCCCACATCCGTCGCGATCGCGTCCTCCGGCGGACCGTATCGCGCCGGCCAGACGGTCGCGTTTGCGATTCAGGTAGCCGGGTCCTCCGCAACCGCATTGTCCGGCCCCGACCCGCTGGACCCGCACTACGTTCCAGGCAGCGTCAGCCTCTACTCCGCGGCGGGCGCATTGCTGGCTGCGTCCGTTCTGGCCATTGACGGCTCCGCAACTCTCAATACTCCCGCGCTCGCCGCTGGAGACAATTCCTTCTACGTCTCCTATTCGGGCGACTACTACGCCGCCGCCTCGCAGTCCCCAATTGTCACACTGACAGCCGCGGCGCAGACAGGAAGTGCCACAACCACCAATCTCTCCGCGAGCGCGGGCCAGGTCGCTTTCGGCAATTCCGTCACGTTCACGGCTACGGTCGCTCCCGCATCCGGCTCGGCAACGCCGGCCGGGTCGGTCACCTTCTTCAACGGCGCATCGGCGCTGGCAACCGTCGCGGTCGGCCAATCGGGAGCGGCCGCCTTCACTTTTGTTCCCGCGCCCGCGGGGACCGTGACGCTAACGGCTGTCTATGGAGGCAGCGGCTCCTTCGACAGCTCCACTTCAGCGCCGCTCTCCGTCATCGTCTCGGAACCGGTTCCTGACTTCCAGCTCTCGGGCGCCACCGCCGTCTCCGTGGCCGCCGGATCGGCCGCCAGCATCGTTTTGTCCATTAAGCCGCTCAACGGGTTTGCCGGAACCATTCAATTGAGCTGCTCAGGCGTCCCTTCCGGAAGCTCGTGCAGCCTTCCCGCCAACGTCACGCCCGCGGGGACGGCCACCGTCACCGTCACCCTGGTCACCGCCGGGGCTACCCTTGCTGCGGGAATTCCCTTTGTCTTCTTCATCTTCGTCTCGCCGACCCGCGGCAAGCGCCGCCTAAAGCGGCTCGCGGCACTGGCCCTGGCGGCTGTTGCTCTGGCAATCCTTCCGGGATGCAGCGCAGTCGTCGTCGCCAATTCCGGCACACTCTCCTCACAGAACTACACGGTCACTGTAACCGCAACCTCCGGTTCCATCGCCCATCAAGTCGGGATCGACGTCACGGTTACGCCCTGACCGGCGCCGAGCGGGCGCTCCGCCATCGCTTCGACAATCTGCTCATGCACTTCGCCGATGGTCAGGTCGCCCTCGATCGGTACAACGCGCCCCGGTTCGCGCGCCGCAATCTCGCGGTACTTCTGACGCATGATCCCCGACTCCTGCTTCTACCACTGGTACACAGTCAGCTGATCCAGGTATACGTTCCCCCACGTCGTCCCGCTGCTGTTCCCGTCGATCTGGAAGTTGGTCAGCTCCGCCGGGCCCCAGCCTAGATCGTACCCAGAGAAGACCGTGAAGTTCAGGTCTTCCTCAGTTCCGTCCAGCCACACCGAGTGGTACGTCACCCAGCCGTTCGTGTAGTGCGAAAAATAGATCTGTACATGATGCCACTGGTTGGTGCCCCAACTGTGAACGTTGCAGCCGGAGTAGGAGTGCAGCCAGGTATCGTTGGGACTGGTGGGCGATCCGCCGTTGACCGCGTAGTCCCATGTGCCCGACCCACTGTCGCATTGGAATCCCATGATCACGGTTTCACCGTTCGACATGGTCTGGTCCAGGTCGAACTCGAGATTCGAGAGGCCATTCGCGTTGTTCGCGATGTACACCCAGGCATCGTAGAAAAAATTCTCCGCGGTCCTGTTGTCGTCGAACTGCGCCGCATACCGCTCCCCGCCAAAGTCGTTGAACTGATTGGCAAAGAGCCGCGCGGATCCCGATAGCGAAGGCGAGCTGTGCATGCTCATCGTGCCGCTCGACGACCCCGGCGTTGCACCATCGTGAATAGCAGTCCAGTCGCCGAGCGTCTGGATGGCGTGCACGGAGACGGCGCTCGACGGAATCACCGAAGTTGCGCCGCTGCTGGTGGCGGCCGCGGCGCTGCTGCTGGCGGCTACCTTGATGGAGACGTCGGTGTCGCAGCCTTGTCCCTCGCCGTTCCACGCCTTCACGTGCAGAACGTTCTGCCCCGGCGGCGCGGCCACCGGGCCGTCTATGTACTGCGCGTTCCAGGCCGAGGTGCTGGTGCTGCTGTTAAGCGAGTAGCCGACCGCGGAGACCGGGAGGCCGTCGCATTCTTTGGCGGTCATGTTCAGCGTAAACGGGGAATTTACCGTCTGCCCATTGGTGGGGCTGCTCACAGAGATTGCGCCGTTGCTGCTGCCGGCGACCACATCGATGGAGATGTCGGTGTCGCAGATGCCGCCCTCGTCGTTCCACACCTTCACGTGCAGGATGTTCTCTCCCAGCGGCGCGGCCACCGGGCCGTCTATGTACTGCGCGTTCCAGGCCGAGGTGCTGGTGCTGCTATTGAGCGAGTAGCCGACAGCGGACACCGGAAGGCCAGAGCACTGGCTGGCGCTCATGTTAAGCGTGAAAGGGGAATTCACTTGCTCCCCATTGGTTGGGCTGCTGACGGTGGTCTGCCCGAATGCAGGTATCGCCATCAACACGAGAATTGAGTAGACCGGAGCGAAATTCTTAAACATCTTCATCGACGATACCTTTACAGGAGAAAAATTGACGCGAAATTTGACAGTGCGGCGCGCAACCCAAACGTTCCGAATCCATCCAGCGCTCGCTGCGGAGCTTGGATCTCGGATCGCCTGGTCCAGATGCGGTCAGGCATCTTCCTCGCCTGACGCACATAGCCCTGACGCACATGGCAATGCTTCACCGCACCTCTCGGCGCGGCGAAGGAGGCGATCGGTGTTGAATAGTTTTTGGTGGGACTGTTTCGAACCTGAGCCGGTCGAGCGCTCAGCAGACCTCTTTAATGCATGAAAGGCATTTTACAGGAGAAGTAAGAGCCCGGACAGCTCATCTTCACGTTGCCTTTGTATCTTTCAAAGTTCTAGCAAGAGCCGCATCGGGAACTCCCCCGAATCGCGATCTCGGTGAATCATTGAGGTTCTGACCGACAGGCAATCAGTCGTTGAATGCGTTAAAGCCATCCTTTCATGCCCTCCCGCCTCGGTCAAATCAAAACCTCTCATCGTATCTTGAAAATGACTTAAACTAGCCACAGAGCCAGCCCGTGCGCACCCTGACCCGCTACATCTTCGGCGAGATTTTCTCCCACACCCTCATCGGCTGCGCGCTCTTCACTTTCATCCTCTTCATGCCCAGCCTTCCCCGCATCCTCGAGGTGGTGGTGCGCAACACATCCACGCTCACGGACATGTTCGAGGTCTTTCTCTTCACTCTTCCCAACCTGTTCAAGGTCACCATCCCCATGGCCGTCCTGGTAGGCGTCCTGCTCGGCCTGAGCCGCCTGGCCGCCGACAGCGAAATTGTGGCCATGCGCGCCTCCGGCCTGGGCATCGCTTACTTCGCGCGCGTGGCCGCCATCGTGGCCGTGGGCGGAACGCTGATCGGCCTCGCCAACTCGCTCTATCTGGCGCCCCGCGCCAACCGGGCCATCCTCGCAATGGAGCACCAGCTCGAAACCTCCCAGGCCTCCTACGAAATCCAGCCCCGGGTCTTCTACGAGGACTTCAAAAACTTCGTCCTCTACGTGCAGGACGTGCGCTCCGGCGTGGGCGCGGCCAACTGGCACAAGGTCTTCATGGCCGACGTCTCCGATCCCTCGAACCCCGTCGTCACCACCGCGGAAACCGCCACCGTGGTCAGCGACTCCCCACAGGAGCTGCTCATGCGCCTGCGCAACGGCGCCGAGCACGAAACCACCCCCGGCCAGCCCGGCCAGTCCAGAATCACCGCCTTCACCTCGACCGTGCGGCCTCTGGAGCTGAACGCGCAGGGCGATGTCCACCTGGGCCGCATGGACACCTCCATCTATGCCCTGCCCATGAGCGCCCTGCTCCGGCGCATTCATGACCACCGCCCCGGCGCGCGCCGGTTGCTCATCGAGCTCAACAACCGCTTTGCCTATCCTTTCGCCTGCCTCGTGCTCATGCTCGTCGGCGTACCCCTCGGCGTGGCCTCGCGCCGCGGCGGCAAAAGCTCCGGCTTCGTCTTCGCGCTCCTCCTGGTCTCGCTCTATTACTTCCTCTCCGAGGTCGGCGTCGCCCTCGGCCGCGAGGGAAAACTCTCCCCGTTTCTCGCCGTCTGGTCCGCCAACTTCCTCTTCGCAGCCGCCGGACTCTTTCTGCTCTGGCAGATGGCCACCGGCGGACGCGTCCTGAGCGCCATCGTGAGTTGGACAGCGCGCGCGCCCAGGCCCGCGCTGCCCGCCGCGGCAAAATCCAACGGCGCCGCGCAAACCGGGGCAATTCTCAACGGATCGGGAACCAACGGGGCAATTCTCAACGGAGCGGGAACCAACGGAGCGGGGCGCGCCGGCTTTCTCAACCGGCTCCACGCGCACCCTCTGCGCACCGCCACGGGCGGCGCGTATCCGCGCCTCCTCGATGCTTACGTGGTCCGCGAATTCCTCATGACCTTCTTCCTCGTCCTCGGCGGCTTTGTCCTGCTGATGCTGGTTTTCACATTCTTCGACCTGATGAGCCACATCCTGACGAACCACATCGGACTGCTCACGGTGGGAGACTATCTGGTCAACCTTACGCCAAGCATGCTCTACCAGCTTGCCCCGCTCGCCGTGCTCATCGCCGTTCTGGTGACCTTCGGAGTCCTCAACCGCAACAGCGAGATCGTGGCCATGAAGGCCACCGGAATCAGCCTCTACCGCCTTGTCATTCCTATCATCTCCATCGCCGCCACCCTGGCTGTCTGCCTGTTTCTCTTCGATCAGTACTATCTGCCCAAGGCCAATCAGCGGCAACAGGCGCTGCGCAACATCATCAAAGGCAGCCCCGCGCAAACCTACCTGCACCCCGAAGAGCAGTGGATCTTCGGCGAACCGGCGCATGGCGAGCCCGGCCGCATCTTCTACTACAAATTCTTCGATCCCGTCCGCAACGAGTTCGCCAACCTCTCCGTCTTCGAGTTCAACCCCATAACCTTCCAGCTCACCCGGCGCATCTTCGCCGCGCGCGTCTACTGGGACCCGAACTCCGGATCCGGCTCCGGTTCCTGGCGCTTCCAGAACGGCTGGGTCAGCGACTTCGCGGGCGCCAACGTCACCAGCTTCCGCCAGTTCGGCGAGACCACCTTCCCCGAGATCCACGAGGACCCCAGCTACTTCAACGTCAAGGAAGACGTGCAGGCCCAGCAGATGAACTTCGGCCAACTGCGCAGCTATATCCGCGATCTGGCCCAGAGCGGCTTCGACACCATGCGCCTCCGCGTCGCCCTCTGGCACAAGCTCGCTTATCCGCTGATGGCCGTGGTCATGGCCATCCTGGCCATCCCTTTCGCGCTCTCCATGGGCCGCCGCGGCTCGGTCACGGCCATTGCCGTCGCGGTCGCCGTCGCCCTCGCCTACTGGGTCATCGACGGCCTGCTGGGCGACATGGGCAACGTCAACTATCTTCCCGCCATCCTCGCCGCATGGTCCTCCGACGTCTTATTCGGACTTATCGGCGGCTATTTGTTGCTGCGCACGCCGACTTAAAGAAGCCGACTAAAGAAGCGGCGCACAGGCCGCCCGCATCCTTACAATAAGTCCATGTTCCGCGAACTCGCCCCCCTCTACGGTTACATGCGCCGGTATCGATGGGGATATCTGTGGGGCGCGCTCGCCTGCATTGCCACCAACCTGGTCGCCGTCCTGTTTCCTTACGTGCTGGGCATGGCCATCGACGACCTCAGAAAGGGCTCCAGCCGCGAGCGTATCTTCGTCTTCGCCCTCATTCTGGTCGGCATTTATCTCGTCAAAGGCGTCTTCCTCTACTCCCAGCGCTGGATCTTGATCGGCATCTCCCGACAGATCGAGTTCGACCTGCGCAACGATCTCTTCCGCAAGCTCGAAACCCAGGACTCAGGCTTCTATCAGCGCTACCGCACCGGCGACATCATGGCGCGCATGACCAACGACCTCAGCGCCGTGCGCATGTTGCTCGGGCCGGCCATCATGTATAGCGCCAACACGGTTTTCTTCACCGTCTTCGCCCTCTACTTCCTCCTCCGCTATAGCCCCTGGCTCACCCTGGTGGCGCTTGCCCCCATGCCCTTCGCCAGCATCGCCGTGCAGTACTTCGGCCGCCGCATTCACGAGCGTTTCGAGCGCATCCAGGCCAGCTTCTCAGAGATCTCCGCCCAGGCGCAGGAAAACTACTCCGGCGCGCGCCTCATCCGCGCCTTTGCCCGCGAGGAGTCGCAGATCGGCCTCTTCGAGCGCCTCAACCGCGAGTACATCCGCCGCGCCCTGCGTCTGGTCCAGCTCATGGGCATGCTCTGGCCCACGCTCGAGTTCATCCTCGGCGTCTCCATGATGATCACGCTGCTCGCCGGCGGCCACCTCGTGCTCGCCCATAAGCTTTCCGTAGGCGATTTTATCGCCTACAACACTTACATGATCCAGCTCATCTTCCCCATCATCGCCGTGGGCTGGGTCATCAACATTTTTCAGCGCGGAACCGCATCGTTGAAAAGAATCGACGAGCTGCTCCAGTCCGAGCCTTCCATCGACGACCGCTCCGCAGATTCAACTTTTGCGCCGGATACGGTGCTCGACGGGGAAATCGAATTCCGCCATCTCACCTTCAGTTACGGCGATGCAGAGGCGCTCCACCCCTCGGATAAAAACCCGTCCGTGGGGACCCCGGTGCTGCGCGACATCTCCTTGCGCATCCCGGCCCGCACGAGCCTGGCCATCGTCGGCCCCACCGGCGGCGGTAAATCTACCCTGGTTAACTTGCTTTCAAGAATGTACGAGGCTCCGGAAGGCGCGCTCTTGATCGACGGCCGTCCCATTCGCAGCTATCCCCTCGCCGTGCTGCGGCGCAACATCGGCATGGTCCCCCAGGAAACCTTCCTCTTCAGCGAGACCCTCCGCGAAAACATCGCCTTTGGCGCCCCGAATGCCGATGCCGCAGAGATCCTTGAAGCCGCCAGTGCGGCCCATATCCGTCAGGAATTCGAAGAGTTTCCCCAGGGCTTCGAGACCATGGTGGGCGAGCGCGGCATGACGCTTTCAGGCGGCCAGAAGCAGCGTTCGGCGATTGCCCGCGCCCTGGTCCGCCGCCCGGCAATCCTCATCCTCGACGATGCCCTCGCCAGTGTGGACACCTACACCGAAGAACGCATCCTCAGCAGCCTGAGCCGTTATGCGGCCAACTGCACAACCATCCTCATCTCGCACCGCGTCTCCACGGTGCGCCACGCCGACTTGATCGCCGTCCTCGACAAAGGCCGCATCGTCGAACTGGGCGGCCACGAGGAACTGCTCGCTCGCGACGGTTATTACGCCAACCTCCACCGCAAGCAGCAGCTCGAAGAAGAGCTCACCGTCGCCGGTTAAACTCGAATCCGGCTGGCGAGCCCCCGCTCACGCCGTCCAGCTTGACCCTACCGCCCTATCCGCAACAGAATCTCCATCGTCAAATCCCGCCATCCTTCGCGCCGGCATCGCCATCGCCCGCGATGAAGCCGGGATCACTTCCGGGCCCCGCGCCACCTCGCGCCAAGCGTCGCGTACGTTCCGCACGCAGCCGATCGCGTGCTCGAATTTGGTCTTCGACGCCGACTGCGAGGCCTGCAATATCTGCGCGAAAACCGACGCGTAGAACTCGCTGAGCGCCTGCGCCGGCCGTCCCCCCACATCCATGCGCAGCCGCGCCTGCAGGTGAATGATGATGTCCAGCGCCCGCTTGACCGCCGTGCGGCGCTCCTCCGCATTGCCGCGCTCGACGGCCGCGGCCGCCGCGTAGAGAAAGCGGATAATCCCGTCGTAGAGCGCCACCACAAGATCGACGGCCGAGGCCGCGTCCAGCGCGTGTTCCCGATAACTTCCCATAAGAAACAGGCTCCTTAGCCGTTCAAATTCTGGTCATAGCCGGTGATCGCCGAGTAGAGCTCGTTGACCCCTTCGAGCTGCGTCGGCAGTTGCTGCATGATCTCGTTGGCCGAGTTCAGCTCCGCCGTCAGGCTGGTCTGCTCGGCCGAAATCAGGCTGCCTTCCCTCGTAATCTCTGCGTTCAGCGTGGATTCGATGCTGCTGTTCGAACCGGAAGCCAGGGCCAGGATCCCCGTCGACGAACTGGAGCCCGCATTGGTCAGCATCGACGAGAAACTCTGCCCCCAACTGTTGGCGTTCTGGAAAAACCCCACCACGCTCGAGTAATTCGAGTTCAAAACAGAATCGAGCGAGGCGGCGTCGAAGGTCAGCGAGCCGTCGTTGTTCACGCCGATGCCCAGGCTGGTGAGATTGTTGATGTCCGACGATTGCGTATAGTCGAGTGGGGTGGTCGTGGTGTCGGTCACGCTCGAGGTAACTGTCAGCGCTCCGGCCGAACCATCGGTTCCCGACTCGAGCGACAGGCTCAACGACCCGTCGCTGTTGTCCACCACCGCGGCCGTCACCCCGATGCCGGCATCGTTGATAGCGTCAGCCAATCCATAGATCGTGTCCGGCGTCGAAGAGTCCCCCACATTGACCTGCTGCGCAGCGCCGCCGCCCACGGCGATGGTCAGATAGCCCGAGAGCGTGTCGGCGCCGTTGGCCGCCTCGCCCAGGGTGCCCGAGTCCGCCGTCGTGCTCGTGTAGTTCCCCGCGTCGGTGTAAGTCAGGTTCGCGGGATTCGTAGCCAGCGAAGAAGTCACGGTCAGCGCGCCGCTTGCGCCCGCGGTCTGCGAGGTCAGGGTCAGCGTCGACTGGCCGTCGCTGGTCGCCACCGCGGCCGTCACCCCGATGTTGGCCGAATTGATCGCCGAGGCCAGCCCGGAGAGCGTATCGACCCCGCTCCCGGTATAAATGGTGCCGTTGCCCGAGGTGCCCGCGCCGATCACGATCGTCTGCGCCGCCCCGCTACCCACCTGGACGGTCATCGAACCGGTAAGGGTCGTGCCCGCAGCGGCGGAGACCGGGGTCAGGTAACCGTTCGGGTTCTGCAGGTTGATGCCGCCCAAAAGCTGCTGCTGCAACAAAGTCAGCGTAGGCGAGCCGAAGAGCGGCTCAGGATGGCCCGAGCTGTCGTTGCCCTCCTGCGTGTTCATGGCGCTCATCAGCGAGTTGTAGTCGCTCACGAACTGGTTTACGGTGCTCTCGACGTCCGTATTGTCGTTGCCGATGATCACCTGCACCGGATCGCTCGACGTGGCCAGCAGTTGAAACGTCACGCCCGGAATCAGGTTGGCCACCGTGTTCGACGCGCTGGTCAGGTTCACGCCGTCCACCGTCAGGCTGGCGTTCTGCCCCGTCACCGTCGAGGCGTAGGCGAGGGCAGTCTGGCTGTCGGTCAGGCCCGAGTTCACCGTCAGGGTCCCGGCGCTTCCAGCGGTAGCCGATGTCAGCGAAAGGCTGGATGTGCCGTCGCTGTTGGTCACTGCCTGCGCCGTCACCAGGGAAGAATCGTTGTTTTGGAGGTAGGTTGCCAGGTCTCCGATCGTGGTTCCGCCCATGGCCGACTCCACGTCGCTCATCTCGACCGTCACTGGCGATCCGCTGCCCACCTGGATGGAGATCGAGCCTCCCAGTTGGTCGGTGCTCTCGACCGCGGACAGAGTGCCGCTTGAGGTGGTTGCCGGGACGGAGCCGGATGCGTCCGTCCCCGCCGTGCCCGAGTAGCTCAGCGTGTTGGAAACAGCCGCCGCAATCGAATTGTTGCTGACCGCGATGTTTCCGCCGGCTCCCGAAGTCCCCGAAACCAGGCTCAGCCGCGAGCCCGAGGCGTCCGTTAACACGTTGGCCGTAATGCCCAGCCCGGACGAGTTGATCGCCGAGGCCAGTCCGCTGAGCGTGTTGTCCGAGGAATCGAGCGCGATGGTCTGCGCCGTGCCGCTGCCCACCGCGAGCGTGATCGACCCGGCCAGCGTATCCGAGGGGTCCGCGATCGGCGCCATATATCCGCTCGAAGTCT
Organism: Occallatibacter sp.; assembly: GCA_050745765.1. GTDB lineage: Bacteria > Acidobacteriota > Terriglobia > Terriglobales > Acidobacteriaceae > Telmatobacter. The sequence continues at coordinate 40,039 of JBOGLX010000025.1, read as the reverse complement.
GCGCCAGCGAGTTCACCATGACCGTGTGCGTGCCCGCCGTCGCCGCCGACGAGGCTGCCGTCAGCTCCAGGGCATTGGTGTCCGAGCTCGACCCCGTCTTCTCGGCCAGGATCCCCTGCAGGTCGGTCAGCGAGCTCATGTCGTTCGAAACATTCGAAAACAGCGTCCCCAGGCTGGAGATCGCCGTGTCCTGGCTCTCGAGCGTCGTCAACTGCATCTGCCACGGCGTCTCCACCTTCTGGAGATTGCCCACAATCTCGGCCACCGTCGTGCTCACGTCGAATCCGGCGCCGCTGGTCGGCGACCCGAAACTCAGTCCGACTGTGCCCATCGCTTCCTCCGCGAACCAACCAAGCAGCCCGGCATCCACGCACTTGCCGGACGCATGAGAAATCGCTCATTGGGCGTGGGTTCCGCGCCGTCCGTGGCGCTGCGCCAGCGCTTCCCACTCCTGTTATCGGCCAATCCCGGCAAGGGATCAGCCGGCCGGTCTGGCAGCCACCCGGATGGAAGTCCGGCTTTGAAAAAGGCGCGACCCTTCGGCACAAGCTCAGGGCAGGCTTTCACAGGCTATAAGGCATTATCCGGACGATGTTCTAGCCGGCGCGCGAAACCATGCTTGCGCGCATTTGGGCAAGAATCTCCTGCATGGTGACGGCGAGGGGGCCGTCGAGGGTGCAGCCGGCGGCGTTTTCGTGGCCTCCGCCGCCCAGGCGCTCGGCGAGAGCGGCAACGTTGAGCCCGCCCTTGCTGCGCAGGCTCAGGCGGATGCGGCCCTCCGGCAGCTCGCGGAAAAACACCGCGGCTTCGATGCCCGCGATACTGAGGGCGAAGTTGACGATACCCTCGCAATCCTCCTCCGCGGCCGAGGTGCGAACCATGTCCTGGTGGGTGATCCAGAGCCAGGCGAGGCGGCCCTCGTGCTTAAGGTTGCTGAGCGCCGCGCCCAGCAGCAGGACCTTCGAAGCCCGCATGGAGAAGCAGACCTCCTGGGCGATCGAGATAGGGTCGGCGCCGGCCACGGTCAGCTCGCGCGCCAGCTCGAAGGTGGAGGCCTTTGTGGACCCGTAGCAAAATCCGCCGGTGTCCGTAAGGACAGTCGTGTAAAGGCAGGTGGCCATCTCCGGGGTAACGGTTCCGCCGGCGGCCTTGACCAGCTTGTAGACCAGCTCGCCCACGCTGGCCGCATCGCAGTCGATCCAGTTGACGTGCGCATAGGGCCGGCCGCTGACGTGGTGATCGATGTTGACCAGGAAAAACCGTTCCAGGCCGCGAAGCCTGGGGCGCTCGAGACCGTCGCACTCGAGCAGAATCGCTGCGTCGCAGGGGCCGCGGGCGTGCAGCGCGAAACGAATGGCGTCCGCGCCGGGAAGGCCCCGGTAGACGAGGGGAATGCGGTCGGCGGTGACCAGGTCGGCGCGTTTGCCCATCTGCTCAAGCAACATGCCCATCGCCAACATGCTGCCCACCGCGTCGCCATCCGGACGTGAATGGGAGCAGACCAGGAATCGCTCCCCCTTGCGCAGCACCTCGAGAATTGCGGCAACTGGATCGGGCGCCGGCTCGGCCTGCGCCGGACTTTGCGGGGCTGCGCACGGGGCAACCGAGTTCTGGGGCGCGCCATGTGGCGATTCGGACTGCGGGTTCGGGCCGGGAAAAGTCATCTGGACTAATCGGAGGGGCTAATCGAGCCCTGCCCCCGTTGCGCCGGACTGTGCTGCTCCGGAAGTGGATTCTGGGCCGGAGTGTGGGCCGGATTCTGGGCCGCTACTGGCCGCTCGCCGCGACGAGCCGCAGTCTTGCGGGACCGGCCCATCAACTCCTCGATGCGCGCCTGGAAGCGCCCCGAACGATCGGCCAGAAACGTGAGGTCGGGGACGTGGCGGACGCCCATGCGTTCTTTCAACTCGAAACGGATGTGGCCTTTGGCGGCCTCAAGCCCGGCGACGGTTTCCTTTTCCGCCGTGTCGATGTCCTGGGTTGCGCTGTCCAGGGCCACATAGACCCGCGCCGATTTGCCGCCGGGGTTCAGCGCCACCTCGCTCACATAGCAGAGGCCGATGCGCGGGTCGGAGAGCTCGCCCTCGATCATGACGCCTATTTCGAGGCGCAGCGTCTCGGCGACGCGGTCCCGATGATGCTGACGTCCTCGATGCTCCGGCATGGCTCCCCTCCCAGGATGAGGTAAACCCATCAGGATAGCAGAGGTTTCTATGACCGCTTGCCTGCCGCCAGCAGCTTTTTGCGCTCGCGAATCGTTTTGGTACGTTCCTTTTCGGGCATGGCGAGGATTTTTTTGGCTCGCGGCGGCAGTTTTTCCAGGGTCAAGGCGTGGGCGCGGCGCAGCTCTTCTTCGATTTCGCGTGGGCGCAAGGCGTCCCAGCGCTCTAGCGTCACCCAATGCGCTTTGGCCAGGTAGGGCGTGGCGCGGATGCCTTCGATCTCCAGCAGCTCGTGTACACGCCCGGCGCCACAGTGGAAGTTGAGCACGCCCACGCCTGAGCCGTCGAGGTCGGTCATGGCGAACATTTTGCCTCCGATGGCGCGGTCGCCTGCCCAATAGACGAGGTGATGGCCCCAGTTGACGGTCTCGGCGACGTGGGGCAGTGAAAGGCAGAACTTGCGGATGCGCTCGTTGTCCATGGAGTGAGTTTAGGACGAGAGAAGCCGAGCGGGAAGCGAGAATTGCACGAAAAACTGGACACATCCCGGCAAAATGCCGTACAGTGATAAAGGTATAAGAAAGTATTCACAAGTATCAGGGAGAGGTAGCGGTAGAAAACGGAGGAAAATCAATGGCCCAAGCTCAGACAGCACGCGCCGCCAGACTGGAAGCCCGCGTCACGCCGGAATTGAAGCGGCGGCTGGAGTATGCTGCTTCGTTGAAGGGGACTTCCCTGACGGAGTTCGTAGTGCAAAGCGCGCAGGAAGCGGCCGTGCGAGCCATACGCGAGAATGAGGCTACGACGCTGAGCGAGGAGGCGAGCCTGGCTTTCGCGGAGCTTCTGTTGAATCCGCCGCCGCCAAATGCCGCGGCCCTTGAGGCCGCTGCATGGTACAAGGCGCGGATCGCTTCCGGCGAAATCGTGAGCCGCTGATGCTCGCGTCCGGGACGGTCAGCCCTCTGGTCGTCGAGCCGCTCGATAAGAGCCGGCACAACCGGATGAGTTTTTCCTGCGGGGTTCCCGCTTTGGATGAGTATCTTTGGCGGCAGGCGGCGCAGGATATGGAGAAGCGCGCCGCGGTTGTTTACGTCGCCCTTTCCGATGACTCAAGCATCGTCGGCTTTTATACTCTCTCTCAACACAGCGTTGAACTCCTGCCTCTCCCCGAGGATGTGGTGAGGCGGCTCGCCCGCTACCCGGTCGTCTCTGCGACCTTGCTGGGCCGGCTTGCCGTGGCCAGCCGTCTGCACGGCCAGAGGTTCGGCAGGGCGCTGCTCTTCGATGCCCTCGGGCGAACGCTGACGCATAGCGCACAGATTGCGTCGGCTGGCGTGGTTGTAGATGCAAAGGATGAACAGGCCGCCACCTTTTACAGCAAGTACGGTTTTGTGCCGATGCTCGGCTCAGATCGCCGGCTCTTTCTTTCTATGAAATCAATTGAGCGGATGTTCTGAGCGTGTCCGTGCTTTGACGGCGGCGTACTTCTCTCTCAGAACTTCGCTTCAAACGCCCGAAATCGCCGCTCCAGTTCCCATTGCTCCGTTGCTTTCTGACTGCTGTCCAGGAACTCCTTGCATTCGCGTGACGGATGGTCGCCGCCGAGCAACTGCCCGCGGCAGGCTGCTGCCGGCTCATAGAAATCGTCGGGCCGAGCCCAGAGGCTCGTACCGGGCAGAAAGTCGTGTTCCATCCCCGTCCGCGCCATCTCTTTCAGGTCGGCGTAGCTCAGGTGGTACTCCTCGGCGGCCATCGCGTACTCGTGCGTTAGGTCGATGCGGCTCACGCCCTCGTCGTCGGTCGAGAGGGCGACGGGAACATGCTCGGCGCGGTAGATCGGAAACGGGTGCTCGTCGCCTTCGATGCCGAGGATCGCGGCGTTCGAGGTGAGGTTGACCTCGACCATGATGTGTTTCCGGGCCATCTCGTGCAACAGGCCCCAGGGGTCGTCTTCGTACATGATGTCGACGCCGTGGCCGATGCGCTCGGCGTGGCCCAGCTCGACGGCCTGGCGAATGTGGAAGCGCAGACCGGCGGGTGGGACCATCCCCGGCGCCAGCTCGCCCGCGTGCAGCGAGATGTGAACGCGCGGGTAAACGGAGTGGAGATAGTCGAGCATCTTCATCTGCAGCGTGTAGTCGCGCATGGCGAGAAAGGAATCCTCTGGCTGGACGAAGTTGATGCCGACAAAGCCGCCCCCCGTCTCTCCTGTTTTGCCGGCTTCCATGTCGGCCTCCATGCTGGCCTTGACCGTCTCAAAGCCCAGCAGCGTCTGCGCAAAGACCTGCTGCGGCGGATTGGCGCGCAGGACCTGGTAGATGTAACGAATTTCGACGCGGCAGGCGGGCGTGGCTTCGGGGGTTCCGCAGTGCTCGATGCGCAGGCGCGCGGCTTCGGCGTCGCGGACGGTGGCCTGGTCGACGGGCACTTCGTCGCGCAGCCCGCGGTCTAGAAGTTGCCGGCGGAGGCGGGCGAAGTCCTCGGGGCCGACGCCGGGGCTAGTCAATTCTTTGCTCAGGTCTTTGCTCAGGTCTTTGCTCTGGTCCTTGCTCTGGTCCTTGCTCCAACCGGCTTCCCAGCCAAGCTTTTTGGCGTTTGTGAAGGTTGGAGTCTGCATCAGCTCCAGGTACTGCTCGTTCTGTGCGGCGGCGCGGGCGGCGATTTCGTCGATCCACTCGCCAAGATGGCTTTTGCTCAGCCCTCCGAAGCGGTCGAACGTGGCGAAGAACTGGTCGTGGCCGCTCCAGCCCGACGATGGCACAAAACTGCGCATGGAGAACGAGTCGACGAGTTTGTCGTAAAGCGATTGGTTGAACGACTGGTTGGGGCTCGAGATGTTTCCGGAAAGGTCCGTGGCCGGGACGAGGCCTCTTACGCAAGGCGGCTTGGCGAAAGCTAGCGCCACCGTGTCTATGCAAAGACCGTCCTCGCCCGCGTCGCGGATGAAGGTCTCGGCGTAGACCGCGCCGGAAATATGAATGTGCAGATCGGCGCCCTTGGGCATCCGGACGAGGAACGCATAGAGCGTGAGCGGGCCGCCTTCCAGGGCCTTGCGGTACGCGCGGCCAACGGCCGATTGGGCGTGAAGGCTTGAAGCAGAGAAGACAAGTAGGAGCACGCAAGCGGGAGTGCGCATGGAAGGCCTCACGGGAAAAGCGGGTTGCAGACAGTGTATGCGAGGGGCGGGGCGTGTGGGCGACCCGGAAGTGAGCAGCTAGGAGAAGGTTTTCCCTCAGGGGCTAAAGCCTCAGCGATTTTCGGCGGCTGAATGTACGGGCTAAAGCCCGTACCCTTCAAATGGACAGCCGCAACTTTGCCTCGCCCTCCGCATCGAACTACGCATGGAACATCGTCTTCTGGGCGGCTCGGGCCTGAAGGTGCCCGTCTTGAGTTTCGGCGCGGGAACCTTCGGCGGCGGCACGGAGTTTTTCAAAGCCTGGGGTGAGACGGACGCGGCCGAGGCGCGGCGACTCATCGACATCTGCTTCGAGGCCGGGGTCACGCTGTTCGACACTGCCGACGGCTACTCGGATGGGCTTTCGGAGCAGATTCTCGGCAAGGCCCTCGAAGGCAAACGCGAAAAGGCGCTCATCTCGACCAAAGCCTTCTTTCCCATGGGCGACGGACCGAACGACTGCGGCTCGTCGCGCTACCATCTGCGCCGGGCGCTCGAAGCCAGCCTGCGCCGGCTGGGCACCGATTACGTGGATATCTACCACATGCACGGCTTCGACGCGCTGACTCCGATCGATGAAGCGCAGGACACGCTCAATCAATTTGTCCGCGAGGGCAAGGTGCGCTACATCGCCTGCTCGAATTTTTCGGGCTGGCACCTGATGAAGTCGCTGGCCGTGGCCGAGCGCTACGGCTGGACCCGCTTTGTTGCCCACCAGGTCTACTACTCGCTGATTGGGCGCGACTACGAGTGGGAGTTGATGCCGCTCGGCCTCGACCAGAGGGTGAGCGCGCTGGTCTGGAGCCCGCTGGGATGGGGCCGGCTCACCGGCAAAATCCGCCGCGGCCAGCCTCTGCCGGAGGTGAGCCGCTTGCCTAAAACCGCCGCCATCGGCCCTCCGGTCTCCGACGAGCACCTTTACAACGTGGTCGACGCGCTGGATGCCGTGGCCGCCGAAACCGGCAAATCCGTTGCGCAGATTGCCCTCAACTGGCTTTTGCAGCGGCCCACCGTTGCGTCGGTGATCCTTGGCGCGCGCAACGAGGAGCAATTGCGCCAGAACCTGGGCGCCGTGGGCTGGAACCTGACGGCGGAACAGGCGGCGCGGCTCGACAAGGCAAGCCAGCAGCAGCCCGCTTATCCCTACTGGCACCAGAGAAACTTTACCGAGCGCAATCCGCTGCCGGTGTAGAGCAGTGGTCAGTGGTCAGTGGTCAGTGGTTAGTGGCCAGTGAACAGGGGTGAGTGGTCAGTGGTCAGTTTTGGTGATGCTCGTTCCGGTTTCGGGATTGCTGATTCTTCGACGAAGCTGGCTGCCCCAAATCTCGCTTTGAAGGCTCAGGGGTGAGGAAGTCAACATCGAAGCCTCACGGCCAAGTCCCAGGCCGTTGTCGCTGACCACTGACCACTGATCACTGACCGCTGTCCTTGAGATAAATCTCGACGTAGTCCAGGTAATTTTGCGCGTATTCGAGAATGAGGGCGCGGTCTTTGTCGCCGAGTTCGCGGCGGAGTTTTGCCGGAACGCCGGCCCAGAGCGTGCGCGGCGGGACAACGGTGTGCTCGGGAACCACGGCGCCGGCGGCGATAATGCATCCCTCCCCGACGCGGCTGTTGTTGAGCACCGTGACGCCCATGCCGATGAGGACAGCGTCCCCGACCACGCAGCCGTGAACCGTGGCGTTGTGGCCGATGGTTACCCAGTCGCCCACCACAACGGGATAGAGATTGCGCTGGCCGTGAAGCACGGCGCAGTCCTGCACATTGGAGCAGGAGCCGACCCGGATGGAGTTCACATCGCCGCGCAGCACGGCGTTCATCCAGACCGATGAGCGCTCACCGAGAGTAACATCGCCGCTAACTTGTGCCGAGACGTCGACGTAACAACTGGCCGGAATTTGAGGGAGCTTTCCCCGATAGGGACGAATCACGTGCAATGACCTCTTAAGCCGATGCTAATTGAGCGAAGCGGGAAACTGCCAGACGAGCAATCCCGAAGACATTTGCCGCCGCCGCACGCCATCACTTGCCGGTGTAGGCGACCCGCCAGACGCTGCGCGAGCCGTCGTCGGAGACGTAGAGGGCGCCGTCCGAGCCGACGGCGACGCCGACCGGGCGGCCCCAGACTTTGCCGTCCTTGGTCACGAAGCCGGTGAGGAAGTCCTCATAGCTGCCGTCGGCGCGGCCGTCGTGCATGGGGATGGCGATGACCTCGTAGCCGGCGCGGTTCTGGCGGTTCCAGGAGCCGTGCTCGGCGGCGAAGACCCAGCCGTGGTAGTCGGCGGGGAAATTGCCTGAGTCCGGATAGAAGGTCATCTCCAGCGAAGCCATGTGGGGCTGCACCAGCACGTCGGGGACAATCACCTTTGAGGCCAGGTTGACGTGCTTGCAGTGGGCGCCCTGCTCGGGCGTGAGCGGCGCGGCGAGCTGAGGGTTGGGACCGGCGCCGTCGGCGCAGGGCTCGGGCAGGCGCGGGTCCCGGTGGCCGCCGATGTAGTACCACGGCCAGCCGTAGAAACCGCCCTCTTTGACCGAGGTCACGTAGTCCGGCGGCAGATGGTTGCCGAGGTCGTCGCGCTCGTTGGTGGAGCACCAGAGGGAGCCGGTGACGGGGTTGATGGCTTCGCCGACGCAGTTGCGCAGGCCGTGGGCGTAGACCTCGATGAACTTGCCTTCGGGCGTGTACTCGAGGATGTCGGCGCGGTGGAACTCGCGGGGATGGGTGTCGGGATTGTCGATATTGGAGGCCGAGCCGACGGAGACCAGCATGTGGCGGCCGTCCTTGGTGAAGACCACGTCGCGGGTCCAGTGACCGCCGCCCATAAGCTGCGCGTAGCCGGGAATGTTGGGGACGATGGTCTGGGCCGGCCCAGCGGCGTGCAGGTCGCCCGTTTTATAAGGGAAGCGCTGGATGGTGGTCGCGTTGCCGACGTAGACGTAGCGGGGGTTCTTCGTGGGATAAAAGGCGATGCCGAAGGGGTGGTCGAGGCCCGTGGCGAACTTTTCGATGTGCGCGGCGCGGCCGTCGGCGGTAACGCCGCGAAGGACGAAGATGGTTCCGGCGCCGGAGTCGGCGAGGAAGATGTCGCCGTTGGGCGCGGTGACCATGAGGCGCGGCATGGTGAACGTGCCGTTGCTCAACCGCATGTGGCGGGTATTGTCGGCGCGCTGCATGGGCGTCGAGTTGCCGCCGGCATAGAGCGTGACTTTAAATCCTGCAGGCGCGATGGGCCAGGCGTCAGCCGGGCGCACGATGACGCGGGGCGTGTTGTTGACGGCCTGTTCCGGCGCGGGGGCGGGCAGGTCGGTGACCGTGATTTTGCGGCGAACGCCGGGCTTTTGCTGGGCCCAGCCGGCAAAGGCGGCCTGGCCGCTGATGACCTGCTGGGCGGGCAGGGACGCGGGAAGAAGCAGAGCGGCCAGAGCGGAGAGTGCGACGACAGGGAATTTTGTCATAGGGCTTTCTCGCAAGTGGAATTTGGCTGGCGGCTGCGCGGACAGGGCTTTGCGGGCCCTGGAATGCAGACGTTTACAGGATAGATCATCGGAACCGGGACGAGGCATCAGGAAGAATCGAATTTATGACGATTTAATACGGCTCGATGTGACTCTATGGAGGTGATGACGGAGCGCCGGGTCAATTCGCCGAGGGCATTTCGACGTGGTCAACGACGAGAACTTTGACCGGCCCTTTGGCCGATTCGAGCTTGAGGCCAAGCTGCTCTTCGAGAGCCGTTTCGAGTGTGGGCAGGGAGCTGGTTCCGCTGTCTTCGGGGTCGCTCGTGCGGGTTCCGGAGTAGCGGAGGGTGAAGTCGTAGCTGCCGGTGAGGCCGGTTTTGTCGATGACGGCACGGCCGAGTTGATATTGAGCCATGGAGAGGAGTTTTTGAATCGAGCATTGGTGGCCGACGTAGCGACAGCCGCTGCCATCGCACACCTGATACAGGTCAGGCGTCTTGTCGCCCATGGCTTCCGGGTTGTCGCCCATGGCTCCCAGGTTTTGGAGCGTTTCGGGGCTGGGAGCTTCGGTCCTTCCTTGCAGCAGCTTGGAATCGCTTCTCACGGTGAGGTTGTACACGTCGCCTTCAACGGTCTCCCAATGGACCTTCAAGTTGAAGCGGTCGGCGAGCAGCACTTTGAGCATGTGCTGCTGTTCGAGCTTGACCTCTTCCGGGCTCAGATGGGCGAGCTTTTCCTCCGCTTCGCTGCCGGCCTTGGCTTCGACATCGAAATCGACGCTGCCGATGGCCCTGGGGACGCCGGTGATCCGGTAGAACTGACCGGTTTGGTAGGCCGTCCCGATGATGTACTCGACGCCGACGTTTGTAGCCCTGAAGATGCCGGCGCCCGGAACAAAGGATCCGCCCATGCTGTAGGACATCCCGGCCGGCGGGCTGCGCCGGATGGACGCGACGTCGAAGGTGAGCGTGGGGGTGTAGGGGGCGCTCGCATCGGGGGACGGCGCGGCGGGTGGGGCTGCGCCGGGCTGAGCGAGGGCCGGCGCAACAACGGCGAGACAGAGCGCTGCGAGCAGAACCGACGCTTTAGGACCAAGGTCACTCGGTCCGGTCATGTTATTTCGCCTCAGGGGCGTGGAGATAGCGGCTGGCGAACTCGATAAAGTAGGGCCAGTTGGGCGCGGGCGTGTGGCCACCGGGGTGCTCGCGCCAGGCCAGATCGCCGCTCATGAGGAACGTGCCGATGGGCGGGTAGACTGTGGTCCCGAGGCCCATTTTGCCCAGCAGCTCGTAAACGGGACTGGCGCCGGCTTCGGCCAGGAATTCGCCCTTGGGGTCGGCCCAGCCGTCGCCCTCGCGGGTGGGGTTGCCGGCGCCGATGAACACCGGCCGCGGCGCGCTGAGGGCGATCAGCTCGTTCGCGTCGACAGGCAGGTCCCCCGCGTTGAGCGGGCCACCGAACTTCAAAAATTCGCCGTCGAACCAGTGGTATTCGCTTAACTCCGTGAGGTTGGAAAGCTGCTCGCCGTAGTGGTGGCGATAGAGCTTGGCGCCGCCCTCGCCGGAGGAGTTGATGTAGGCGACGGCGAAGCGGGGATCGTAAGCCATGGCCACCAGGGCGGTCTTGCCGAAGCGCGAGTGGCCGGCGATGCCAACCTGCTTGGCGTCGATTGCTTTATTGGTCTCAAGATAGTCGAGGACGCGGCTTGCGCCCCAGGCCCAGGCGCGCAGCGCGCCCCAGTCAGTAAGCGAACGCGGCTGGCCTTTGTCCATCAGGCCGATGATCCCTGCATCGAGTTCGGCGCCGTTATCGGCCTGCAGGCTGGTGGGCGAGAAGATGGCGTAGGCCCAGCCTTTCTGAAGCACCTGCGCCTCCCAGGGCGGCTCCTGATCGCCGGGTTGGTCGCCGGGGCGCGTGGCCGGCGGCGCGCCCGCCCAGAGGGGATCGAATTCGTCGTCGAAAGAGAGCTCGACGATGGCGGGAACGGGACCTGAAGCGCGGGCGGGGATGGCGAGGAGGACGTGGATGTCGGCTGCGATGGCCGGGTCGATGGAGTTGTCCACCCGGCCCACCAGCTTGCTGACGACCGCGGGAACGCCGCCGATGGTTTCGTCCGTGGTTTTCTCAACCTCCCAGGCGACTTTGGGGGTGTGGGCGGGCGCGTAGCCGAGAATGTCGCGGTTGAAGGCGGCGACGATCTGGGGTCGGCGTTTGGTCCACCACACCTTCGCGGTGGTCACGGGCTTGCCGTCGTTAAGCACAAGAGGATTGGGAACATTCCTGTAGACGTAGGCCCTGGCCTCGTCGTAATTGACGGCGTAGGGCGAACCGGCGTTGTGGCCGCCGGGCGGACGCAGGTCTTTGATGCCAAGCAGGTCGAGCAGGCGCTGGCGGTCCTTTTGCTCGGCTTGCCCGGATTTGCTCGGCTTTCTGGATGGCCTGACGGGCGGGTCCCTGACGGCCGGATCTCGTCGGGCGCGTCGAAGGAGCCTGGGCGGAAAGCGGAATCGGCGCGGAGCAGGCGAGAAGAACCAGGGCGGCAGAGAGCGTTAGGTGGCGCGGACGGGGCATGAGAATCCTCCCAGACGAGTGTATTCCGCGGCGCAAGCGCAAGGGGATGGATTAGATAGGCTGCGGAAAAAGGGCAATTGGAGGCGAATCCGATCCCGAAACCTCGGCAGGGGCTAAAGCCCGTCCTTTATTTTGTTGCATTTGCGGCACGACTAAAGTCGTGCCCTGACACAGAACCACCCGCCGACCGAGTTTTTCCGCAGCCTGTAGAGCCGACCAATTTGGAGATTATCCGTAGATAGTAGCGTTAGAGCTTATCCGTAAATAGTAGCGCGGGTCTCCTGACCCGCGTCCATGCCTGTGCTGCCACTCCATTCCCCTGGCGGCGAGGACGCCGCCAGTACAGCCGGTCAGGAGACCGGCGCTACTCACGATTCGCTAATTTACGGACAAGTTCTTAGATGGGCCAGATGGGCCGGTTGGGCCAGGCTTGAACATTGCGGCGCTGCACGGCCGGGCAAACCGAAGTACTCAAGATCCGCGGAATTTTGCCGATGAATTCACCGGATCGAATCGGAAAGGGTCACCTGCATGCAGCAATGGCTTCGCAACCTTCCTGTCTCGCGCAAGTTCATCCTGGCTTTCGGCACCGTCTGCAGCCTCTGCATCCTGCTGGGTGTCTATACGTTCTTTACATTTCACACCATCAGCACCAAAAGCTACGACGTAAGTGAAATTGCATTTCCCTCGGTGGTGCACCTGGACGCCGCCAGAGGCGCGATGAACGTCATGCGCCGTCAGGACCTTGACTTGCTGCTTTGCCAGACGCCGGACTGCACGGCCAGCCACAACAGAAGCCGCCAGGAGGCCATCGAGTCGTTTCAGAGCAGCCTCAAGGCGTATGAGGCCGCAATCAGCTCAAGCGAGGAACGGGCGCTATACCAGACGATTGTGACCGCGTTCGGACAATACCAGGAGATGAGTAGCCGCGGCGTGGCGCTGCTGGCGGCGGGCAAGGCGGGTGACGGACTGGACTTGTTGGGCGGCGATGCGATCAGCGGCGTCTTCAACAGCGCCCTGACTGCTATCAATGCCGACATCGACCTTGAGGTGGAGCACGGAACCCAGAGCGCGGTGGCCGCAACCGGGACCAGCGCCTACGCCACCTGGATCGACGTGGGGGTGACTCTATTGTTGGTTCTGCTCTGCGCGCTGATCGGGGCCATCCTTACCCGCGAGATCGCGCCGCGCATGACGCGGATCATGAACGCGGTGCAGGCCATGGCCGATAAGGACCTGACGGTGCACGTGCGGGTTTCTGGAACGGACGAGATCGGGCAGCTTGGCGAGGCCTTCAACAGCAGCGTGGCGGCCATCCGGACGGTGCTCGAGTCGGTGGCGCACGGGGCGGAGACGCTTTCCGCGGCCACGACGGAGATCAGCGCCCGCTCGGTGCAGAGCGCCGGCAACGCCAATACGCAGTCCAGCAAAACCAACCAGATTGCGGCGGCGGCGCAGGAGATGACGGCGACCATCGGCGAGATCAGCCGCAACGCGGAGAACGCGGCCGGGGCCAGCCAGGAGTCGGCGCGCACCGCCGAGCAGGGCGGCGCGGTGATGCAGGCCGCCGCCGCGACCATGCAGAAGATTGCCGTGGCCACCAGCTCCGTGGCCGAGAAGATGAACTCCCTGGCGCACCGCTCCGAGGAGATTGGCAAGGTGGTCAACGTGATCCAGGAGATCAGCGAGCAGACCAACCTGCTGGCGCTGAACGCGGCCATCGAAGCGGCGCGCGCCGGCGAGCATGGGCGCGGATTCGCGGTGGTGGCGGGCGAGGTGCGGCGTCTGGCCGAGCGCACCAAGGGCGCTACGGAAGAGATTGCGGGCACCATCCGCAGCATCCAGGAAGAGACGCGGCAGACTCTGGAGGTCATGCAGGAGAGCCGGGCATCGGTCGAGAGCGGCATGGATGAGACCTCCAAGGCGCGCAAGAGCCTGGAGACGACCATCGAGTCGTCAAAACAAGTGGAGCAGCAGATTCACCTGATTGCCACGGCAGCCACGGAGCAGACCTCGGCGGCGGGCGAGATCTCGGAGTCCGCCGGGCAGATTTCGCAGCTCTCGGCCGAGACCGCGCAGGGCGCGGAAGAAGCCGTCGAGTCGCTCAAGAACCTGGCTTCCCTGGCCAGCGAACTGGACGGCATGATCCGGCAGTTCCGGCTGGACGACGCGCCCCAGGCAGGCGGCAAAATGACCGGAAAGCCGCGTCCGGCGGCACGGGGAGCGCTGCGGCCGGTCCATTCCTAGGTTGGGCTTGCCGTCGATTGTAGGAATGCAGAGGGCGCCGCAATTAAAGGGACGCCTTTTGCCGTTTCGAACGCCGCCTGTACAGCGCTTGTCGGTTTCGACTATGATGGCCGCTCCCGTCCTCGTGACGGAGAGGAATGGTTTATGAGAAAAGTCTTACTTTGCGTGTGCGCCGCGATGCTGATGGCACTGCCCGCCGTAGCCGCGCGGGCCGCCGACGTCACCGGCGCCTGGACGGCCCAGTTGACCACCCCCAACGGCGACATTCAGCTCGCGTTCAACTTCAAGCAGGACGGAACCACGCTCACCGGCACAGTGCAGGGCCCGCAGGGCGACCCGATCGCGATCAGCGACGGCAAGATCGACGGGAACAAGATTTCGTTCACGGTCTCGGTCAACGGCATGACCATCACCCACCAGGGCACAGTGAACGACGCCGGCGATGAGATTCAACTGGTGACGAAAAGCGATCAGGGAGAGATGCCCGGCGGGCCGATGACGCTGAAGCGCGACAAGGCCGGAGCGGCGCCGGCAGCGCCGGATTCGACGCAGCCTCATTTCTGATGTGAAGCCAGGTTCCCCACGCCCGGCGTGGAGAGGAAAGCTGTGTTTCCGCTGTGCGGCAGTTCAGTCGTCTACCGGCCGCGCCGACCCGCGTCGGATGAAAATCGAACCGCCTGCCGCCGCTAACTTGCGAACGCGCTAACTCCGCGAGGCGGAGCTAATTCGCTGCATTTGTTCCATTTCCCGCGTCAATCGACCGCTTGTTTCTTATCCGCGGCCGCCACGCCCCGAAGCCGCCCCGCCTATTCAGACTTTTCCTAAATTGGCACCGCATTCCCTAATCGAAATTCGAGATTCGATTCATGTCTTCCCGCGACGTTTTCCGAATCAACCTGCGCTTAGATGGATTCAGGCAGGCATTGCCGGGAGGATTGCACGATGTCCGCAACCGCACAAGTGGTCGCTTCCAACTCCGCAATTGAAGAAAACTGGACTTGGAGTGAGCCGGAAAGCTCACCGCTCCAGGAGTCCTATCCGGTCGACGACCAGCCGGAGAATATGGCTGTCGGTCTCGTCTGGGGCGTCTTCCTGGCCGGCATTCTCTGGACAATCCTCATTCTCGCGGGGCGCGAGGCCTGGCGGCTGCTGCACTAAGGAGTTGCCGATCAAGGCCAGCCGGGCAGTCAGGCGCGATTGTCCCGCGCGTTTTCGGCGTCGGCGGCGAGAGCAAGTTCGGGCTCCGCAGCGCCAGACAGCAGCGGCTTCGACCATTTCTGCGACTCCATCTCCCGCACATCGACCTGCAGTTTCCCCACCTCCGGCATCTCCTCGTAGGCGTTTACCAGTTCGCCTAGCTGCCGCCCGTGCGAGAACACTCCGCCCTTGCCCTCGATCGCGCCAAGAAATTTGTTGTAGTAATCCACGCCGCTTCTCAGGGCATTGCCCAGCTTTTCAATGTGGCCTTGGGCCGTCGCCAGCTTGTTGTATATCTTCCCGCCTATCTCGTAGATAGCCTTCGCATTTTCAGTGATCTGCGACTGCTGCCAGCCGTAAGCGACGGCTTTGAGCAGCGCGATCAGCGTGGTAGGCGTGGCCATTACCACATTCGACTGTGAGCCGAACTCGATTAGCGATGGGTCCGCTTCGAGGGCCGCGCTGAACAGCGCTTCGCTGGGCAGAAAGCAGACGACAAAATCCGGCGAGTGATCGAATTGCTTCCAGTAGGCTTTGCCGGCAAGCTCGCGCAGATGGCACTTGACGCGCTCGGCATGAGCGGCGAAGCGCAGGGTCTGTGCGGAGGGGTCGGCGTCGCCAGCGTCGAGAAAGGCGTCGAGCGGAGTCTTCGCGTCCACAATGATCGAGCGGCCGTTGGGCAACTGGATGGTCATATCGGGGCGCAGGAGCCGGTCGTCGCCGTCGCGCGCGGAGACCTGCTCGGCAAACGAGCAGTACTCCACCATGCCGGCGTACTCGACGCAGCGCTTCAGTTGCAGCTCGCCCCAGTTGCCGCGCGTTTTGGGTGCGCGCAGAGCTGTGATCAGTTGGGAGGTCTCGGCACGCAGCGTTTCGAGCGACGCGGGGATGGACTTCTGCATGGTCTCGACCAGCGTCTTCACTTCCGAGTAGGCGCCGGCGCGCACCGTCTCCATCGCGCGGGTCTGCGTATCGAGGCTCTGCAGCGCCTTGCCGAGCGGGTCGAGCAGGTTTTTGATCGCGGCCTCTCTGGCTTCAAGCGTCTGTTTCGCTTCGCGTGTCTGCCCGCCCAGTTCCTGTTTGGCAAGCGTCAGAAAGCTTTGATTGTTTGCGTTCAGCGCCTTGGCCGCCAGATCGCCGAAGGCTTTTTCGAGATCGGTCTGCATCTGGGCGTATTTATTCTGCTCCGCCGCGACCTGCGCCTCAGAGGCACGCAAATCTCCGGTCAATTTCGTGACGCTGTCCCGCAACCCCTTCAGCTCGCCGGCCATTGCGGCCTTTTCCGTCTCCAGGCCCGTCACGCGCTCGCGCAGAAGCCGGCCTTCCGCGCCTGCCGCGAGCCTCCCCAGCCAATAGCCGAGCGCAACACCGAGAAGAACCGCAATCGCGCCCACAATCAGAGATTGCATCGCTACCCCCTCTTCGCCAAATATACGCCCTCGTGTTGTGTATTTCCCGTCAAAATTAGTCGTCTTTCTATTCCCTACTCCCTATTCCCTATTCCCTGTCTCTCCGCGCCTTTACATGCCCTGAGCGGCCCGTTAGACTTGGAATTTCGGGGCCGTGCGCGTTTTTTTCGCGCAGCGGTTGTCTTTCCCTGCCGCGGACCGGTATCTTAAGCAGGCAGCAAGATTCCCCGGACCCAGATCGGAAAGTTCTGGACAGGAGTTCTGGACAATACGAGGAGAAACGCATGGCCGTAGAAGAAAAAGTGAAGCAGATCATCGTCGAGCAGTTGCAGGTGGACGAAGCCGAGGTGACCCCCGGCGCAAGTTTCCAGGAAGACCTGGGCGCCGATTCGCTGGACGTTGTGGAACTGGTGATGCAGTTCGAGGAAGCCTTCGATCTGGAGATTCCCGACGAGGATGCCGAGAAGATCAAGACCGTCAAGGACGCCATCGAATACATCGAGAAGAACGAGAAGAGCGCGAAAGGAACCAAGTAGCTCCCTTTGACCCAGAATTTGACCCAAAACCTGACCCAAAACCTGGCCCAGAACCTGGCCGGCAAGTCGGCCCGGCGAGTCGTCGTCACCGGTCTGGGGCTGATTTGCGGAGTAGGCAACACCGCTCCCGAGGTGTGGCGCGAGCTATTGGCCGGAACCAGCGGCATGGCTCCCATCCAGGGCTTCGACACTGCCGGTTACCCGGTCACCTTCGCCGCCGAGGTGAAGAACTTCGACCCGCTCAACTTTGTGGACAAGAAAGAGTCCCGCAAGATGGGGCGCTTCATCCACTTTGCCTTTGCCGCCACGCAGGAAGCGATGGCGCAGTCGGGTTTGACGATCGCGCCCGACAACGCCGACCGCATCGGCGTCTTCATCGGCTCGGGCATCGGCGGATTCGAGATCATCGAGCGGGAGCACTCGAACCTGCTCAACGGCGGCCCGCGCAAGATCTCGCCCTTCTTCATTCCTTCGACCATCGTGAACATGGCGGCGGGCCAGATCAGCATCCGCTACGGGGCCAAGGGGCCGATCTCGGCCACGGCCACGGCCTGCGCTACCTCTGCCAACTCCATCGGCGACTCGGTGCGCATGATCCTGCACGGCGACGCCGACGCCATGATCGCCGGCGGCTCGGAGGCCGCGGTTACGGCGCTTTCAGTGGGCGGCTTTGCCGCGATGCGCGCCCTTTCGGCGCGCAACGATGAGCCCACGCGAGCCAGCCGGCCCTTCGACAAGGACCGCGACGGATTCGTCATCGGCGAGGGCGCGGGGATTCTGATCCTCGAGGAGCTCGAGTTTGCGCGCACGCGCGGAGCCAGGATTCTGGCCGAGGTGATCGGTTACGGCATGAGCGCCGACGCCTATCACATGACGGGCATCGCGCCCGAGGGCATGGGCGCGCAGCGCAGCATGAAGGCCGCGTTGAAAGACGCCGGCATCGCGCCGGAGGAAGTGGGCTACGTGAACGCCCACGCGACTTCCACGCCCGCCGGCGACGGCAACGAGTCGCGGGCCATCGAGCTGGTTTTTGGCGAGCACGCGTTGAGCCACCGGCTCAAGATCAGCGGCACCAAGTCGATGACCGGCCATCTGCTCGGCGGCGCGGGCGGCCTTGAAGCCGGCATCACCGTGCTGGCGCTTCAGAACCAGATGCTTCCGCCCACCACCAACCTCGACAACACCGATCCCGAGTGCCGGCTGGACTACGTGCCGAATAAGGCCGTCGCGCATAGCTTCGATGTGGGCCTGTCGAATTCGTTCGGGTTCGGCGGAATCAACGCCACGCTGATTATGCGGCGCTGGGCGGAGTAAAGTAGCTTCCGGCAGTTAACTTTTAGCGTCACGCTTTGAAATACGCGGCTGGGACTCGCACAAGTCCCAGCCTCTTCATTTTCCGGAGAGCGCGCCAGCGTTCATCCTGCCACCAAGCCGCCAATAACACGCAGCACCGTCCACACGGCCCACCAGCCAAAGACAGTGATGTAGCCCGCGCTCTTGTTCTTGCCCGCCAACTTGGCGATGCCGATCGACAGCAGTATCGCTACCCAGATGGAGATAATGTCGATCTGCGAAGCAAAGGCGTAGAGCGCCTTGTTGGTGTCCTGGAACGACAGGTAGTATGCAACGTTGGTGCCCGCAACGTTGTTGATTTTGAACGACTCCGGCGCCAGCCCCGCATATAACGCAATTGTCCCCAGGATCGCCGGAAAAATATTGGGCAGGGTCGCATACATATTGACCGCGAAGATCTGTCCGAAGCTGGTCTTGCCGCCGAACCCGAAATTGATCGTCCCCCACAGAAGGAGCGAGACGATGCTCGCCACGATAAGGATGACGACCGGGCTGGCTGCCATTATGATTTCAGTGATGGTGCCGGCCACCCTTATGGCGCTGGCCTTCTGATCGGCGTTGAGCTGGTCAATGCGCGCCGCCTGCTTGGGGTTCATGCCGATGTTGTTCTGCGCCACCTGCTGCCAGCCCACTTTCATGGTGATGCCGGCAAACAGCACATAGCTGAACAGAATCATGATCAGAAACGGCAGCCACCAACTCCGATTGCCGCGCTTGATGTCTTCAAAAGTTTTCGATGGCGCGGCGAACGCGTTCACCACGCGCTGCCACTGCGACAGGCCGGAGCCCGCCGGCACAGGCTCGGCTGTGGGTTGCACTTCGAGGTCGCTCATGATTTCCCGCCTTTCGATGGCCGTGATAGATACGCTTGCCCGCGATTGTAACCTCGAAGGGCGCAAAAGTCGTAATCAAATTTCGGCTAATCTGACGGGCGAGCGGATTGGCTCTATGTTTTCAGGGTGAAGTGCCGTAGTTCTCGAAGGCCGCGGCACGCGGTATGCCGGCGCTCTATTGGCCCTGCGTGTCCGACGCCACGGAGTCGTCGCCGCCGGTGTCGCGGCTGCGATCGGGGCGCGCGGCGCGGCGCAGAGGATGCGCCGACCCGTAGGTGTCGTAGACGGTAATGTGAAAGCAGGCCTGCTCGAACTCCTCCTCGACGTCGATCAAGCCGGCGTTCTGCAGGGTGAGCAGGTAGCGGCGCATCCAGCCGATCTCGCGCCACGTCATGCCCTTCTTGGCAATATCGATGGTGGCGCCGGTCTCGTGCGGGCTGGCGATCTGGCCCTCGGCCGGCGCGGCATTGCCGTTCACCCGCATCAACTGCCGCTGATAGGAGACCGGCCGCACCGCCGAATCGATCTGAAGCGGCCGGTGAAACAGCGCGTCGTGAATGCGCGCCAGGTCGGTAAGAAACTCTGCGGTCCACGGCCGGCAGTAGCGCCGCAGCGCGGGCAGGCTGGGGTTCACGGTGAGCCCGTCGGAAACGGGCAGCGGCGCCAGCAGCTTCTCGGCAATGCGGCGCTCGAGCTCGCCGTCGTTCTGGATGCGCGGCACGTCCTCGGCGTCCAGCCGCTGGTTCTGGCGCATGAGCGAAGCCAGCGTGCCGCGCAGCGGCGGAGGGACCGGCTCGCGCAGCATCAGCAGAGAGGCTTCCATGGTTACAGGCGGATGGCGACCGGCCTCGGCTGTATCGAAAGTCGCGGATTCAGCGCTGACGTCGGGCTGACCGTCCGCCGCAGGCGTCGAGCCCGATGCGGCTGTCGCCAGGTTGGCGGAATCGATCTCGCTCGCGTCCACCGGCCATGAGGGTGAGCGATGGGCAACAGCGGGCTCGGCGACTGAGATGCCAGTGTGGAGCATTGAGGAAGAGACGTCCGGCGCCCGCCGCGGCAAACGGCGCTCGGCCTCGCCGGCCAGCTCCTTTTCGGCTGCGGCATGGGCCGCGGCATAACCGGCGTCGTAACCCTCTTCATAGCGTCTGGCCAACTCGTCCACTTCCCGGGAGTGGACTTCGGCCGCGTAGTGTGCACGGCGTTGAGCTTCGTAGCGTGCGTGCCGCTCGGCAGCGTAGCGTTCGCGGCGTTCGGCAGCAAGACGCCCGGCGCGTTCGTCGGCCAGGCGGCGAGCGTGTTCAGACGCGGGGAAGGTTCGGCGCCCAGAAGTGCGGGAACGGCGTGCCGCGGTCCGGTGGGAGCTCAAGTGGTGGGACGCAGTTGCGCGCCGGCGAGAGGCGGTTTGCTTAGCCGGACGCGAGCCCTCGGCCGCGGCAAGACAGGCCGCGAGAGCAGCTACGCAAAGCGCGATCAACGCAGTCCGGCGCATGGGGGAGTGAGCGGACAATCGAGAGCATCTCCAGTGTATCCCGATCCGCGCCCATCTCCGAGTACCTGATCGGATGCGGATGTGTCTGATAATTGGACGCGATCGAGCGCGGTCCGCTTTTCTTCCAGGTTGACAAGGCCAAGACGCTGCCGCCCAGGCTACCCCGCCGTTTCGCCCGCGCGCTCCAGCATATATTGTACCGCGTCTTTGAGCTCCGGATCGGTCACATCCTCGACCACTCCGGCATCGCCGATGCCGACCGGCAGCACGAAACGCCGCACGCCGCCGACATTCTTCTTGTCGCTGCTGGTGGCCGCGACGATCCGGGCCGCGCGCAGCTTCAGCGCCGGCAGCGGTCCGTATTTGTAGATGAGCCCTTCGAGCCGGTCCATCTGCCGTTGGTTGATGGTTCCGCGGCGCCGGGCCACGGCCAGCGCGGCCACCATACCCCAGCCGATGGCCTCGCCGTGGAGCAGCACGCGGTAGCGCGTGGCGCGTTCCAGGGCGTGGCCTACCGTGTGGCCGAAGTTGAGGATCATGCGCAGCCCGCTATCGCGCTCGTCCTTGTTCACCACCCCCGCCTTTATGCGGATCGATGCCGCGATCACCCGTTCGAGCGCCTTGGCGTCGCGCTTGAGCACCTCGTCCGCGTGGTCTTCCATAAAGCGCGCCAGCAGCCGGTCGCGGATGATGCCCGCTTTGACGCTCTCCATCAATCCGGCGCGCAGCTCGCGGTCGGGCAGCGTGCCCAGCACCCCGATGTCGGCAAAGACGGCGCGCGGATGGTGAAAGCTGCCCAGCATATTTTTGCCCTCGGGCAGATTCACGCCGGTTTTGCCGCCCACGCTCGAATCCACCTGCGCCAGAAACGTGGTGGGAACCTGCACATAGGCGATGCCGCGCATGTAAACCGCGGCCAGAAACCCACCCACGTCGCCCACAATTCCGCCGCCGAAGGCGATCAGCAGGCTGCCGCGGTCGGCGCCGGCCACGGCCATCTGGCGGGCTAGATGCTCCACGCTGGCAAGGGTCTTGTGGCGCTCGCCGGGTGCGAGAAACAGCGCCACGGGCGGCTCCGCAAACGACGTGCAAAACGCCTGCCCCCACAGCGCCCAGATGGGCTCCGAGGTAAGCACAAAGACGCGGCGCGGAAGACGGCCGACGGCGTGCGCGATGCGATGGGCGAGGCTTTCAATGAGGCCGCTGCCGGCATGGACGTCGTATTTGGCCGATGGTGTATCGACGCGGATGGTCTGCACAGTTATCGATAGTAAAACACGGCCGCAGAAGCGGCGCGGGGATCTTGGCGAGTGAACGCCCCTGAGTATGGAAGACAGCATACACGCCGGCGCGGCGTCACCCGCGTTGATATTCTGCATGTTATGGCAAAGCTCTCCCAGGTTGACTATGTTGACTATCTTGTTATGGGCGCGGGCGTGGCGGGGCTGCGCGCGGCTATCGAACTGGCGCGTCACGGCGACGTTCTGGTAGTCACCAAGGAGTCGCTGGGCGAATCGAACACGCATTACGCGCAGGGCGGCATCGCCGTGGCCCTCGATGGCGACGAGGACATTGCCCTGCACCTTGAAGACACGGTAAACGCAGGCGATGGGCTGGTCTACCGTCCGGCGGCCGAGGCGCTCGTAAGCGAAGGCCCGCTGCGCGTGGCGGAGCTAATGGAGTGGGGCGCGCGGTTCGATGAAGAGGCCGGTGAACTGCTGCGCACCCGCGAGGGCGCGCACTCGCTGCCGCGCATTCTGCACGCCAACGGCGACGCCACCGGGGCCGAGATCGGCCGCTCGCTGGCTGCTTTTGCGCGGGCCAGCAAACGCATTCGCTTTGCCGAGTGGACCATGGTAACGGGCCTGGTGACGGCCGGCACGCGCGTGGTGGGCGCGGACCTGGCTCCGGCCGGCATTGAAGGCACGGATGGCGGTGAATTCTGCTGTGAGATGCGGATTGCGGCGCGGGCCGTGCTCGTCGCGTCGGGCGGCGCAGGCCAGGTCTACTCCGACACCACCAATCCGGCCGTGGCCACTGGCGACGGCATCGCGCTGGCGGCTCAGGCCGGCGCGGAGCTGGCCGACATGGAGTTCTATCAATTCCACCCCACGGCGTTTTCGCTGCCGGGAGCGCCGCGGTTCCTTATCTCCGAGGCGCTGCGCGGTGAGGGCGCGTGGCTGCGCAACGAGCGGGGCGAGCGCTTCATGGAGCTCTATCACGCCAAGCTCGAACTGGCCCCGCGCGACGTAGTGGCCCGCGCCATCGCCCGCGAAGGGATGGACGACGGTTCGGCGACAGGCGGGTTGCGGCCTGTGTATCTCGATATGCGCCACGTACGCGGCATCAACCTGCACGAGCGGTTTCCGGGAATCAGCGCGTTTCTCGCGCAGTATGGGCTCGATCTAGGCCGCGACCTGATCCCGGTGCGTCCGGCGGCGCATTACCTGATGGGCGGCATCCGCACCGATCTCGGCGGGCGCACCAGCCTGGGCGGGCTGTACGCAGCGGGCGAGGCGGCGTGTACCGGCGTCCACGGCGCCAATCGTCTGGCCTCGAACTCGCTGCTCGAGGGGCTGGTCTTCGGCGCGCGCGCGGCGCAGTCGATGCTGGCCGACGGGCTGCCGTTGGGAACGATCGAGGAACGAGGCTCCTCGCCGGCGCCGCTCTCCGCGGACGAAGAAGCGCAGGTTGAAGACATGATCGCAAATCTGCAAGGCGCCATGTGGGCCGATGCGGGGCTGCTGCGCGACGAGACCCTTCTGCGCGAGGGATTGGCGACGCAGAAAGCCTGCGCGGACGTGCTTGCGGAGATTGCCGGGAAAGGCAAATTCAGCCGAAGGCTGGCCGAGGCGCAGGCGCTGAGCCGCGTGGCGCACGCAATTCTGCAGTCGGCGCAAGCGCGCACCGAGAGCCGCGGCGCCCACTTCCGCAACGACTATCCGCAACGCGACGACGCCAACTTTCAGAAGCACTCGGTGCTGGGCGGGGATGGGAGGGTTCGGTTTGAGGAGTGGTAAAACAGCGAACTGGAGTCCGGAGCGCTGGCCAGGGCCGTTTTTCGTTCAACGCTGAACAGTTTCCGCTTCGCGCCGCTTAGTCCCCCGCCAACTGCTCCATCAGCGTATCGAAGTCTTCGAGGCGGGCGTACTCGATGATGACTTTGCCGCGGCCGTTGTGGTCCTCGACGGTCACCTTGAGGCCAAGAGCGCGCTGCAGCCGGTCCTGGGCGTCGCGGACGTTAGGGTCTATGGGCGGTTTCGGTTTGTCTGCTTTGTCCTTGCGCTCGGGGTGCAGGAGGCCCTGGACGTAATTCTCCGTTTGGCGAACGTTAAGCGAAAGTGCGCCGATCCGCTGCGCAGCTCTCTCCATCTCCTCGGCGTGCTCGAAGGCCAGCAGGGTGCGGGCGTGGCCGAACGTCAGCTCGCCGGATTCGACGCGGGCCTGCACCGACGCAGGTAAGCGCAACAAACGCAAGAAGTTAGCTACACTTGCGCGGTCCTTGCCCGTGCGCTGCGCCATCTGCTCCTGCGTCATGTGGAACTCGCGGGCAAGACGGTCGAAGGCGCGGGCCTGCTCCATGGGGTTCAGGTCGGCGCGCTGCAGGTTTTCGACGATGGTGATCTCCATCGCCTGCTCGTCGGAGACCTGGCGCAAGATGGCCGGAATGGCGGCCTTGCCGGCAATCTGCGAGGCGCGCCAGCGGCGCTCGCCGGCAATGAGCTGGAAACGGCCGTTGGCCAGGGGGCGCACCAGAACCGGCTGCACCACGCCATTGGCGGTAATTGAAGCTGCAAGCTCGGCCAACTGCTCCTCGCTCATGTGAGAGCGCGTCTGGAAGGGGTTCGGGTCGATCTGGCCGACAGGAATCTCGCGGGGTTGACCGCCTTCGGTTTCGGAGGGGGTGGGCGCTTGGGCGCGCGGGAGCAGCGAATCGAGCCCTTTGCCCAGGGCTCGGCGTTTGTTGTCGGCGGCGGTTGCTGTGTTCATGGTTCAACGTCCTTGTGGTCCGGTGAAAGAAACCGATGAGTGAAACTTAAGTTGACGGGAAGTTCGCTCGAATGTCCCGGTCAAAGCCCATCAGGAGTACGGCCAGAAGTGCACTTTGGCCTCCCGGCGCACTACGGCGGCCGTTTTCCGCTCCAGGCTGCGCGGACTTTCCATCTTGTTGCGTGCAAGAAATTCACCGGCAAGCTCAAAGTATGCTTCGGCTCCCCGGGACCGCGGGTCGTACAACGCGACCGGCTTGCCGTGGCTGGGAGCTTCAGCCAGGCGCACGTTGCGCGGGATCACGGTGTGGTAGAGGCGGTCGCGGAAGTAGTCGCGGAGAGTGTCTGTGACCTGCTGGGCAAGGTTTGTGCGGTCGTCGTACATGGTCAGCAGCACGCCCTCGATGGTGAGAGCGGGGTTGAAGTTGGCGCGGACCCGCTCCAGGGTTGAAATCAGCTCAGAGACACCTTCGAGAGCGAAGTACTCGGCCTGCATCGGAACGATGAGGGTTTCGGCGGCGGCAAGAACGTTGAGCGTCAGCAGATCGAGGGCTGGCGGGCAGTCGAGGACGATGAGATCGTACTCGAGCTTGATGGGCTCAAGGGCCTGACGGAGACGGATAGCGCGGTCTGGGGCGCCAGCGATCTCGATATTGGCGCCGGTGAGGTTGTTGGAGCTGGGCAGGAGCCAGAGCCGGTCGAGCTCGGTGGGCAGGATGACCTGGTCGGCTGGGCACTCGCCAGTGAGCAGATCGTAGACCGAACGGCGGTTGTCGTCGCGCTGCAGGCCGAGGCCGGAGGAGGCGTTAGCCTGAGGATCGCAGTCGGCCAGGAGTACGCGCAGGCCCTCGATGGCGAGGCAGGCAGCCAGGTTGATGGCAGTGGTTGTCTTGCCCACACCACCCTTCTGATTGACCACGCCTAGAATCTTGCCCATGGCCTTCAAGGTTAAAGGCAGCGGCAGGCTGAGTAGGGGGCTTGCATTGTGGAGAACGCGGCAAAGCTGTGGAAAGCGCCCGTTTGGAAAAGCATTTCAAGGCGGCCAACGTCTTGCTGGGAAACGACTTCGAGGGCTGCACCGGGAGGGCGCGGTTCTGGCAGGAAAAACGACCGCTCGGTGGAAAACTTCCCGGATGCGCATGACAACGTCGCCATTTTTTGATCCCATTCCCACATTGGAACGGGACTGTTTTGGCGCTTTAGCAGCTCTGTTCCACGTGGAGCGTTTAGCGGTCTTTACGCCAATCGCACACGGCGTGTTCCACGTGGAACACGCTCGCGCCCCCAAGACAAAAAAGCCCAGGCGCCACGGCCTATGGGCCGACTGCCTGCGGTGCGGGATTCACCCTGAAACACGCCCTATTACGGTGCGGTTTTTGATTCAGATTACATAGCGCAGCGACGCGATCCAGAGCGCGAACAATCGTCGGGCGGCAAACCCCGGCCGGCGTCCGCGCGTCCTGCGGTTGGACCGTGTGGTAGACTTTCGCCGATGAAAAACCTGACTCCCTTTCCCATCTCTAATCCGCACTCGGCAATCCATCCACTTTCAATCACTCGGCGCCAGGCGTTGGGCGGTTTTGCCGCGTTGGCGGCCGCTTCCGTTTTGCCCGATCCCCGCTCCGCATGGGGAGCCGCGCCTGCGATCAAGAATCCGCAGCCGAAACCTTCAGGGCCGGTCATTCAAGCCTCGTTGACCGTTACGTCGGCCAGCGCCGGCTTGATCGACCCGTATTTCCCAGGGCTTTCGTACGAGAAGAACACGCTCTATGAGCCGCTTTTCGCGCCTTCCAATGCGGATCTGATCGGCTTGTTCAAACGGCTCGGCCTCGGCGTGCTGCGCATCGGCGGCAATTCGGTGGAGCGCAACGTCTGGACCCCGAACGGCGCGGGCCAGACACCGGGGCAGATCGCGCCCGGCGATGTGGACGCACTGGCCGGATTCGTGAAGGCGACTGGCTGGAAGTGCCTCTATGGCGTAAATCTCGAAGGAGTTGCCCACGGCAAAACCAGCCCCGAGCTGGCAGCGGACGAGGTAGCTTATGCCGCCAAGGCGCTCGGCTCCTCGCTGCTTGGCATCGAGATCGGCAACGAGTGCGACATCTACGGCCATCCACACAATGCTTTTGCCGGCCACTGGTCGCTTGGCCAGTTCATCCCGCTCTGGGAGCAGTTCCGCAAGGCTATCCTCGCCAAAACGCCTGGCGTGGCCATCACCGGCCCGGCCTCCGCCAGCAACTACGAGAAGTGGACCATCCCCTTCGGCAAGACCGTTACGAAGAACGAGATCACTCTGCTCACCCAGCACTACTATCGGGGCAACGGCCAACTGCCCACTTCAACCGCCGAGTTCCTTATCACGCCGGACCCGAAGCTGGTCAAGGAGCTCGCCGCGCTAGACGTTGCGGCAAAGGAGATCGGGGTTCCTTACCGCATGGCCGAGTGCAATTCGTACTACCACGGCGGCGCCAACGGTGTCAGCGACTCTTATGCCTCGTCGCTCTGGGTGATCGACTTTCTCTTTGACTGCGCGCTTGGCGGCGCAAGCGGCATCAATCTGCACGGAGGCGGGAACGGCGGCGGCTACACGCCCATCGCCGACGACCGCGGGCGTGTGGTGGAGGCGCGGCCCGAGTACTACGGGCTGCTATTATTTACACTTGCCGGTCAGGGGCCGCTCCATACGGCCAATCTGGATGCGGGCGGCCTGAACGCCACCGCTTACGCCGTGAAATCCTCGACCGGCGGCTCGAACCTGGTCATCGTCAACAAGGATCTCAAGCAGAATCTGGAGCTTACGGCTCATCTACCGCACCGGGCACACTCCGCTTCGCTGCTGGCTTTGACGGATCTGAGCGCCGGAGCAGCCGGGCCTGAGCTGATGGCGCACTCGGGAGTCACGATTCAAGGAGCGACGGTGAGCCCCGATGGGTCGTTCTCTCCGGGGCCCGCCTATACGGTCGCCGTCCACGGATCGGAGGTCAAATGCTGGGTGCCCGCATTGAGCGCAGCGCTGATTCACGCTGCTTGATTGCCGAGGACCCTCACAGCGGCTTTGAGCCGGACCACCGAATTGAGCCTGGCGATCTATGAACCGGCGAGTTGACGTTCTCCCAAAGCAAGCAGCCGCTCAATGCTGCCGGGGAGAGGGACGGTTGTCCGCCATGAAAACTCCGTGCTGGCAGCCGCTTGCAGTGCGGACAGTTCGCCCTCGGTCGTCATCAAAGCCAGCCAGCCGCCGGGAGCAACCAGCCTGACGGCGGCGCTTACGGCCCGCGGCATCCGATCCACGGCGCGCAGCGTTACGCAATCGAACGGCAACGTGAGCAACTCGGCCCGGCCGGCATGAACCGCGGCTGACAGGCCCAGCACGCGGACAGCCTCCTGAAGAAACGCCGCCTTCTTACCTTGCGATTCCGCCAGGGTTACCTTGATTTCCGGCCGGCACAGTGCGATCGGAATCCCGGGCAGGCCGGCTCCGGAGCCTAAATCGAGCAGCGTCCGGATTCCCGCGGGCAGCGCCTGCGCGCAGGCAATCGACTCGACGAAATGGCGCGCCAATATGCCTTGCTCACCGCGAACCGAGGACAAATTGAGACGAGAATTCCAGCGAACAAAAAGCGAAAGGTAGCTTTCGAACCGGGGGAGCTGCCCTGCATCGAGCGGTGAAACCGCAGCTTCGGCCAGAAGCTCATTCAACCGCGCCCCTGCGCTGCCAACAGCCTCGCTCACGCCGGAGCGACCGACTCGCTCACGCGGCGCGGCTGCCAGGCCCCGGCTGCTTCCACCAGCGCCGCAAAGATCGCCCGCGAAAACGCGCTCTGCGCAAGTGTTCGTTCCGGATGCCACTGCACAGCGATAACGAAGTGGCCGGGCGCGTCGAGCTCGAGGGCCTCAATGACCCCATCCGCCGGCGAAACCGCGCTCACCAGCAGATTGTCGCCGGGGACGCGGACAGCCTGGTGGTGACTGGAGTTCACCTGAACCCCGGCCTGCTCTTCCAATGGCAGCAGAGCCGCCAGGCGCGAGCCAGGCGCCACTCGCACCGGGTGTGCCTGGACCACGTCGCGGCCGGGCCGGTGGTTCACCGGCGTCTTCAGCGCTACGTCCAGATCCTGGACCAACGAGCCGTTGCACCAGACGTTCAAGGTCTGCATGCCGTGGCAGATGGCAAGGATCGGCTTGTGCAGATTGAAGGCGTCCTGCAGCAGCAGTTCGTCGACGGCGGTGCGCGCCGGGTCATCTTCTCCGCACTGGGGCGTGCGCTCTTCGCCGTAGCGCTGCGGGTCCACGTCATAGCGGCTGCCCGGCAGCACAACGCCCTGCGTATCGCCCAGCAGCTTCGCCGCCTGCTCCTGGCGCGCCCCCATGGGAACCACAACCGGCTCGGCCCCCAAAGCCTGCAACGCATCAAGATAATGCCGCAGCGACCGGCCGTTGTATTCAGGATCGCTGCTTGGCTCCGGAATGGCGATGCGGGCGGTCATTGATTTCAGTGTAAGCCCCTTCCACTGAGCTGGGGTAGCTCGCACGGCTCGTGCGTTCGCAGAAACGGTCCGTCAACCAGATCGCCGCCGGAGGAGGACGCTGCGGGCTCCGTGAAATAATGGGCCGTAGAGACTCATCCATCTTTTCTCACGGAGTCCCTGTTGACCCCGCCGCCTACGCGCCGCATCCTATACATCGGCGACTCAAGTCCAGGAGGAACCGCGGGCTATCGTCTTCGCGCCCTTCGACGGCTCAACACGCAGACGATGCTCTTTGACGAAACCCAATATCAGCCCCGCTCAAAGCCTCTGACCGTTGCAAGAAACCGCTTCCCGGTCGGTCCCTTCATCCACGCGATCAATCGCGACCTGCTGCGCGCAGTCGCGCAACATAAACCGGACGTCGTGTGGTTCGACAAGCCGATCTACTATTCGAAAAATACTATCCGCGAGATC
This sequence comes from Occallatibacter sp., assembly GCA_050745765.1. Lineage (GTDB taxonomy): Bacteria > Acidobacteriota > Terriglobia > Terriglobales > Acidobacteriaceae > Telmatobacter. The sequence continues at coordinate 10,676 of JBOGLX010000025.1, read as the reverse complement.
AAGAAAACCGGTGCGCAGACCGTCTGCTACAACCAGGACAATCCATTTGGACCGATCGAGTACGATTGCTGGCTGCAGTTTCGGCGAGTTTTCAGGCTCTTCGATCTGCATTGCCTGTTTCGCGAGTCCGATGTAGTGCGTTACAGCCAATGGGGCCTGCCCTGGATCAAAACCACGCTCAGTTTCGAGCCATCGATTCATTTTCCGCCGCCGGCAGGCTGGTACGACACCGGACGGACACGGGACGTCTCCTATGTCGGAAGTCCATTCGAGGAGCGGCCCGCGTTTCTGCAGCGGCTCGCAGTGGAAAAACGAATCCCGGTCGCCATCGCCGGTCCCCGATGGAAGAAGTTCCTCTCACCAGAGGCCTACGCGCGTCTCGTCACAGGCGGCTACCTCGGCGACTCCGAATACCGCGAAGCCATCTGGAATTCCCGCATCAATCTAAGCTTTGTAACGCACTTCCACGAGGACGACATCAGCCACAAAAGTGTCGAGATTGCCGCTTGCCAGGGATTCCTGCTCGCGCTCCGGACCGGCGGACACAAAGCCCTGTTCGAGGAGGACCGCGAGGCGGTCTATTTCTCCGACGTTGAGGAGTGCGCCGACAAATGCCGTTTCTACCTCGACCAGCCCGATCTGCGCGACGCCATCGCCCTGCGATCCCGCCAACGCGCCGTTTCCTCGGGCTACGACAACGACACCCAACTCAGGCGCATTCTGGACCGCCTCGACGGCGCCGCATGAAGGGCCATCTCCTTACCAAATGTAAGGAAATCGGCTATTATTACGAAAAGGGAGCTTTGATGGCAACCGCAGCGGTTACGTCTAAAGGTCAAATCACGATTCCGATCGAGGTAAGAAAGAAGCTCGGCCTCAAACCAGGCGACCGGGTGAGATTCATCGAGGGTGAAAAGGGCGAGTACATCCTCAAGCCGAAGACGGGATCGATCATGGAGCTGAAAGGCATTGCACGCTTGAAGGGCAAACCGGTATCCATCGAAGAAATGAACAAGACGATCGCCAAGGGTTGGGCGGGCCTGTTGACCTTTGAGGATTGAACCAAAGGCGATGAGAGGACTCGACACGAACGTTCTGGTTCGCTTCTTCACTTTGGACGATCTGGTCGAGAGCAAACGTGCGGAATTGTTTCTGCAAACCCTCACCCCCGAGGCGCCCGGCTTTGTCACGATCGTTTCCGTTGTGGAGTTGGTCTGGGTGCTGCGAAGCCGGTATCGTCTGCCCAAAGCCCAACTGATCTTGTGCCTCGAACGGCTGCTCAACTCGCCTGAACTGGTGGTTGAAAGCCACGCCGCATTGACGCAGGCGCTGGGCCGATTCGCAGCCGCCAAGGCCGACTTTGCCGACTGCCTCATCGAGAGATTGGGACATGCAGCCGGTTGCCGGAATACCGTCACCTTTGACCTGAGCGCCGCGAAGGCCGCGGGAATGACTCTTCTCTAACCTGGTCTTCCCACCTGCCGGCTATCATCGCCAGCCAAGCGCACCCTCCGGGTCGTCCACCAGCACCACATCGTACTTTTCGAGCATCGGCATCAGGATCGCTTCAAGCTCGCGCTTCCATTTCATGGAGAAATAGGTTGGCAATAAACCGCTCCCGGGAACGTCCCAGAATACTACTACCGAGACGCATTTCCGACGCCGGAAATCCAGGCGCGAAGAAAACGAGAGACGCAGGCCCCTACAAAGCGCGCATGTAGGTGCGGAACCACGCTGCCAATTCCGGCTCCGGCATGGTTCCATCGGCCACGGCCAGCATCACCCGCACGATTTCGAAATTGTCAGCCACGAGCTCATAGCCGTTGAGAGGCAGGAAGACGCCGGCTGCAATCACAATGGCCGTCCGCTTGTTGCCGTCAAGAAATGGATGGTTTCGAGCGATCCCAACGGCATAAGCGGCGGCAAGCTCGGCTAAATCCGGATTCCCATACGCTTCGCGGTGCTGAGGGCGGGCCAGCGCGGAGAGCAAAAGCGCCTTGTCGCGCACTCCAGCCAGCCCGCCGTGTTCCGCGATCTGTTCATCGTGAATCGCATAGACTGCCCCTTCATCCACCCAGCGCCACGTGCGTTCGCTCACTTCGCTAGCTCCCGCAACGCATCGCGCCGTTCGCGCATGAACTTCCGAGCCAAGGACATTTGCTCCTCAAACCCACGATCGTACGGGGTGATGCGGAACCCATCGGGCGCTTCGGTCAGAAAGACGGAATCGCCTTTCGCTACCTTAAGCCGCGCCAGCGCCTCTTTCGGAAGCACAATCCCCGCCGAGCTACCAATGCTTGTAACCTTCAGCTTCAACATACTTATCTCCATTGCACTGATTATAACATTGATTATACTAACCGCGATCCATTTTTGCCACGTGCAGGCGATGCTCTTGCCTCTGGACCGCCCGGGAAAGCCGCAGCAAACCGAATCACCAGCAAATCAAATCGCCTGGATCGTCCACCAGCACCACGTCGTACTTTTCGAGCATCGGCATCAGGATAGCCTCAAGCTCGCGCTTCCATAGCTCGCCCTCATAAAACTTCGCCTTCATCGGCTCGCGCGAGGCAAGGTCGGGGAAACCCCTCATAAAGAAGAACGTTTCGGGGTCTTCCAGGGAAAGTCACGGACCGAGGATCTTCATCCCGATCTCGGCATGAGCCGGCATGGATTTGGTACGGAAGACCTCCAGAAATTCAGCACGCTTGCCCGGCTTCGTCCTGTAGGTGCGCATCTCGACGATCATGCTCATTTCTCCCTGGGCATCTTCGCGCACTACGGGAACAGCGCGCAAGACCGCGCCGCCTGCTTCATGAAATAATCGCGTGCAGAGTCACATCCGATTTCCGTCCACGGAACTTCATTGAGCCTTCCCCGCAAGCGCCGGATGTTGCGTCTCTGGAATCGGCAACCCGGATGGCTGTCGGATTGCCGTCATCGCGCTTCCCCCTGCGGTGCGCAGTTCCGGCGTCGCGCAGGCAGAGGGCGATTTCTGTACTGCATGCCGGTAGACGCGGTGCTCCGGCCGGTTCGGGCCGCTGTTCCGATTCCCGCATCCCACTGACTGCCGATAGAGCTGACGCGGCTTCGTCGAGGACCATGTTCAAACGAATTCTAAAAATGCTGGGCGCACTGGGAGCGGGAATCGGCATTACGCTGATTACGCAGTTTCTGCTCCCCCCCGCCTTTCTGCATTTTTACGGCGTCAGCAAATACGGGGAGTGGCTCGTGCTTTCGAGCACGCTCAGCTATCTGGGCACTCTCAACTTCGGTATTACCACTTACGCAAGCAATGAGCTCACCATCCTGCGCAAGCGCAATGAGATGGCCAGGTATCGCGAGCTCCAGGGCAGCACGCTGGCCCTCTTGCTGGGCCTGATCGTTGTGGGCATTCTGCTTTCAGCCTGCACGCTCATTCTGCCCATCGCCTCCCTGCTCCATCTCTCCACCATCTCCCCGCTGACAGCGCGTTTGACCGCATTTTTCCTGGGCCTTCAGATGATCGCCCAGATTTTCCTCGGGTACTACAACAACATGTTCATGGTCGTCGAAGAGGCGCATCGCGGATTGACCTGGTATAACGCGCGCCGCCTCAGCGTGGTTTTGACCGTGCTGCCGCTGGCAATGATGCGGGCCTCTTTTTCTGTTATCGCCTTCAGCCAGTTCGCCGCGGTCATGATCGTCGCCCTGCTTACCATCCTGGACCTGAAGAAGCGTTTGAACGGCCTGCCTCTCGGGCTTCAGGGCGCGAACTGGAAGACGGCCAAGTCCACCCTGGCTCCCAGCGGCCAGTTTGCCATGATCTATGCCCAGGGGTTCTTGACCTACCAGGCCCCGGTGATCCTGTTGCAGTGGATTCTCGGTCCGGAAATTGTGGTCCTCTTCAGCATCAGCCGCACGGTCCTGGCCACCGCCAGGCAAATGCTCCAGGTGCTCACCAATGCGATCGCGCCGGAAATTACCTTCAGCTTCGCCGAGCGCGACATGAAAAAGCTGCTCAACTTATTTCATTATTCCGAGAAAGTCATTTTCGGCCTCATTCCCGTCGCAAATCTGGGCACATTTCTCTTTTCGCCCGTTCTGCTCGAAATCTGGCTGCACAAACCCAGGTTGTTCGAACCCTTTACCTATGCCCTTATGGCTCTGATCTCCGGCGCCATGAGCATGCGCGACCACAAGCAGTTCTTCCAGTTCTCAACCAACACGCATAAGCAGCTATCGATGATTGTCTTTTTCGGAAACCTGCTGATGGTCGGTGTAAGCATTCCCTTTACCATGCTGTTTGGGCTTCACGGCTTCATGTTCGTCTGGCTGGTTTCGGAGTTTACCCAGATGGGCCTCATTTATCGGGAAAACCGGAAACTGTTCAATAACGATCCGTCGATCAACTACATCCCCGTCATAAAACTGTGCCTCGTCATGCTGGTTTCTCTGCCTCTGTGCATCGAACTGGTCCACTACGCGCGGCAACACTCACTCCTGATTGTGGCTGCGGCCGCAACGGCAGGCACGCTTGGCCTCATCGTCGAGTGCTATTTCGTGTTCGGCCTGAAAGAGGTGTGGCGCGAATTGTGGCGCCGGCTACGGCGCCGCGCGCTCGGCAACCCGGTGCAGGCGTGAGGGGGCGCACGCAGCCTTGAAACGCGAATGGAATTTGAAGCTGCCGGCTTTTCAAATGTTGGCTCTGCTTCTTCTGGCGTTTACGCGCGCACCGCGGCGCCTTGACCCGCATTTTGACCGGCCGCCGCAGCCTGGGCCTCGAGTAGCGCCTCAATCGCGGCCCGTAGCCTCGCCGTCAGCTCGTCGGCCTGGCGCAGGTGCATCCCTTTGGTCTCAATCGGCTCGCCCACGCTGATCGTCAGCTCGCAGGGATAAAAATGCCGCGCGTGCATCGGCAGCAGGTCGTACACGCCTTCCAGCGCAATGGGCACCAGCGGCGTTTGCGCGCGGATCGCCAGAAATGCCGCGCCGGAGAGAAATGGGTGCAGGCCGCCAGTCGGCGTCCGGCCGCCCTCGGGAAAAATGAAAAGCGGCATTCCGCTACGCAGCGCTTTAACGCCCCTGCCCAGACTCGACAACGCCGCGTGGGGATTGTCCGCGTCGATGGGAATTTGCCCCGAGCGCTCAAGGTACCAGCCGATAAACGGCCACTGCCAGAGCCCCTTCTTGGCCAAAATGCGGAACGAAAAAGGCAGCGTGGCGAAGACCACCGGTATGTCCATGTACGAGGTGTGGTTGGAGGCGTAAACGGCCACCGGGCATTTGCGCAGGTTCTCCGCGCCGCGCACGGTAATCTTCGAAAACGAAACCCAGACGCCGGCCCGCGCCCACATCCGGGCAACACTGTGCTGCAAACGGCCCGTCTTGTCGAAGAGCGAGACCAGCAGCGCCACGGTGCCGCAGGCCGCCGTGACCGCAAATAACACCGGCGCCTGAACCAGGTTGGTGCGCCAGCGGTAGAACCAGGGCAATGGATTCGGGCGTGCACTCATGCTGGCGCGCCACCCCCGGCAAGCAACCCACCGGCAAGCAACAGAGACCGCGCCTCTCCAACCAGGTACACCGACCCCGAAACCACGATGACCCCGCCATGGCTGCCTTCCTGGGCCAGCGCAAGCGCGTCGCTCACCGACTCCGCCGCCGTCGCCTGCGTGCCGGTGGCCGCGGCCGCGGCCAACAGGTCCTCCATGGCTGCGCCGCGCGAAGTGTGAATGGGCGCCAGGATCACGTGGTCGAAGAGCGGAAAAAGAATCTGCGCCAGCTCGGCCACGGGCTTGTCGCGCAGGCAACTGAAGACCAGCGTCCTGGGCCTGCGCACCTCCAGGATGCCGCGCAGCCCCGAGCGCAGCGCCCAGGCGCCCGCCGGGTTGTGCGCCACGTCCAGCACCCACTCCGCGCCGCGCGCCACCATGCGTTCCAGCCTGCCCGGCCAGCGCGTCTGCCTGATCCCGGCGGCGATGGCCTTGGGCGTCACCGGGAAACCGAACTCCCCGGCCAGCACCACCGCCGTAGCCATGGCCAGCGCCACGTTGCGCTGCTGATGCGCGCCGGCCAGCGGTGAATCCACCTCGATCGGCTCGCCCAGAACCTCCACTTCGTAGGGGCCGGCCATTCCCACGCCGGCAGGCATATAAGGCACGGCGCTCACCCCGCGCGCGTCAAGCCGCTCGGCCGCTTCGCCCAGCGCCCGGTTGGCCTCCGGATGCTGGGGCAGCGTCACCATCAATCCGCCGGTGCGCAAAATCCCCGCCTTTTCCCGCGCGATCGCCGCCACCGTCGAGCCAAGCCACTCCGTATGGTCGAGCGAGATGTCGGTGATCACGGAGACCAGAGGGTCGACAACGTTGGTCGCGTCCAGCCGGCCGCCCATGCCCACTTCAAGCACCGCCAGGTCCACCTGCCGCTCGGCAAAGTACAAAAATCCCTGCGCGGTCAGCACCTCAAAGTAGCTGGGCGGCTGCGGCAAATGGCCGTCGACGAGAAGTTGCCGTGCCGTGTCGTCCACTTTGAAGTAGAGCCGCGCAAAGTCTCCGTCGGCGATCTCCGCCTCGCCCACGCGGATGCGCTCGTTGGGCCGCACCAGATGGGGCGAAGTGTAAAGCCCGGTGCGCAGGCCCGCGGCGCTCAAAATCGACGCCAGCGTGGCCGCGGTCGAGCCTTTGCCGTTGGTCCCGGCAATCAGCACGGACGGGAAGCGCAGTTGCGGGTCGCCCAGCGCGCCGAGCAGCGTGCGCACCTCGTCCAGCGAGAACTTCCGCCGCGGCTGCCCCGGCTTCGAGGCAAGCTCCGGCGCCAGTGCGCTGAGTCGATCGATAGCCGCCGCGTAGGACATGGAAATTAAAGTATAAGAAAGCTGCCTGCGCGGCGCACAGTGCAGGATTGAGGAGAACTCCGATCGCCAGGTTCTTCAACGACTTCGGGAGTCTCTACCAATATCGGGACGCCAACGCCGCCCTTGGCGCACCGGCGCCCGGCGAGCGGCGCGTCGTCTTTTTCGGCGACTCGATCACCGCCCTCTGGAACCTCGATGCCTCGTTTCCGGGCGTGGGCTGCATCAAACGCGGCATCGGCGGGCAGACCACGGAGCAGATGCTCTTGCGCTTCCGGCCGGACGTGGTCGACCTGCGCCCGGCGCTGGTGCTGATCCTCGCCGGCACCAACGACATCGCGGGCAACACCGGCCCCATGACGCTCGAACACACCACGGGCAACCTGGCCACCATGGCCGAGCTGGCAGAGGTACATGGCATCCGCATCGCCCTCGGCTCCGTAACCCCCGTGCACCACGCTTCGTTCGCCGCCATGAGGCACTTCGTCTTGCGGCCACAGAAGAGGATTCTGGCGCTGAACGAGTGGCTCAGGCAGTACTGCGCCGCGCACTCCCTCATTTATCTCGATTACTTCGCCGCGATGGCCGACCAGCGCGGCCTGCTGCGGCGCGAGCTGGCCGAAGACGGCCTGCATCCCAACGCCGCGGGCTACGCGCTCATGACTCCCATAGCGCAGGCGGCCATCGACAGGGTGCTAAGCGAGCATTGAGCCGGCCCGCCGCTGCAGCGCCGCGCCTGCCTCCTGGCGCAAACGCGCAAGCGACGTAAGCCGCTGACGCGCGAATCGCTGCCCACCTTCCACCACATTGCGCTTCATGTGGAAACTGTGGACCGCGCCTTCAGTGTGCATCTCGCGCACATTGCAAGCCATTGCTGTACGACGCCTTGGACCGAACTTTCACAGAACCCGCCTGCCTTGCACAGGCTTTTCCCAGCACCCTGTGGGAACGGTGGGAAATCTGGCCCCACTGCAGCCCATTTCCTTCATGTTTTCCAAAAGTCCAGATTTCGACAGACAGGATTTAGAAAACTCTCCCACACTCAAACCCACACTCCTGCAATTGCATCGAATGAATTCCCACATTTCCTCTTCGAACTACGACTACTACTATTTTTTATCTATATTCTTCTTACGTTTCTCACCACCCGTAATGGCGCACCTCGAACCGCGCCCTCGTGGTTTCATCTCAGAACCCACGAACTTGGGTGCCCCAGGTCTCGATTTTGAGACCTGGGAGGTAACGAATCGGACGCTGTACCGGACCCACACCCCGTCCCGAAAATGTGCGTTTCACGGCTGCCGCGGCCACGGCCTGGCCGGACAAACCGCCAGGCCCGCTTTTCGACAAATGCGTCCCGTTTTTCCACGCGCACGGATTCCCGCCCGTGACTACAATCAAAGAGAAGAAAAGACAGCGGTTTCCGCCGCAGCCTCGGTTGTTGTAGAGTGTGGCAAGAGCCGCAACTTGACTTCGGGAGCGTAGGTGAGCTTATGCCGATCGTGGATTTGGAAGTGGAGAAGCCGGCCGCACAGGGGGCAGCGATGGAGATTACCGTAAGCCGCCAGGATCTGGTGAAGGAACTCACAGCCACGCAGAGCGTGGTCGAGCGCAAGACCACCATCCCCATCCTTTCGAACTTCCTCCTTGAAGCCGACCAGGACCGGTTGAACATCACCGCGACCGATCTCGACCAGGCCATCCGCACCAGCGCCGCCGTCAAGGTGAAGAAGCCCGGCGCGTGCACCATCCCTGCGCGCAAGCTCTACGACTACGTCAAGCTGCTTCCCGACGGCGACATCTCTATCAAGCTGCTTGAGAACCACTGGGTGCAGATACGCAGCGGCCGGTCCAACACAAAAATGGTGGGTATGGCGCGCGCCAATTACCCGCAGGTGCCCGAATTTCCATCCATCGCCGCCACCAGTATCTCCGCCGTGGCCCTCAAGACGATCGTTGCGCGTACCATATTCGCGATCTCCAACGAGGAGTCGCGCTACACGCTCAACGGCGCTCTGCTCGTCATCAAAACCGAGTCGCTCGCCATGGTCGCCACCGACGGCCATCGCCTCTCCTTCGTTGAAAAGCCTAACGAGACGCTTGAAGGCATCAGCGGCGAGAAGCGTGTCCTCATCCCGCGCAAGGCGCTCCAGGAGCTGCAGGTGCTGCTCGCCGCCACCGAAGCCGAAAAGGTGGAGTTTGCCGACGACGAGCACACCCTCTTCTTCCGCGTCGGCCATCGCACGCTGAGCACGCGCAAGCTCTCCGGCCAGTTCCCCAACTTCGAGGCCGTCATGCCCCGCGACAACACCAAATTCGCCGTGGTGCGTTCGAGCGAGCTGTCGTCGGCCATCCAGCGCGTCGCCCAGTTCGCCGACGAGCGCTCCGGCGCCATCCGCATGAAGCTCGAAGGCAACGAGCTGAAGATCAGCGCCAACTCCACCGAGTCCGGCGAAAGCGAAGACACCATCGACACGCCCTACTCCGGCGACCCGATCATCGTCGGCTTCAATTCGATTTACATCCTCGACTTCCTCAAGGCGCTCGACAACGCCGGCGAAGTGCGGTTGGAATTCAAAGACTCCCAATCCGCCGGCCAGATGCGCCCCGAAGACCCCGACGCCGAGTACAAGTACCGCTACGTTCTGATGCCGATGCGGATCTGAGTCTTCCTACCAGACCGGCGTGTCGATACACGCAATACTTGGCCAGGCGGCCATGTAATGATTGAATTGCAAAAAATTGTAGTGCGTCCTTCCGATATTTTTTAACTACATGGAACGGGCGCGGGCCAGTTCCACGATCTTATCGATCATGTCTGTGTATGTGTAGCCGGCCTTTTTGGCTGCCATGGTGAATTCCGCGGCGCCGGCGAGCCACGGGTTGGGGTTCGCTTCGATGACGTACACCTCGCCTTCCTTGTTCAACCGCATATCGACGCGGCTATAGTCGCGCAGCTTGAGGGCCCGGCAGGCGGCGAGCGCGGTGTCCTGAAGCTTCTTGGCGATCTCTTCGTCGAGATCTTCGGCGGGCGCGGATTTTGTCACTTTGTAGGCCTCGGTCTCGTAATCGAACTTCACGTCCTGACCGGCGATCCGCCGCGTTCCCTTAGGAAGCCTGGAGAGATCGAGTTCAATCAGCGGGAGCACTTCGGCGTTATCGTTGCCGAGAATGGAAGCGTAGATTTCGCGCCCTTCAATGTACTCCTCAATGAGCGCCGGGCTGTCGAATTCCTCGTGGATGTAGTCAATGCGCTCCATCAGCTCTTTCACGCTATCGACGACGGAGCCGTTGTCGATGCCGACCGATCCGTCTTCGGACACAGGCTTCACAATCAATGGAAACTCGATATCGTGCGCGTGATCCGTGCGGCCTTTATAGGAAGTTGCGAAGTCGGGGGTCTTTATCTTGTGAAAGTCGAAGATCTTTTTTGCGATCGCCTTGTCCTGGGCAAGATAGAGAGCCTCCGGACCGCCGCCGGTATATGGAATGTGCAGAAGTTCCAGATAGGCGGCGATGTTCTTGTCCATCGTGTCGTGACCGGCGTAAGACTCCGTGAGGTTAAAGACTAGGTCTGCGGAACACTTAGCGAGCGCAAGCAGCGATGGGTTCTTGCCGTCGAGGACGTGATAGGAAGGTTCGTGCCCGAGCTTTGTCAACGCCTCGAAGATCTCTTCGCGGTCGTGCAGCGGGTCTCGCTTCTTATTTCGGCGCTTGCCGTTCTTGCCGCGCGGCGACTTGACCGGCTCCGGCTCCGGCGGGCCCTCTTCCCAGACGTCGTGCAGTATCGTTACTTTCAGGTTTGCCATGATGCCTCTACTGTAATTTCCGCATGATTCACATC
>JBOGLX010000024.1:0-6746 GCA_050745765.1 Occallatibacter sp. | reverse complement strand
CGATCTCGAAAAATCTCTGCTTAAGCACCCTTTCTGACGGTGGGGGGGTGGGGTTGGCGCAAATCGCCCCATTTTTCAGTGCATGTTGTGTTGTAAGCCGCATGCAATGAGTCGCTTGCGAAATACGCCAGGTTATCAAGTAGTAAACAATAAATCCGTTTTTAAGCCATTTTAGCTCCATTTAAGGGCTGTTAAAGGCAGCCTAAGCCGCTTGAAGGCCGCTCCGGCGCCAGCGACCCGAACGAAACTAAAGAGGACACAGGAACCCTGGTTTCGCTCTAGGTATCTTCCTCGATGAATTGCGGAGACGTATGCCCTTGCATCCAGCGGCACAGATGGTCAGAAGCGGAAGCCGGTTTTGAGGACGCATTGATAAACGGTGGAATTTTCGCTCTGCGGGCTGGTTCTTGAGTTGCATATAGCCCAGCTCATGTATAAGTCGCCGCCAAGCGGAAAGACCATCGGCGTGTTGCCGATCTCGGCTTCGATGCTCGGGCCTTCGGCTGTTGGCGGCAGAGTGAAGTGCAGATCGCGGCCATAGATGACGGGATAGGACTCGCGCATGCCGGAGGCGATGGTTTGCTGAAAGACCTCGGCTTCGACGAGGAAGGTTGCGGTGCCTGACCAGGCGATCGCGGAGACGGAGACGCTCTGGCCGCCGTGGACAAAACCGCTGGAGTCGATCTTGGTGAAGGGGCACGGGCCGGCGATGCATGAGGCGCGCACGTTGCGGAAGACGTTGCCGGCGCCCGCGTCCAGGGTCACGGATCCCCTCGATGCTTTCCAGAGGCCGCCGGGGGAGCAGATGTGGCTCCGGTTGCAGGGCTCGTTTCCCGTGTCGACTACCTGAAAAGTCTTGACCGACGTGCCAACATTGGTGTCCGTGCGATAGTTGACCGTATAGCGGATGCGAAGGTTAGAGACCTGCGCAACCGGGCGTCCGGCGGACGCGGGCGCCGCAGCAGCGACGGGCTGCATGGCTGCAATGTAGAGCCTCTTGAGGCCGCTGTGCAGGCCGATTTGAAGTTTCATGTTGAGCGGTTTGTAATCGGGATGATGGAAATCGAGATTCACCGTTTCCGCGGGCCAGACTCTCTCCCGGAACGTCACCTTGAAATAGCCTGAAGCGCCGGAGTTCGTGGTGATGCGCGTCGCCCGGTCCGACAAGGTGATGACGGCGTTCGAGATCGGAGTCTCTTTGCGCGTGTCGGCGTCGCGGCGGATGACCGCGCCCTGAATGGTTATGGATCGCGGCCTCCAGTGCTGGAGGCGCATTACGAACAGAACCACAGCCGCCGCGGCAAGCGCTCCGGCGATGATCCAGGCAGCAATTTTCTTCGGCCTCATCGATCTCGAATCCGTCCACCCATCCGTTGGACGCATCTTTCCCGCGATATGCTGTCCGCGGCCAGGGAGGCACGGCGCAGTTTGGGTGCATCTAAATGAGTAGGCTGGCCGCCTGGATTCTTCGCAAAGAATGCCAGGAATGCGGGCGGGACGGACGTGGAGAATCCACTCGACGGGTAACTCGGGATGCGCGAAGGCAGAGGCAGAGAGCCTCGCGAAATGTTCAGTTCGCGCCGGACGGTGCTGCGGCAGTTGGCGTGTGCCTCGCTGGCGATTTCAGCTCCTCGGGCGAGAGCATTCTCGTTTACGAGCGCGGCGGCGCAACAATACCTGGAGCCGGAGCAGGAGATGCACCCGGCAGTTCTGCCGCCGCCGAGTACGCTTACGCAGCAGGATGATGCGTTCCTGAATGACCTGGAACACGCGAACTTTCTGTTCTTCTGGGAGCAGGCGAATCCTAAGACGGGTCTTATCAAGGACCGTTGCAATGTACGCGCTGCGGACACGAGCACGGTGGGGAGCATTGCTTCGAGCGGGTTCGGGCTCACGGCAATTTGCATCGCGCAGAAGCGCGGCTTTATCCCTTACGAACAGGCACGGGTGCGCGTGGTGGAGTCGCTTTCGTTTCTCTGGCACAAGCTGCCGACGCATCGCGGATTCTTTTTTCACTTTGCCGACGTGAACACGGGCGAGCGCGTGTGGGAGTCGGAGGCGTCGTCGGTGGATACGGCGATCCTTTTATGCGGCGTGCTGACGTGCGGGCAGTATTTTCGCGACCGCGACGTCGCGCAACTGGCGCACGCGATCTTCGACCGCGTGGATTGGACTTGGCTCTCGGAGGACACCACGCTGCTTTCGCAGGGATGGACGCCGGAACTCGGCTTCATTCCCAGCCGATGGGACCTTTATAGCGAGTTGATGATGATGTACCTGCTGGGAATGGGGTCGGCTTCGCATCCGTTGAAGAGCGACGTGTGGTTTGCGTGGAAGCGCACCATCTTCGAATACGACGGGCTCAAGTACATCGGCTCGTACGCGCCGCTGTTTGTGAACCAGTACTCGCAGGCGTGGTTCGACTTCAGGAACAAGCGCGATCAATTTGCGAATTATTTCGAGAACTCGATCGTCGCGACCGACGCGCATCGCATCTTCTGTCTGGAGCTGCATCCGCAGTTTTCCGACTACACCGAATCGCTTTGGGGCATCACGGCATCGGACTCGGACAAAGGCTATGTGGTGTGGGGCGGGCCGCCGGCGATGGGCCCGATCGACGGAACGGTGGTGCCGTGCGCTGCGGGCGGATCGCTGCCGTTTCTGCCGGCCGAAACGATGCGTGTGCTGCACACCATTCACGATCGCTATCCGAAGGCGTGGTGCCGCTACGGGTTCGTGGACGCGTTCAACCCGCTGACGGGGTGGTACGACACGGACGTAATCGGTATCGACACAGGCATCACGATGCTGATGGCGGAGAATGCGCGCACGGGATTTGTGTGGGAGACGTTCATGAAGAATCCCGAGGCGCAGCGGGGGATGAAACTGGCGGGGTTCAAACCGTATCCGCCGCCGGGACAGACACCGCGCGCGGCGCCACAAATCAAGTAAAGGGAGCGGGAAACAACACGCGGGGCGGGTGGCGCATCGCAATACACAAGTAGATAGAGGAATCGACAAGCGGGAAAGCGACCTTAAACGCCTTGGTTCGGTCATCGAGATTGCCTCGCGCCTTTGCCGCATCAGCAGTAATCAGTTGATCCCAAGGGAGCTATGTCCTCAGTAGATCATGGTGCGAAGACTGCCGGCGAAGACGCCGAGCAGCCGGCGGGCTCGCCGCGCAACTCGGGCAGCGCCTGGGCCGACCGGGTGCGCGCGCTCAAAAACGTTCCGCCGGTGCTTCATTTCGTATGGGAGTCGGGACCGTGGATCGTCTTCTGGAACATCGCCATCCGCATGACGGTGGCGTTTCTTCCTGTGGGCATTGGCGTCATCGGTGGCTACATTATCGACGGCGTGAATCAGATCCGTTTTCACAAGCCGTTACCGGGGTATTTCTGGTGGGTGGTGCTGGCCGAAGCGGTGCTGGCGGTGCTCATCGGCCTGCTTTCGCGCCTGGTGGACTACTTCGACAGCCTGCTTGCGGACCGCTATACCTACCACGTGAGCGTGGAGGTGATGCGCAAGGCCGCGGCGCTGGACGTGACGGCCTACGAAGATCCGGTGTACTACGACCGGCTGGAGCGCGCGCGCGTGCAGGCGACGGACCGGCTGGTGATGATCCAACAGATGGGCCGGTTAATTCAGCAGACGGTCACGGCCATCGCATTTTCCGTGCTGCTGCTCACATATTCGCCGCTGCTCCTGCTTCTGCTTGTGGGCGGCATCGTTCCGGCATTCCTGGGCGAGAGCCACTTTGCTTTCCTGATGTACGCGAAGAATTTCAGGCAGACGACGATGCGCCGCCAGATGGATTACCTGCGCCAGGTGGGCGGCAGCAAGGAAGCGGCCAAGGAACTGAAGCTTTTTAACCTGAGTAAGTTTCTTACCGACCGCTTCTCGGCGCTTTCGTGGCGCATTTACGAAGAAGACGTGGAGCTGAATCGCAGGCGGCTGCTCTGGACCGGGCTGCTGTCGATGCTTGGACAGCTTGGCTATTACGCCGCCTATGTGCTGAGCATCTATCGCACCATAAAAGGGGAATACACCGTCGGCGGCCTGACGGTGATCACCACCGCGATCATGCAGGCGATGGGCAATATTCAGCAGGCGTTTTCGACGGCATCGGGCGTGGCCGATCAGGCGCTGTTCCTCACCGACCTTGTGGCTTTTTTCGAGATGAAGCCACAAGTCGAAAGCAAGCCGAACGCGTTGCCGGCGCCGCGGCCCATGGTGCGGGGTTTTGAGTTTCGCGATGTATCGTTCGCGTATCCGGGAACGAGCCGGCGGATTTTGAGCAACTTCAATTTCTCGCTCTCGCGTGGCGAGAGGGTGGCTCTGATCGGCGAGAACGGCCAGGGCAAGACTACGGTGGTAAAGCTGATTACGCGCCTCTACGACCCGAGCGAAGGCCAAATACTGCTCGACGGCGTGGACCTGCGCGAGTACGACCTGGCCGATCTGCACTCCGAGATCGGGGTGATCTTTCAGGACTTCATGCGCTACGAGATGACCGCGCGGGAAAACATTGCGATGGGCCGCATCGAAGTGCCGCACAACCAGCAAGAGATCGAATATGCGGCGGAGAAGAGCATGGCCGGCGAGGTGGTGGCGAAGCTGCGCGGCGGCTACGACCAGATGCTGGGCCGGCGCTTCGAGGGAGGGGTCGATCTTTCCGGCGGGGAGTGGCAAAAGATGGCGCTGGCCCGCGCCTACCTGCGCGACGCGCAATTGCTGATTCTGGACGAGCCCACGGCTTCGCTGGACGCCCGCAGCGAGTTCGAGGTGTTCGAGCGCTTCGCCGAGCTCACCTACGGCAAGATGGCGCTGCTTATCTCGCATCGCTTCTCGACCGTGCGCATGGCGGATCGCATCGTAGTACTCGAGGGCGGCAGATTGGTGGAGGAGGGCAGCCACGGGCAGCTTGTCGCGCTCGGCGGCCGCTACGCCGCCATGTTTGAGATGCAAGCAGCAAATTACCGGTGAATCCTATGACCGAAGCCGCATCTGTTTTCGAATCGCAACAGGAGCTCGGCGGCGAGACGATCGAGCGCCTTCGCGCAGCCGCGGATGCGGCCGCGTCGTGGGCTGTGGTGCCACGGCCGCGCACCACCTGCGCGTTTCTTGGCCGTGTTCGCGCCGAACGCGGCAGGTTGAGGCTTCTCGAGAGTTTTCTTGCCCGTTCGTCAATGTCCTTCCCGAAGGACGATCCGCGCCTGTCCGCGTATCGCTCCGTCCTTTTCGATCTGCGCGCCAACCTGCGGCTGCTGCGGGCAGCCATCATCGCGGTTTCCGGCCGGCCGCAGCACGTGGCCCAACTGCCTCGAATCGTTGTGACCGGGCGCAAGGACGAACCGCGCGTGGCCGCGGTTGCCAACGCCTATCTGCGCGCGGTGGATGGAGACTTTTCCGTACCGACCTTCCATGCGTTCGTGCGCGAATTTCAGGCGCGTGAACAACTCACCGTGGACGAGTTGTGGGACTTTCCCGCGTTTTTGAAATATGGCCTGCTCGAGTCGCTGCTCGACCAAGCGCAGTCTCAATTCTCCTCTCCGGAATCGGTGGTCGCGTCGGCGTTTTCCCAACGCCTCGGGGGCCTGCGCACCATCGGCAATCTGGATTGGGCTTTTCAAATCGAGCCGCTCATCGCCTTTGACTCGCTGCTTCTTGAGGACCCTGCGGGAGTTTACGGAAGCATGGACTTTGAAAGCCGCGAGTTGTATCGTAAGCGAATCGCCCTCATCGCGCGCCGGTCCGATTGCACCGAATCCGAGGTGGCGCAGGCCGCGCTCGATCTGGCCCAGCGCGGACAGACGCAATCCAACGGCGACTCGCGCATTCGCAGCCGGCTGATTCATGTCGGGTATTACCTCATCGACAAGGGATTTCCGCTGCTCGCCGCCCGCGTGGGCTTTCATCCCCCGGTTGCCTGGCGCATACGTCAGTTTGTCCTGAGCCATGCTGAGGACTTCTATATCACCGGAATTCTGCTTTTTTCGATCTTTATTATCGCCGCCGCGCTGTTTCCGGTGGCGCCCGCAGTATCGCGATTCATCTCGCTGATCATCGCCATTGCCGTGTTGCTGGTTCCCGCCACGCAGGCCGCGGTAGATTTGATCAACAATTCCGTTACATCGTTTTTGGACCCCAGTCCGCTGCCCAAGCTCGATTTCAGCGAAGGCATTCCCGCCGGCTGCGCAACGCTGGTCGCCATTCCCTCGCTGCTATTGAATGAAAAGCAGGTACGCGAGCTCGTCAACGACCTCGAAGTCCGCTTTCTCGGGAACCGCGACCCCAACCTGCACTTTGCGCTGCTCACCGACCTTCCGGACTCGGTAAGCAAGCCGCGCGAAAACGACTCCAGCCCGCTTGTTGAATTGGCGTCGAACCTGATCGGCGAGTTGAACTCGAAGTATCGCTCGCCAAAATGCGGCGGATTCCTGCTGCTGCACCGCCGGAGGATATTCAACACGCGGCAGGGAGTGTGGATGGGCTGGGAGCGCAAACGCGGCAAACTCCTCGACCTTAACAAGCTGTTGGCCGGCGAATTCGACGCATTTCCCATCAAGGCAGGCGAGGTGGAGGCCCTGCGCCAGGTCCGCTATGTTCTCACGCTCGACTCCGATTCGCAACTTCCCCGCGGCACTGCGGCGCGTCTGGCCGGCGCCATCGCACACCCTCTCAATCAGGCCGTCATCGATCCGCATCTGCGCATTGTCACTTCCGGCTATGGCATCCTACAGCCG
>JBOGLX010000023.1:0-4226 GCA_050745765.1 Occallatibacter sp. | reverse complement strand
GGTGAAGGGCATGCCGAAGCCCGGCCCTTCGAGCGGCATCCCGGTGGATCCCGAAGCGCTTTCGACGCCCGTAGTGGATTCGATGCTGCGGATGATCTGCTGATAATAGGCCACGATCTGACTCGTGCTGTAATTCATGCCTTTATTCATGGGCAGACCGAAAGTGAGCACATGGTCGGTGTCGACGCCGAGATCGACGTGGCTGATGTTCCAGAAACTGTGCAGGGCGAGGCCCGCGCCGGCAAGCAGCGCGCAGGCCAGGGCGAATTCGCTGACCACGAGCAACTGGCGCAAGCGGGCTCTCATGCGGCTCGATCCGGACCGGCCGCCTTCCTTGAGCGACTCCGACGGATCGACGCGGGAGGCATACCAGGCGGGCGCGCAGCCGAACAAGAGTCCGGCAATGGTGGTGGCGGCCAAAGCCACAAGAAGGACGGGAAGATTGAGGCTGAGATTGGCTTCGCTGGGAAGGGTGTTCTGCGGCATGACGGCAATGAGACCGCGCAACATGACGTAGCCAAGGCCGAGGCCAACGATACCGCCAATTGCGGCGAGGAGCAGGCTTTCTGTAACGAATTGGGCAAAGACGGTGCGTCGCGAGGCGCCGAGCGAGGTGCGGATGGCGATCTCTTTCTGCCGCGTGGTGCCTTTAGCGAGCAGCATGTTGGCGACATTGACGCAGGCGATGAGAAGCACGAATCCGACCGCGCCCAGAAGCAGCCAGAGCGTGAGCTTGACGTTGTCGCCGAGGAAATCGTCTTTCAGCGGTTCGACGAAAGCGCTCCAGCCTTTGTCGGAGCGGGGATTGACCTGGGCAATGTGCGCTGTTACGGCATCCATGTTGGCCTGGGCCTGCTTGATGGTGACGCCCGGCTTGAGGCGGCCCATGACGAGGAGCCAATGGAAGTCATGGTTCTTCTGGTCGGGGGTGAAGACCAGCGGTACGACCAGGTCCTGGTCCAGACGATCGGCCTGACCGCCGGCAAGCACGCCGACCACGGTGTAGGGTTTCTGGTCGAGCGTGATCTGCTTGCCGAGGATGTGCGGGTCGGAGCCAAGGCGCACCCAGAGCTTGTGCATGAGGATGACGACGTGATCCTTGCCCGCGACGCCTTCTTCGGGCAGGAAGTCGCGGCCCATCAGGAACCGATTGCCGAGCATGGCGTACATGCCGGGCGTGGTCATCTGCGCCGGCACCATTTCCGGCTCCTGCTTGCCGGCGAGGTTGAAGCTGGTTCCACTGAAGGCCTTGAGCGCCTGGAACGCGCTGCTCTGCTGCTGCCAGTCAAGGAAATCGCCGGCGGCGACGACGTTGTGGAATCCCTGGATCTTTGACCAGACCATTACAAGCTGATCGGGGTTGGGATAGGGCATGGGAGCGAGGAGTGTGGCGTAGACGACGGTGAAGATGGCCGTGGTTGCGCCAATGCCGAGCGCCAGCGTGATGACGACCATGGTGGTGAGGCCGAGGCTCTTGCGCAGCTTTCTGAAGCTGTAGCGGACATCGCGAAGAACGTTTTGCATCGTGCTTCTCCTCCGTGGCTCGAAGCCCTATTCGATCCGCAGCGCCTTCATCGGTTCGATCGTTGCCGCGCGGCGCGCGGGAATGAAGCCCGCCAGAGCCGCGCACAGCGCCAGCACCAGCGTCGCCACGGCCAGCGAGAACGGATCGTACCCCTTGACCCCATAAAGCTGGCTGGCCATGAAGTAGCCCGCAACCAGCGCCGCTGGAATGCCCAGTGCAAGCCCGATAGCGATCTGCCACAACGCCCCGCGCATCACCAGGCTCACCACGCCCGGCCGCGTCGCCCCCAGCGCCATGCGAATGCCAATCTCACTCGTGCGCCGCGCCACAAAGTACGACATCACCCCGTAAAGACCGATCGACGCCAGAATCAGCGCCAGAATCCCGAACAGGCTCGTCAGCCGCGCCACCAGCCGCTCCTCGTCGAAGTTGCCCGCCACTTGCGAGCCAAACGTGCGCAGATCGGTGACGGTCAGATTCGGATCGATCCCCTCCAGCGTGTGCCGTACGAGTCCCTCCACATTCTGCTGCGGCGCATTGAAATCCAGAATCATCGCGTTCATATACATCGATCTCGTCTCGGTGGTGATCATATCCGGCTGGGTATAGCCGGTGAACTGCTGCGGGACCGGACGCAGATAGACGGGCCGCACCTGTTCACGCGGGTTGTTGATCTTGAAATCGCGAAAGACGCCCACAATCTCAAAGCTGTTCGAGTATTGCGGAAAATCGATGCCGAAGTGCTGGCCGACGGGGTTCACCTTGGGAAAGAAGCGCTTGACGAACGCTTGATTGACGACGGCCACCATCGGCGAGCCAGCCGAGTCCTGTTCGTTAAAGTCGCGGCCTTGGAGGATGGGCACGCCGATGGAAGGAAGAAAATCCCTGCTGACCCGGTCCCAAGTGGAACCGCAGTTGGAGCCCGGCTTCGGCGCCGGGTGGCCCTGCTGAATCACGCACTCGCCCCAGTTGTCGCCTTCGAGCGGGCTATACATCGAGAGGCTCATGCTCACCACGCCCGGCAGCGCCGAAAAGCGGTCCTCAATCTCGCGATAGAGCGCCGGCAGCCGCGGCGCCGTGTAGCCCGCGCCCTCGGGATCGAAGTGCATCACGTAGCGGTTCGCCGTAACCACGCCGAAGTTCTGATGCTCCAGATTGGCAAGCGACTTGGTCATCAGAATCGCGCCCGCGATCAGCACCACCGACAACGCCGCCTGAAAAACAACCAGCGCTTTTTGCGGCAGCGACGAGCGGTCGCGCGTCGAGCGATTCACGCCGCGCAGCGCCTCGGCCGGCTGCGCGTGCGACGACAGCCACGCCGGTCCCGCGCCGAACAGAACCCCCGTGACGAGCGAAACCAGGAATGCAAATCCCAGCACCGGCCACGAAGGACTGGCGCTGATGGGCAGATTCGTGGCGTTGGGAAACGCGAGCCCAAGAATTGTGCGGGAGCCTGCGTAAGCAACCGCCAGCCCCGCGACTCCGCCGATCAAACTCAGCAGAATGCTCTCCGTAAGAATCTGGCGGACAACAACTCTGCGCCCCGCGCCCAGCGCCATGCGCACCGCGATCTCCGCGCGGCGAGTAGTGGCTCGCGCCAGCATCAGGTTGGCGATGTTGGCGCACGCGATAAGCAGCACCACGGAAGAAAGAATCATCAGCAGCTTCAGGCCCTGGCCCGTCTCCTGCTGCATGTTTTGGATGCCGCCGCCGGCGGGCGTCAGCACCACGTGCATCTTGGGAATAATCGCTGCGCCGCCGTTGGCCGTCAGCAACGGCTGCGAAGAAAGCCACTGCCGCAACGCACCGGTTATTTTCGCCTGCAGCGCCATGATGTTCGTGCCCGGCCGCACACGGCCAATCGCATACAGCCAGTGCTCAATGGGATGATGCAGGATCGAGGTCGGCCCTTCCAGATAAGGCATCGTCTGGATCGGTATCCAGAAGTCCGGCGGGTTCTCGGAGACGCGGTCGCCGAAGAACCCAGGCGGCGCAACGCCGATGACCGTGAAAGGCTTGGTCTCGATGTAGATCGTCGAGCCCACGATCGAAGGGTCGGAGGCATATTCGCCCTGCCAGGCGCGATAGCTGAGCACGGTTGTCGGCGGAGACGATGGCGTATCGTCACTATCGGCGAACATGCGCCCGGAAAAGGGGCGGATTCCAAGCGTCGTGAAGTAATTGCCGGAGACGTACTCTCCGTGCAGCGACTTCGGCTCTGCTTTGCCGCGGCGCACGCCCCACCGCCCCTGGCCGGCCTGCGCCGCGGCCAACTGCTCGAACTCCGGCGCGGCGCTCTTGAGGTACTGGTACAGATCGAAGGAAAAGATGGTGACGTCGCCCGTGTCGCTTGCATTGCCAGGAAATCCTCCCTCCACGCAGCAGTCGTCGTTGTCGCCGATGCGGTAAAGCTGCGCCGGGTTGACGACCGGTAGCGAGCGCAGCAGGATGCCCTGAACGAGCGTGAAGATGGCGGTGGTCGCGCCAATGCCGAGCGCCAGGGTTACGACAGCCGTAAGCGTAAAGCCCGGTGAGTGCCGCAACTGGCGCAGCGCGTAACGAATGTCCTGAAGCCGCATCGTGATCTTCCTTTCCTAGCTGCCAGCTTCTAGCTGCTAGCTCCTAGTACCGTGACTGTGTGATTTCGTAATCGCGCCCATGAATTTGGGTGCCCCAGGTCCCCGATTTTGGGACCTGGGGC
>JBOGLX010000022.1:0-14388 GCA_050745765.1 Occallatibacter sp. | reverse complement strand
GGCCCGAACGAAACTAAGCAGGACACAGGAACCCTGGTTTCGCGCTAGGCTAAGGCGGAGATTATAGCGACTCCAGAGATGCCAAACCCACCTGTTGCGGCCTCCTACCCATGCGACAGAAAAGAGTCGCATGGATGGGGCTCAGTCCGGTTTTGCCCCCGGGGCTCTCATTGGAATCGATGAGTGGGCCGCTGGCCGCGCCAGCCGAGGGAACGGTCTACGCGCCGGCCTGGCGGGGTTTGCGGATTGCGCGTCCCGCGCCGGGAATGGATTCGGGCTGGGGAGCTTTGGGCGCGGGCACCATTGCCGGGTCCCAGTAGAGCAG
This sequence comes from Occallatibacter sp., assembly GCA_050745765.1. GTDB lineage: Bacteria > Acidobacteriota > Terriglobia > Terriglobales > Acidobacteriaceae > Telmatobacter. Next base: position 14,063 of record JBOGLX010000022.1, on the reverse strand, counting down.
GCGGCTGCAACTGTCGCAGGCCAGTAGCTGGCCCTCGCGGAGCTGGTTCCAGGTCTGCGGGCGCACGCCCATGCGGCAGCCGGTGCATTGCTGGTTTTCGACGCGCGCAATGGCCGTGCCGCGCTGGGCGGCCAGACGGTCGAAGCGCACGAGCCACTCGTCCTCAATCCGCTCCCGGACCTGCTCGCGCGCGGCGTTGAGCGCGGCGATCTGATCGGCGTACTCGTGCTGCCGGAGGGCGATGCGCGCCCGAATCGACTCGAGCGCCGCGGCCAGCGACTCGACCTGCGCGCGCGACTCGGCCAGCAGCGCTTCCTCGGCCTCGGAGCGCTCCATGCTGGCAATCTCGTCGTTTTCAAGGCGGTCGGTCTCGGCCTGGGCAAAGCGGATCTCGTGCTCGATAGCCTGGGCCTGCTCGGCGGTCTTCACGGAGTCGAGCTGGGCGCGGAAACGGGCGGCCTTCTGGCGATGGCCTTCGATTTCGCGCTCCAGGCGGGTGCGCACCGATTCCTCGCGGGTGAGCGCCGAGGAAGCGCCGGCGGAACGGCTCTCGGCGGCAGACAGAGAGGTCTCGGCATGAGCGATCTCGGAGGGAAGCGCGCGTAGCTGCTGGGTGAGCCGGGCGCGTTCAAGATCGAGTTCCTGAAGTTTTACGAGATTTTCAATCCGCTCCAGCATCCGTGCAATGAAGAATACGGCATTGGAGGGCGGTTGGGAAAATCGGGGGCTACAGTTCGTAGTTCACAGTTCGCAGTTCATAGTTTTCCCGGCCGTCGGCAACCGGCTGTGAACTAAGAACTGTGAACTGTGAACTGTGAACTGTGGTCAGCGATCGGGAGCGGAGAGCGGGAAATGGGGAATCGAGTTTTGCTGGAAATCGCCAAGTGGCGAGAACGCGTCTAACAGAGGGAGTTGGCAATGCGGCAGGAGCCGGAGGGAAACGTAAGGTGGATAAGGCTGGGGCGGGTGCAGCGCGGAAGAAGCCGTTCTGGCGCAGGCGTAGGTGGTGGACCTGGTGCGGAGTCGTGGTTCTCGGCGTGCTCGTCGCGCTGGCGATCGCTGTCTCCGTGGCGCTGCACCACGCCGAGCCGTTCCTGCGCGCCCGTATCGTCTCCGCTCTGGAGGGGCGTTTCCACGCCCATGTCGAACTCGACAGCTTCCACATGTCGCTTATAAACGGGCTGCAGGCCGAGGGCAAGGGGCTGCGCATCTGGCCGCCCGGACCGCCGGGTTCGGCTGGAGCGGCGAAGCCGGCTTCGGGCGCGCCGCTGATCCGGCTGGCAGAATTCCGCTTCCGCGCGCCGCTCTACTACGTACCCGGCAAGCCCTTCCATATTGCGCGGGTCGAATTGAACGGACTCGACGTGGTGGTGCCGCCCAAGGGGCAGCGTGCGCAAGCGGCCGGCGGCGCGGCGCATTCCCACTCCGGGCCGCATCTGCTCAAGTTCAACGTGGTCGAACTCGTGTGCACCAACTCCCGCTTGACAATGGAAACCAACAAGCCGGGCAAGCTGCCGCTCGAATTCCCCATCACCCGCCTGGAGCTGACCAACCTGACCGCGGAGGGGGCGATGAACTTCAACGCGAAGCTCACAAATCCGCGTCCGGTCGGAACCATCTACGCGAAGGGCAAATTCGGCCCGTGGGTGGTTGACGACCCCGGCCATAGCGCGGTGACCGGCACTTACCACTTCGAGCACGCGAACCTGGCCACCTTTACCGGGATCGCGGGGATCCTGAACTCAACCGGCCGCTACTCCGGCACGCTGCGGAACCTGAATGTGGACGGGGAGACCGAAACGCCCGGCTTCCGCCTCAGCATGGGCGGCAACGCGTTGGATCTGCGCACCGAATTCCATGCGCGCGTGGACGGCACCGACGGGGATACGTGGCTGGAGCCGGTGGACGCGACGCTGGGCGGCTCGCACTTCACCGCGCAGGGCAAGATCGTGCGGGTGCCGGCTCCGGGTGAGCAGGCTTCGGGCGGGCAAAATGGCCAGCACACTCGCTCACTGGGACGCGACATTGCGCTGACGGTGAACGTGGACCGCGGCCGCATTGGGGACTTTCTGCTGCTGACGACCAACGATCCGAAGCCTCTGCTCACCGGCTCGCTCACCATGAAGACCACGCTCGACATTCCTCCGGGACCAGCCCCGGTGACGGACAAACTCAAGCTGAAGGGCAGCTTTGCGCTCTCCAATGTGCTCTTCGCGAGCCCCAAGATTCAGGACCGGATCGAGGAACTGAGCCTGCATGGCCAGGGCAAGCCCAAAGCCGCGAAAAGCGCCGATGCCCCGGCGGTACTCTCCGCCATCCATGGCGACTTTCAGATGGCCAACGGGACTGTCACGCTTCCCAACCTGGTCTACACCGTGCCCGGCGCGGAGATCATTCTGAATGGAACCTATGGGGTGAACGGCGGCGCGCTGAACTTTAGCGGCAAAGCCAGAATGCAGGCCACGGTGTCGAAAATGGTGGGCGGATGGAAGGGGGTGCTGCTCACGCCGGTGGACAAATTCTTTGAGCACAACGGAGCGGGGACGGTGATCCCGATTGAAGTCAAGGGAACGCGAAAAGATCCTCACTTCGGCATCGATTTCGGCAGGGCCAAGAAGACTTCGCCGCAGCGTTCAGGAGGGCCGTAGCCGGGAAAGCCGCCGGGAGTTTGCAGCGGTCGTTTGTGGCTGGCCGTTCAAATTCAAATTAGCTGCGGAGGCGGATTTGCCGACGGCGTCGTCCCCGGACCCGTCCCCGGATCGGATTTTGGGACCCAGCCTAAACCGGCTCATGGAGATGGCCGTCTATCTGAGTGGCAGCCCACATGCAATGAGCTCTCCCTGTGGGGAGACCTGCACGCCGGGCAGCCGAGGGCCTATCGAATCGAAGCCGGAAACCATCTGAGGAATAACCGGCGGAGCTTTTGCTGCTGCAACGCGTTGCCGCGCCACGCGTTGATTCTGCTGTTTTTGTTGGGGATTTTACCGGCTGCCTGGGCTGCGCAGAACGCCGCGGCGCCCATTTCCTCAGAGAGTCAGACCGCGAACCGGCTTGCGGCGGCGGCACAGGTTGGAGGGTCGCCGCCGGCGCCGGCCGCATTGGGCAGCATTCATGGAACAGTGGTCGGCAGCGACGGCGCCGTCTACGAGGGCGTGCGCGTGACGCTTGCCGAGACGGCCGCGGACGGAAAAGCTATGCCCAAGCGCTCCGAAACCACCGACAGCGACGGCGAATTCACCTTCGCCGGCGTGCCCGCGGGCGCTTTCAAACTGACTCTCTCCTCGCAGGGCTTTGTCACCAGGACCGTTCAAGGAACGCTCGGCGCGGGCGCGAGCTACGACGCCCACGAGATTGTGCTTTCTATGGCCCAGACAGCCACGGAGGTGAAGGTATCGGCCTCGTCCTCCACGGTCGCGCTGGCCGAGCAGCAGTTGCACATCGAAGAGCGGCAGCGCGTTTTGGGCGTGATTCCAAACTTCTACGTGACCTATGACCCCAACGCGCCGCCGCTGGACGCGAAGCAGAAGTACGCGCTGGCCTGGAAGTCGAACATCGACCCGGCGACCTGGGTGATCAGCGGGCTGTTCGCGGGCGTGGAGCAGGCCCAGAACACATTCAGCGGCTACGGGCAGGGCGCGCAGGGCTACGCCAAGCGTTTCGGCGCCAACTATGCCGACGATTTCATCGGAGACCTGCTCGGCGGCGCGGTGCTGCCGGCGCTCTTCAAGCAGGACCCCCGCTATTTTTACAAGGGCACGGGAACGGTGCGCTCGCGCGTGCTCTACGCGCTGGCCAATGCGGTCGTCTGCAAAGGCGACAACGGGCGCTGGCAGTTCAACTATTCGGGACTTATGGGCAGCCTGGGGGCGGGCGGAATTTCCAATCTGTATTACCCGGCGAACGACCGCGATGGCGCAGGGCTGACCTTTGAGAATGCGGGCCTTGGCATCGCCGAGAGCGCCGCATCCAATCTGTTCCAGGAATTCGTGATCAAGAAGCTGACGCCGAAGGCGGGGAAGGGTGCGTCTCCATAGGCATGTGCACCGCCCGCCGGCCGCGCAGCTTTACGGACCCGCCTCTAGACCATTTCGACCAGAACAACTATAATTATGGTCAGAGTTACTATCGGAGGCGGCGATGGCACGGTGGCAGGTGCAGGAAGCAAAGACGCGGCTCAGTGAGGTAATTGATGCGGCGGAGAGCAAAGGCCCGCAGATCATCACGCGCCACGGCTCGGAGCGGGCGGTGGTGCTGTCGATCACCGATTTCCGCACGCTGACGGCGCACAAGCCGGGCTTGAAGGAGTACCTGCTCGGCGGCCCGAAGGTGGACAGTTTCGACATCGAGCCCGCCCGCGACACCGGCCGCGAGATTTCGCTGTGAGCGCGCCTGCCGCGTACCTGCTGGACACCAATTTCCTGAGCGAAACACGGAAGAAGAAGGCCGATCCCGGCGTGATGGCCTTTTTACGGGCGGCCGATTCGTCGTCGCTCTATGTAAGCGTGCTCACCCTCGGGGAGTTGCGCAAAGGCGTGATCGGAAAGAGGCGCACCGATCCGGTCGCTGCAAGGAGCATAGCGGCCTGGGTCACCGGGCTTGAAACCGGCTTCGCCGACCGCATTCTGGGCGTCGATTTGGCAGCAGCGCGGATGTGGGGCGACTGGTCCGGCGAGCGCCCGCGGCCAGTCGTCGATACGCTGCTAGCCGCCACGGCTGTTTTGCATGGGCTGACCTTCGTCACTCGAAATACACGCGATGTGGGCGGGATTCCGGTCAAGGTACTCAATCCGTGGACGGAGTAGGGCTGCTCGGCGCCTGAGGGGAGCGGATGCCGACGTCACCCTTAGCTAATTTGGGCAGTCAGCTCTTGGATCGCGGCCAGCTTGCGCCTCTTTCCAAGCTGAGGGTCTTCAACCTGAAGGAATTCGACAGCTTGGAAATCATCGCCACGCTTGCGATTCTGCCGAGGTTCTAGTGGTATGTCTCACACAGATCGTCGTTTAAGTGGATTGAAGGGTACGGGCTTTAGCCCGTACGGAAAGTCCACAAAATCAACGAGGGCTTTAGCCCCTGAGGTAATTCCGGCCCACCGGACGCGCTCCTATCGGCCTTCATAAACGATGCTATGCATGAGACACACCACTAGTCCTTCGATCAAGACAGGTTCCATGATGGCTATTATGACGTTGATATTCACGCCTTCACCGCGGCCGTCCCCAGAACTTCTTTTATTGCAAACCGAGCCTGTCAATTGAGGCGCGAGGCGCTTCGGCGATTCTTTCACAGGATCTTCTTCCCAAACGCCGAACACGCCAGCTCGACCGCCAGGTCCGCCGTCCGATTATGCTCGTCGATCACCGGATTGACCTCGACAATCTCAAAGCTCAGCATTCCTCCGTGGTCGGCCAGGATCTCCATGGCCAGATGCGCTTCGCGATACGTGGCGCCGCCGCGCACCGGCGTGCCCACTCCAGGCGCATCCTCGGGGTCGATCCAGTCCATGTCCAGCGAGACGTGATAGCCGGCCGTCCCTCGCCCGGCCGCACCGAGCGCCTCCTCCATCACCGTTCTCATGCCCCGCTCGTCGATGTCGCGCATGGTGTAAACCTCGGCGAGTCCGGCGCGCCGCAGGTTTTCGCGCTCCGCCGCGTCGACGTCGCGAATCCCGATGAGCACCGTGTTCTCCGGCGCAATCTTGGGCGCGTAGCCCCCCTCGCCAACCATGACCTGCGCCAGCGGTTCGGGGCCGAGCCCGAGCAGCGCCGCCAGCGGCATGCCGTGCACATTCCCCGAAGGCGATGTCTCCGGCGTGTTGATGTCGGTGTGCGCGTCGATCCACAAGAGGCCGATCTTCTCGCTCTTGCGGCGATAGAACTGAGCCACCCCGGCAACGGAGCCCGCAGCCAGCGAGTGATCGCCGCCCAGCACCAGCGGAATCATTCCCTTCTCAAGCGTTTCCATCACCGATCCGGCGATGCGCGTACACGTCTCGGCAATCTCCGCCAGGTAATGCGCGTTGCGGTCGCCCGGCGAGCGCGTTTCCGCAACCTCCACGCGGATGTTGCCGCCGTCGGCGACTTGGTGGCCCAGCGCTTCAAGCCGCGCCTCAAGGCCGGCCACGCGCATCGCCGACGGTCCCATGTCTACGCCCCGGCGGCTGGCGCCCATGTCGAGTGGAACGCCGAGGATGCGAATGCGCCGCGTGGGCTGCGCCTGCGCGCCGCCGCGCGGCATCGGAGTGGAAATCGGGTTGTCGGCGCGATAGCTCATGGCTATAACCTCCTGCCTGGAAAAACTGGACCAATGCCCCGCCGCGAGCGGCGGCCGGCGCAGCGTGGCGCTCTGGCCGGCGAGCGTGGCGCAGAGTCGGGGAATCCAACCCGAACTTCATCTGGATCACACTAAAGAGTCATTAGAGCAGATTTATCCAGGAAGTACGATTACGAGGTAGGATCCGCTCAGTTAGCTTCGCCTTAGATTCTTACCTGAATCATGTTGAACAAAACGAGTGCGACAAATTGGGATTGCAAACTGGTCTGCGCTTAACGGTTAAGGTTCGTTGCAATCGCGCGTTCCCGCAGGGGCTAAACAGGCTGCGGAAAAACTCTCAGTTCGAGGCGAGATTCTCGAAGAACGTCCCTCAGTGGCTAAAGCCCGCATTGATTTTGCTCTACTTACGGCACGACTAAAGTCGTGCCCTTTCAAAGCCGAGTTTTTCCGCTGCCTGTAAAGCCCACATTCTTTTGCGGAGTTCTTCGGCACGACTGAAAGTCTGCCCTGAGCTTGCCGAAGGGTCGTGCCCTGATACAAGGCCTCATCCGCCAGCAAATTTCCTCGGCAAAGTTTCAAATATGTTTGGTTAGTTTTGTCATTGACTTCGGTGCGCCGAAGTAATCGATCGTCAAAAATTGCCGATAAAGACTTCAAGAAGCCAGGCGGCCGAATGCCGCGCGAATGGATCGCTCCCGAATGAAGCGAGTGATTGCAACAGTTGCGATGGTCCTGGCGTGGACCACGGGCGCCGGAGCTGCCACTAGGGCGCCGTTGGCGTCGCTGCGCGCCGTGGCGGCGCTCACCAATGCCCAGGCCAGCGCGCACTTGCCTGTGTCCTTCGAGGCTACAGTTACCTACTTTCGTTCCTATGACCACGATCTGTTTGTCGAGGACGGGAATGCAGCCATTTATGTGAATACCGTTGCAAGGCTCAAGCTTGTCCCCGGCGACCGCGTTCTGGTGCGTGGAACCACACGGCCGAGCTTCAGGCCCTATGTGGAGGCCGCGGACGTCGTCATGGTTGGGCACGGCGCGTTGCCCAAGCCGGAGCACGTCAGCTTTGAACAAATGATCCGGGGCGAGACCGATTGCAGGTATGTCACTACGCGCGCCACGATCCTGTCTGCCGATATTGCGCCGGACTCGATCGCACATGTACCGGCCATCTACCTGCAGATGCTCGTCGACGGCAGTCCGGCGGACGCGAACGTCGACAGCCACGACGCAGCCGCGCTCAAAGGTCTGCTTGACGCCGAGGTTCAGATCACCGGCGCGGTATCCGGACACTTCGACAACAAGATGGAGCAGACTGGAGTCCTTTTCCACGTCCAGTCGCTCGCCGACGTGAAGGTTCTCAGACATGCCGGTGTCGATCCCTGGTCGCTTCCTGTCACACGGATAGACCGCGTCATGGCCGGATATCGTGTGCTCGATCGCACAGAGCGGATGCGCGTCAAGGGAACGGTTACCTTTTACCAGCCTGGCTCCGCGGTGGTGCTGCAGGATGGAGCCAGGAGCCTGTGGATCGAAACACAAAGTTACAGCCCGCTGCGGATCGGCGATCTGGCGACCGCCATCGGATTCCCGGACGTGCAAAACGGCTTTCTGACCTTGACGCGCAGCGAAGTCCGCGACAGCTACGCGGCGGCGCCCCTCGCTCCCTCCTTGTTTACCTGGCAGCAATTGGCGACGGGAGGAAACGTAGGCCGGGGTCACGGCTTCGATCTGGTTTCCATCGATGGGCAGGTGGTTGCCGAAGTCCGTCAGGCCACCCAGGACGAATACGTCCTTCAGACGAACGGTCACCTGTTCTCAGCCATCTTTCGCCATCCCGGCCGGTTTAGCAGTGTTGCGCTTCCGCCTTTGAAACAGATCCCTGTGGGCTCGCGGGTGCGCGTCACCGGCATCTGCATGTTGGCGGACGCCAATCCCTTCAACGGCGAAGTACAGTTCGACATCCTGTTGCGGTCGTTCGGCGACGTCGAGGTGATTGCCCGGCCTTCGCAACTGAACATTCGCAACCTGATCGTTGTAATCGGCCTGCTTTTGATTCTTGTCATCCTGGTGGGCGCGCGAAGCTGGCTGCTGGAGCGCAAGGTGCGCTGCAAAACGGCCGCGCTTGCCTATCTCGAACGCCGGCGCAGCCGCATCCTCGAACAGATCAATAACGCGCGGCCGCTCGAGGAGATCGTCGAGCAGATCACAGAGATGGTCTCCTTCAAGCTGCAAGGCGCTCCGTGCTGGTGCGAGATCGCCGGCGGCGCGTGCATAGGCAACAAACCGCCCAAGATCACTTCGCAGCAGATCATTTGCGAGGAGATTGCCGGCCGCGCCGGAACCGCACTCGGGGAAATCTATGCCGCCGTCGATTCGCTCGCCAAACCCGGCCAGGACGAACAATCCACGCTCTCGCTGGCCGCCGGCCTGGCCACGCTGGCCATCGAGACCTCGCAGCTTTACTCCGATCTTGTGCACCGCTCCGAGTACGATCTGCTCACCGACGTTCAGAACCGCTTCTCCCTCGAGCGGAGCCTCGATGAGCTCATGCACTCCGCGCAACAATCGGGCGGCGTCTTCGGCCTGGTCTACATCGATCTGAACGAATTCAAGCAGGTGAACGACCTCTACGGCCACCAGGTCGGCGACGAGTATCTGCAGGAAGTCGCACTGCGTATGAAGCGCCAACTGCGTCCCGGCGACGTCCTGGCCCGGCTGGGCGGCGACGAGTTCGCCGCCCTCATTTCCGACGTGCGCAGCCGCGAAGAGGTGGACGTGATCGCCCGTCGCCTCGAACGCTGCTTCGATGAGCCCTTCGCCGCCGAAAGTCACGTTATGTACGGTTCGGCCAGCATCGGCATTGCCCTTTATCCGGAGGCCGGCGACACCAAAGATAGCCTGCTCATCGCCGCGGACTCCGCCATGTACGCGGCCAAGCACGCCGGTCGGAGCGAAGGGCAAACGGAGGAAGGCCGCGGAGCCGGCGAGCTTACGTTCGAATCGCGCACATAAGCAAGGCCACTCGTTCGGCGGCCGCATCAAGAGCCTGCGGCTCTCCCTACAGACAACGTTCCGACCGCCTGTCCTGCACCGGCAGAAAAACCTGCCGTCAGCGATACCGAAGGACGTGAATCCACCGCGCCCTGCTCGCCATTCGCGATCTGCCCAGCGGTAGTGCCGCAGGCAGGCCCCAGTTTGAGTCCCTCGGCGGAAATCTTATGCGGAACATTTAAGTGATATTGCCTTCCACAAATCTGTGCAAGGATTTTCACATGGAGCCGCGGATGTTCTTTTTATTCACCGCACATTTAGTCTAAAGTCCCGCAAATAAAATATTTACATGCGCGTCAAATAGACGGAAAGTGGCCCTTGATTTGCTTAAGCAGTAGCGAGAGGCGTTTCCCACACACACAGGTGCAAATCCGATTCCCCAATCGAAGATGGGTTCCCTCGTAAGGAGAGGTTTGATGCTAAAAACAAGGAGATCAATGGCCGCAAGGCTTATGTACCTCTCAATTCTGTGCTTGCTCATTTCCGGGGCCACCATCTTTGCAAAGGCGGACACAATCGGGCCTGGTCCAAGCTGTGGTTCCTGTCTCGGGTCAAGCTATTCATTGACGTACAGCACCACTGCCAACCCCAACACGTTCGATATTTATCTCACCATCGATACGGCTGGATTCACCAACAGCAGCAGCGACCTTTTGAATGCGGTGTCGCTGAAACTCGTCTCTAAGACCTCGGACGTTACCTCTGTCTCGTTGATCGCTGAGCCACCGACTTTTGGCACAACGGAAAGCGGGGGCTTGAATGCGAAAGGTTGCGACGGCAATGGCGGCGGTTTCTTTTGCTCGGCCAGTACCGGGAACGGTTTGGCTGTCGGGAGCGCAGGCGACGTTTATACCTTCGAGTGGCAACTCACGCTCGGCTCGGAAACCGACCTCATGACAGGGGTCAACGCGGACTCGGTCAAGGCACTGTACGTAACTTCCAAGGGCAAACAAAACGGCATCACCTCGGAGGACATCGGCCTGACCGAGAATGCTCCGGGTGTGAGCCCCGTACCGGAACCGTCGAGCCTCCTGCTGCTGGGCTCGGGCTTGCTGGTTCTCGCGGGCGCCGTACGGAAAAAGCTTCCAGTCTGAACCTGCCTGGAGCTGATCAAATCGATTTCATCGAACGAATAGAGGCCTGGCGCAAGCCGGGCCTCTTTGTTTCTGCGCCAGATGATGCAATAAGAACATTGCCCGTGCGACCTATTCGCTTACTCGGCCGCCATCTCTTCGGCTTCGCCCTCCTGCCGCATGAGTTCGAGTTCGCGCTCCGCCGCTTCGATCTCGGCCGTGACCTCCTGCTGCACCCGCGCCGCGGCTTCTTCAAGCTCCGGCGAGAGCTGCACGTTGCGGTAATACTCGAGGCCCGTGCCCGCCGGGATCAGCCGTCCCACGATCACGTTCTCCTTGAGGCCGCGCAGGTTGTCTATCGCGCCGTTGATGCTGGCCTCGGTGAGCACGCGCGTGGTCTCCTGGAAGCTGGCCGCGGAGATAAAGCTCTCCGTCGACAACGACGCCTTGGTGATGCCCAGCAGCAGCGGACGGCCGATGGCCGGACGGCCGCCGTTGGTGAGCACGCGCTCGTTCTCTTCGCGGAAGCGGAAGCGATCGACCTGCTGCTCCAGAAGAAAATTCGTGTCGCCCACTTCGTCGATCCGCACCCAGCGCAGCATCTGCCTTACGATGACTTCAATGTGTTTATCTGAAATGGCCACGCCCTGCAGCCGGTAGACCTCCTGGATTTCGTTCACCAGGTAAGCCTGCAGCTCCTTTTCGCCCAGCACGGCGAGAATGTCGTGCGGGTTCAAGGGGCCGTCCATCAGCGGGTCGCCGGCGCGCAGCCGTTCGCCTTCCTGCACGTTGACGTGAATGCCGCGCTGCACCGAGTACTCCTTCTCGTCGCCGTTGTCCGCGGTCACATAAATCTTGCGCTGGCCCTTCGAGACCTCGCCGAACCGGACCACACCATCGATCTCGCTGATGATCGCCGTCTCGCGCGGCTTGCGCGCCTCGAACAACTCGACCACGCGCGGCAGGCCGCCCGTGATGTCCTTGGTCCGCGTGCTCTCCTTGGGAATCTTGGCGAGCACGTCGCCAGGACCCGCTTCTTCGCCTTCCTGGATCATCAGGTGAGCTCCGCGCGGCAGCAGGTAGCGCTTGCTCGCCTTCGTGCCTTTGATGACGAAGGCCGGCTGGCGCTTCTCGTCGGGCGAGTCGGCAACCACCCAGCGCGAGAGGCCCGTGACTTCGTCCACTTCCTCGTTCAGCGTGATGCCTTCCTGCAGGTCTTTGAACTGCACCGTGCCGCCAATCTCGGTGAGAATTGCGTAGGTGTAAGGGTCCCACTCGGCCAGCAAGTGGCCCAGCTTGACCGCTTCGCCCTCCTTCACGCGCAGGCGCGCGCCGTAGACCACCTGGTAGCGCTCCTTCTCGCGGCTGCGGTCGTCCACGATCGCGATCGAGCCCGACCGGTTCATCGCCACCAGCGCGCCGTCCTTGCTCTCCACGGTGTTCAGGTTGATGAAGCGCACAAAGCCGTTGTTCTTGGCGTCCAGACGCGACTGGTCGGCCACGCGGCTGGCCGTGCCTCCTACGTGGAACGTACGCATGGTCAACTGCGTGCCCGGCTCGCCGATCGACTGCGCCGCAATCACGCCGCAGGTTTCGCCCAGCTCCACCATGCGCCCGGAGCCGAGGTTGCGCCCGTAGCACAGCGCGCAAACCCCGCGCCGCGACTCGCAGGTAAGCACCGAACGGATCTTCACCTTCTCGACGCCCGCGCCCTGAATCGCCGAGGCAATGTCTTCGTCGATAGGCTGATTGATTTCGACCACCACGTTGCCGTCGTAGTCCTTGATCCGTTCCAGAGACACGCGGCCAATGATGCGGTCCCTCAGCGGCTCGATAATCTCGCCCGACTCGACGATGGGGCCGACGTAAATTCCCTCGGCTGTCCCGCAGTCGTTCTCGGTTACGATCACGTCCTGCGCCACGTCGACGAGCCGGCGGGTCAGGTAGCCCGAGTCCGCAGTCTTGAGCGCCGTGTCGGCCAGACCCTTGCGCGCGCCGTGCGTCGAGATGAAGTACTCGAGCACGGTCAATCCTTCGCGGAAGTTCGCGGTGATAGGCGTCTCGATGACTTCGCCCGAAGGTTTGGCCATCAGTCCGCGCATGCCCGAAAGCTGGCGAATCTGCTGCTTCGATCCGCGCGCGCCCGAATCCGCCATGATGTAGATCGGGTTCATTGCGCCCTCTTCGTCGGCGCGCTTCATGTTGCCGAACATTTCGTCGGCCACCTTGTCGGTAACCGCCGACCACATCTGGATCACCTTGTTGGAGCGCTCGCCGTTGGTGATCGCGCCGTCCATATACTGCTTCTGGACCTCGATCACCTTCTTGTCGGCCTCGTCCACCACCGTGTACTTCGAGTCCGGAATCACCATGTCGTCCAGGCCAACGGACAGGCCCGACAGCGTGGCGTAATTAAAGCCCAGCGACTTGATCCGGTCGAGCATTCCCACCGTCGTCTCCAGGCCAAGGTTCTGGTTGCAGTAGTTCACCAACTGCCCGATGCCCTTCTTCTTCAACAGGCCGTTCACAAACGGCATCCCCGCCGGCAGCGAGTCGTTCAGAATCACCCGGCCCACCGTGGTCGAGATGTACTCGCGGTTAAAGTCCACTGGCTCGGTGTGCGTCAGGTCCTGGTCGTCGTAGGCCGTGGTCATGTCCAGCACCTTGCCCGTGTAGCGCAACCGAACAGGAGAAAGCGTCTCCACCTCGCGGGCTTCGAGCGCCATCAGAACCTCTTCGGTGTTGGCAAACACGCGGCCCTCGCCTTTCGCGCCCTTCTTGGCCTTGGTCAGGTAATAGAGGCCCAGCACCATGTCCTGCGTGGGCACGGTGATAGGCTGCCCCGAGGCCGGCGACAAAATATTGTGCGAGGCCAGCATCAGCACGCTGGCTTCAATCTGCGCCTCCGGCGACAGCGGAATGTGTACAGCCATCTGGTCGCCGTCGAAGTCGGCGTTGAACGCCGTGCAGACCAGCGGATGAATCTTGATGGCCTTGCCCTCGACCAGCACCGGCTCAAAGGCCTGGATGCCCAGACGGTGCAGCGTGGGAGCGCGGTTCAGCAGCACCGGGTGGTCCTTGATCACTTCCTCAAGAATGTCCCACACGACCGATTCCTGCATCTCCACCATCTCCTTGGCCTGCTTGATGGTGGTGCACTGCCCGGTCTGTTCGAGGCGGTGATAGATGAACGGCTTGAACAGTTCGAGCGCCATCTTCTTCGGCAAACCGCAGTGGTGCAGCTTCAACTCGGGGCCAACCACGATCACCGAGCGGCCCGAGTAGTCGACGCGCTTGCCCAGCAGGTTCTGGCGGAAGCGGCCCTGCTTGCCCTTGAGCGTGTCCGAGAGCGACTTGAGCGGGCGGTTGTTGGCACCGCGCAGCACGCGGCCGCGGCGGCCGTTGTCAAACAGCGCGTCGACGGCTTCCTGCAGCATGCGCTTCTCATTGCGCACGATGACCTCGGGCGCATGCAGATCCATGAGCTTCTTGAGGCGGTTGTTACGGTTGATGACGCGGCGATAGAGGTCGTTCAGGTCGGAGGTTGCAAAGCGCCCACCGTCCAAAGGAACCAAAGGCCGCAGCTCCGGCGGGATCACCGGAACGACGGTCAGGATCATCCATTCCGGGCGATTGCCGGAGTCGATGAAGGCTTCCACGACCTTCAGG
>JBOGLX010000021.1:0-15544 GCA_050745765.1 Occallatibacter sp. | reverse complement strand
GTGGTGGTCGAGACCTTGAAGGGAATCTTCATGGCCTGGTCCATGGCTATGACCTTGACGGCTCCGGAGCCGATGCCGAGCAGGCCGGAGAGCACCCCGGCGCCGAACATCATGCCGAAACCGGCGGGAACGTTGCGCACGCCGTACTCTTGCCTGCGGCCCTCGACGGGGAAGTCGCCGGCGAGGCGGAAGAACTTGCCGAGCTTGTCGGATTCGATGGGAGCGGCGTTCTCCGGTGTGCCTTTGAAGACGGATTGGTACGCGGCTTGTACGAGCACCACGCCAAAGACGATGGCGATGACGTGGGTGCTTGTAACTCCGGCGAGGTAGGCGCCGACGACCGCGCCGATGGTGGTGGCGATCTCCAGCAACATGCCGATGCGGATGTTGGAGAAGCCCTCGCGGACGTAGGCGGCGGCGGCGCCGGACGAGGTAGCGATGACGGAGACCAGGGACGCGCCGATGGCGTACTTGATGTCGACGCCGAGGGCAAGGGTGAGTGCGGGAACGACGACCACGCCGCCGCCGAGCCCGGTGAGGGCGCCGAGAAAGCCGGCGAGGGCCGAGAGGCCGCAGACCACCAGTGAGAACTCAAGCGACGTCATCGGGTGAGCCGGGCCTCCGCGAAGGTTCAGTATAGCGGGGACGGATTGGGCGGAGGATTTTACCGCGTGGGACGGTTTGGACCGGCTTGAGGGCGGCGATCGGGGTTCGCTTGCCAATTCCGGAACTCCGTGCCATTCCGTTGCGTTTCCGCCGTGACAGCGTGACCTTCTCCGCGTTAGGCTAGGTTAAAGTGCGCCCGGCGCGCGCTGAAGGAGCAATTCGACCCCCATGCCCATCCAACCGACGGCAAACATCTGGCATAACGGCAATCTGATTCCCTGGGAAAAGGCCACTATCCACGTCATGAGCCATGTGGTTCACTACGGCTCCAGCGTCTTCGAGGGTATTCGCTGCTACGGCCAGCCGCAAGGCTCGGCTGTTTTCCGGCTTCCGGAGCACATGCAGCGGCTGCTCGACTCGGCGAAGATCTACCGCATGGAGATTCCCTTCACGCTTGAGGAGCTTTGCGCGGGGGTGGTGGACACGGTCGAGGCCAACGGGGTGACGCCGTGCTACATCCGGCCCATCGCGCTGCGCGGCTACGGCGAGATTGGCGTTAACCCCAAGGGGGCGCCGATCGAGGTTTACATCGCCAACTATCCGTGGGGCAAATACATTGCCGGGCACGGCGGCGCGGACGTGTGCATTTCGAGCTGGAACAGGCTGGCGCCCAACACCATGCCGGCGCTGGCTAAAGCGGGCGCCAACTACATGAATTCGCAGTTGATCCGCATGGAGGCCGAGACCAACGGCTACCAGGAGGGCATTGGGCTGGACGTGAACGGGCTGGTGAGCGAAGGCTCCGGCGAGAACATCTTCGTCGTGCGCAACGGGGTGCTCTACACGCCGCCGCTGGCCAACTCCGCGCTCTCCGGGATCACGCGGGACAGCGTGCTGACCATTGCGCGCCATCTGGGCCTTTCGATCGTCGAACAGGCGCTGCCGCGGGAGATTCTCTACATCGCCGACGAAGTGTTCTTTACGGGCACGGCGGCGGAGGTTTCGCCGATCAGCACGATCGACAGGATCGTGATCGGGGACGGCAAGCCGGGCGAGGTGACGAAGAAGATTGCCGACGAGTTCTTTGGGATTGTCAACGGGCTGAAGCCGGACCGCTTTGGCTGGCTGACGCCGGTGAAGGTGAGCGCGACGGAACCAGTGACGGCATAGACAAGGCTTCAAGTGCGTTGGGGGCCGCACGCTGCGGCGCTCGAATGTTTTCTTCATTTCCCGCCGGCTGGTCCCTGGCGGGCAGCCGCGATCGCGTCCACATGGAGGCACAGGTGATGCAGGACATTCCCTACACCGTCCACACCTTCAAAGAAGGGAGGGCGTATGTTGCTTATGTTCCGGAGCTCGATATTTCGAGCTGCGGCGACACGAACGACCACGCCCGCAAGAATATCCGGGACGCGGTGCAGGGGTTTCTGGAAACGAGCGCCGACATGGGTACTCTTAGTGAGATTCTCAACGAGTCCGGCTACGAATGGAAGGATGGCCGCTGGGAAGCACCTGAATTTGTCGCGCTCGACCGGGAAACAGCCAGCGTCCGATGACGTCGGCCCTTCGATCCGCGCCCTACTCGACGCTCGTGAAGATCTTCGAGCAGGATGGATTCAGGTTCGATCGCCAGCGGGGCGACCATCTTATCTACATCAAACCTGGCGTGAGCCGGCCTCTTGTGATTCCCGCCTATCGCGAGGTGCCGTGTTCATCGTCAAGAACCTCCTTCGTACCGCGGGCATGAGCTGCGATCGGTATTTTGAACTCCTCCAGAATACCTAGAGCGCGCATTGGATCCGATGGCACTGCGCGGCTCCTTTACAAGCTGGGCGGTATCATGAAGATCGGCAGCCATGTGAGCCTGGTCTGCTTGCCAGCAAGAGCACCGTGATTGCCGGGAACTCATCCGGGAAGGAAAACAGCCGCGCGTGAGACCGTACATGAGAGTGAAGTTCGCCGGTTTGGAGCTGGCGAACCCGGTGATTGCCGCCAGCGGCACCTTTGGCTACGGCATTGAGTTTGAGGAGATCGTCGCGCTGGAGCGCATTGGCGCGTTTGTGACCAAGGGCATTTCGCTGGAGCCGATGAGCGGCCATCCGGCGCCGCGCATTGTGCAAACCGCGGCCGGAATGCTGAACGCGATCGGTTTACAGAATGTGGGCGTGGAAGACTTTGTGACGCGCAAGCTGCCTGCGCTGAAACGCTATCCACGCGCGCAAGTTATTGTCAACGTCTTCGGCTCGACGGTGCGGGAGTACGTGTCGGTCGTCGAGCGGCTCAATGAGGCCGAGGGCATCGCGGCCTACGAGCTGAACGTATCTTGCCCCAATGTTCACGCCGGCGGTATGGTATTCGGCACCGATGCGGGCTCGCTCGAACACCTGGTGGGCCGGTCGAAGTCGGTGTCGCGGCGGCCGTTGATCGTGAAGCTTTCGCCCAATGTAACTTCGATCGTGCAAATGGCGCATATTGCCGCAGATTCCGGGGCGGACGCGCTGAGCCTGACCAATACCTTTCTGGGGCTGGCCATCGACACGGAGACGCGGCGGCCGCGCTTGAGCAACATCACAGGAGGACTTTCCGGACCGGCCATCAAGCCCATCGCGCTGCGCATGGTGAATGAAACGGCCAGAGCGGTGAAGGTTCCCATCCTGGGCATGGGCGGCATTGTTACGCCCGAAGACGCGGTTGAATTTCTGCTGGCCGGCGCGACGGCAGTGCAGGTGGGGACGGCAAGCTACGCCGATCCGCGCGCTACGGAGCGGCTGGCCCACGGGCTCGAAGCGTGGTGCCGCAGCAATGGGGTGGAACAGGTGACGAGCCTGACCGGCGCAATGGAGATTCCGAAAGAAAAGGTGTAGGACAAGACCGCGCCGTTAATCGAAGAGCCGACGGACGCCGGCGTTGGGCTGTGTGCGACGGGTATCGCGAGCGCCGCAGCGATCGAGCAAAAGTGGCCGAGACGATCGGTGCCGAGGATGCGTTTACCGCGGCTCTTTTGCGCGGCGCCGACTTTGCCGCGCTCAGCGAAGCGGGCAAACCGCTGGGGCGCATGGATGGCCTCGCAGCCGGTCGCCCTGCGGACCTTGCCGGACTCCTTGCGCGGCGAGATCGTGGCGGCCATTGAAGGATGACCGGTGAAAATCCAGCCCGATTATTTCTTTGCCCGCGGATGATGTGGAGCGAATTATGAGAAATCGTTTTCTAACTTGTCAATGGCGCAGGCGCCGGATTAACATGGCGGGGTCATGAGCAAACGAACCGTTGCCCTCGCGTGCTGTGCAGTGCTCCTGCTTCCCTTAAGCCTGACGGCCCAGACAGCTTCGCTGACCATTCACGTGGATCAGCCAACAGCCAAGGTCAGTCCGACGCTCTACGGCCTGATGACCGAAGAGATCAACCACTCTTACGACGGCGGCCTCTACGCCGAGCTGGTGAGCGATCGCGCCATTGGCCACGGCTTCGGTTCCCTGGTGAATTGGGCCATGGTGGCGCGCGGCGATTCCATGGTGAAGGTGTCGGTGGACGAGAGCACCGGGCCGAGCACTGCCCTGCCGCGGAGCCTGAAGGTGAGCGTGACGGCGGCTTCGGCAGAGGCGCCGGCGGGCGTGGAGAACGACGGCTTCTGGGGCATCGCCGTGCGCCCGCACACTGTCTATAACGGCTCCTTCTATGCGAAGACCGATAGCCCCGGCGTGCCCGTAACGGTGAGCCTTGAAAACGATGCGACAGGATTGGTCGCGGCCAGGACCGTAGTTACCGGACTTACCGGTGAGTGGAAGGAGTACACTTACACGCTCAAGACCGGCGAGGTTCCTGTTACATCGAACAATCACCTTATCCTGACTATTGCGCGCCCGGCCACGGTGTGGTTCAACCTTATCTCACTGTTTCCGCCCACTTACTTAGGCCAGGTACACGGCAATCGCATCGACATTATGGACCTTCTGGCGGCGATGCACCCGAAGTTTTTGCGTTTTCCGGGCGGGAATTACCTGGAAGGCAACCATATCGCCGACCGATTTGACTGGAAGAAGACGATCGGCCCTTGGGTCGACCGGCCAACGCATATGAGCCCCTGGGGTTATCGCTCATCCGACGGCATGGGTCTGCTGGAATTTCTGGAGTGGTGCCAGGACCTGCACATGCAGCCGGTGCTCGCCGTATACGCCGGCTACTCGCTGGGAGGTGAGCACGTCAATCCCGGCGCGGACCTTGAACCATACGTTCAGGACGCACTTGGTGAGATTCAATATGTGACTGGCGGAACCGATACGAAGTGGGGCGCCGAACGCGCCAAAGACGGCCATCCAGCGCCCTTTCCACTGCACTATGTCGAGATTGGCAATGAAGACGAGTTCGACCGGTCCGGATCCTACGATGGGCGTTTCGCGCAGTTTTATCACGCAATTAAGGATCAGTATCCGCACCTGCAGCTCATCGCCACGGCGCCAGTGAAGAGCGTAACTCCGGATGTGCTCGATGAGCATTTTTATATGTCGGCGGAAGAATCGTTTCAGCAGGCGCACCACTACGATAGCGCGCCCCGCAGCGGGCCGAAGATATTCGTAGGCGAATGGGCGACGCGTGAAGGGACGCCCACGCCGAACATGGAAGCGGCCCTGGCCGACGCCGCCTGGCTGACGGGACTCGAGCGCAATAGCGACCTGGTAATTATGTCCAGTTATGCGCCAGTGTTTGTAAACGTCGACCCCGGCGCGATGCAGTGGGCGCCGGACCTGATCGGTTACAACGCACTTACGAGTTATGCGTCGCCGAGTTATTGGGCGCAGACCATATTCTCAAGCCATATTGGAACGGAAGTGGTTGCGGCTGCGCTCGCCGATGCGGGACCGCGTATTTATGAATCGGTGACTCGGGATGCCGCGCAACACAAGCTCTTCATCAAGATCGTGAATGCGACTTCGGAGACCAAACGCCTGAACATCTCCGTCGCAGGCACCGGCAAGGTTGCGTCGCAGGCAACCCTTATCTCGCTGAGCGGCAAGACGCCGAATGCGACCAATAGCATCACGAACCCGAGCGCCATTGTCCCGTTGACTCGCGCGGTTCGAATTGCCGGTCCCAGCTTCGATCAAAGCTTCGCGCCCTACTCCGTTAACGTGCTTGTACTCACCTACTGATGCCCAGCGTCCTCGGCGGCGCGCTGCAGGGGCATGCTCGTTCGAGCGCCAGCCGGCGTATCGCTAGGTCCCGCATTCTTCCAGCCAGGCAGGGTGTTCAAGTAGAGTTGAGTCATCGTGATTGTGAACATTGCCAGGCGCGCGCACGACCACAACTGGGAGCTCGACCCCATAACCCGCTCCCTGCTCGACACCGATTTTTATAAACTCCTGATGCTGCAGTTTATCTGGAAGAACTTTCCCCGGACTCGCGTGACATTCACGCTTCTCAACCGCACTCCGCCGGTTCGTCTTGGCGAGATCATCGGTATTCATCGTCTCCGCGAGCAGTTGGAAGAGACACGAAAACTGCGCTTCCATAAATCGGAGTTGATCTGGCTGGCGGGTAATACATTTTACGGGCGGCGCGGCATCTTCGAGCCAGCATTTATGGAATGGCTGGAGCGCGACTTCCGGCTCTCGGACTTCGACCTAAGCGTTAAGGACGGACAACTCTCCCTGAGTTTTAATGGACTTTGGACTGAGACGACCTTGTGGGAGATCTATGCGCTCTCCGCCATCGACGAGCTGAAGACCCGCGCCAGTTTGAAGGCGCTCAGCGAGTTTGAACTCGATATTCTTTATGCGCGCGCCAAGACCCGGTTGTGGGAGAAGATGGCACGGCTGCGTGGCGTTCCCAACCTCAGCGTGAGCGACTTTGGCACGCGGCGGCGGCATAGTTTTTTGTGGCACGAGTATGTCGTCGTAGCTATGCGCGACACGCTGGAAGCTGGATTTACGGGCAGTTCCAACGCGTTTCTCGCATACAAGCACGACTTGGAGGCGATCGGCACGAATGCCCACGAGCTGCCTATGGCGATGGCAGCCCTGGCTGACAGCGAGGAAGAGCTGAGAAGTGCGCAATATCGGTTGCTGGAGTTATGGCAACAGAGTTATCAAGGCGAGTTACTTATCCTGCTGCCTGACACATTCGGGACTACGCAGTTTTTGCGCCATGCGCCTGACTGGGTTGCCAACTGGACCGGCCAGCGCATGGACAGCAAGGACCCCTTTGCAGCTGGAGACGACTTTATTGCCTGGCTGAAGGAACGAGGACGCGATCCGCGGCAGAAGCGGCTTATAGCTTCCGATGCGCTTGACGTGGATCAGATTCTGGCCCTTCACGCATATTTCGCCGGGACTATACGCAACGGCGCCTCTCCGCAGGATTTCCAGCGCGCGGCGGATTTTCAAGATAAGAACAAATGGGCTCCCGGCCGGCGCATCCGTTTCAGCGCTGGGTGGGGAACATTGCTAACCAACGACTTTCGCAATTGCAATCCACTTGGCAGTGAAAGCTTCGACCCTGTAAGTCTGGTTTGCAAGCTAAGCGAGGTTGAGGGCAGGCCGGCGGTGAAGCTTTCCGATAACTACTCGAAGGCTCTGGGAGACGCGAACGAGATTGAGCGCTATCGCCGCGTGTTCGGCGTTGAGGGCGTAGCCGATGTGCCGGTCATCACATAAGATCGTTGTGGCGCAAGCGGCGGCTTCGCATGGAGCAGCCTCGCCGGCTTGCGTTCGAGTCGAGTTGCCGGAATGAGCGCACGGACCAGCTTTCACGCCAATCGATTGCGGCAGGAGTTGAGTTTGCGCAACCGGCATTACGCACGGGGCCGGGCGCATGTGGAGAGTTATGGCGATGCGCCGGTGATTGTTTACGCGCCGGATGGCTTGCGGCACGGAAATTTCTTTGACGCCGCATACAAAGCGATATCCGACCGTCCGGATTGGATGCGGAGATTCAACAAGGTTCATGCGCAGGCTGCCCGTTCGCTGCCGAAGTGGGCGCGGCGCTGGCGGGAACTGGACTCGTCAATGAGCTCCGATGCCTTGCTGATGAATGTATTTTGTACGCCGGGGGTATCCGACTCGAAGTCACTGCAAGGCGCGCTTGGCATAGCGAGCGGACTCACGCCGGACTTTGGCTGGAGGGCGCGCGTGCCACTGGCCAAGGGACGCTTCGACCGTACGGAGGTGGATATGCGCCTGGGATCGCTTCTGGCCGAGGCCAAATTGACAGAGGCAGATTTTCAGACACGGGAAACGGCGATTGTCGAATCTTATCGCGACTTCGACGAAGTATTTGACAGGGAGTTACTGCCAACGGTTGAGATTGCTACGGCCAGACGGAAGGAAGCGAGCGAGTTTCCGGAAGATTACTCGCAGGAGTTCGAAAGCGCGGCGGAGGATCAAGGGGATCCGGCGATGTTTTATTCGCCCGCGGTTGAGCGGCCTTTACTTGACAGAGTTACCGGCCGAGACGCTTCCCCAGGGATGATTGCTTATGCGAGTTACCAACTTATACGCAATGTTCTTGCCGCCTATGCACAAGGGTGCAGCTTTTGCGTAATTCACGACGAACGGCGTCCCGATTTGCGCGAAGATTGGTTCCAGATCGTGGCTGCCGTGAAGACCGCGGAGATGCGGGTGCGGCTGAAGGTGCTCACCTGGCAGGAGCTCGCGACATTTTTGCCCGACGAGTTACAGACATTCTTGGATCTGAAATATGGAATTGTTGCTCCGGGCCGCAGTCCATCGCCAATCGGCGATGTTATCGGCGCCGAGTAGCATCCGCGATAAGTTTCAGTTTAACTTTCCGAACGGCATGCCCTCAGGTGCTAAAGCCCGCGTCTATTCTGGGATGCTAACGGCACGACTAAAGTCGTGCCCTTTCAAAACCACGCCTTTACCCCAGACTGCTAAAGGCCGAGTATCTTTCGATTGCGATCGGCGTCGGCCGCGCCGCCGGCGAAGTCGTCGAAGGCGCGGCCGGTTACGCGAACGATGCGGTCGCGAATGAATGCCGCGCCCTCGGCTGCGCCCTGCTCTGGATCCTTGAGGCAGCACTCCCATTCCATCACGGCCCAGCCGGGATAATCGTATTGCGCCAATTTGCCGAATATTTGACGAAAGTCAATTTGGCCGTCGCCGAGCGAGCGGAAACGGCCTGGCCGGTCGATCCAATCCTGGTAACCGCCATAGACGCCGGAGCGCCCCGTGGAATGGAACTCGGCGTCCTTCACATGAAAGGCGCGAATGCGCTCATGATAGAGATCGAGAAAGGCGAGATAGTCCATCTGCTGCAGGACCATGTGACTTGGATCGTAGAGAATGTTGGCGCGAGGATGGCCGTCGACAGCGCCGAGAAAGCGCTCGAAGGTCGCGCCGTCGTGAAGATCTTCGCCGGGATGAAGCTCGAAGCAGAGGTCTACGCCCGATTCGTCGAAAAGATGCAGGATGGGAAGCCAGCGCCGGGCTAACTCCGCAAATGCATCGTCGATAAGTCCGCTGGGACGCTGCGGCCATGGATAAAAGAACGGCCAGGCCAGCGCACCCGAGAAAGTGGCATGTGCATTGAGGCCAAGGTTTCGGCTGGCTTTGGCGGCCATGCGCAGTTGATCGACGGCCCACGCTCGGCGAGCTTTCTCGTCTCCGGAGAATTCGGCTGGAGCAAAGGAATCGAATAACGCGTCGTAAGACGGATGTGCGGCTACTAACTGGCCCTGTAAGTGGGTGGATAACTCGGTGATTGCCAGGCCGGCGCCGGCGGCGACGCCTGATACCTCATCGCAATAAGTGCGGCTTTCGGCGGCCAGCGTGAGGTCGAAGAGGCGGCGATCCCAGCTTGGTATCTGGATTCCGACGAAGCCAAGCCCGGCAGCCCACTTTGCCATGTTGGCAAGGGAATTAAACGGCGCTGTATCGCCGGCGAACTGCGCAAGGAAAATTCCGGGACCTTTGATGGTTTTCATGCTTCCCTCTCGCGCGCAAAGGCAATGACTTTCAAAACTCGACCCAACTCTGTTTGCGGCTGCTCTCGATGGCTCGCTCGATGAATCTCATGCCGCGCACTCCTGCTTCAATGCCGGGCAGCGTCGCGGGCAATGGAGCTGGATTGCCTTGCTTCCATGCGACGAGCGCATCGGCAAACTCCCGGTAGAGAACGGCGAAGGCTTCGATGTAGCCCTCCGGATGGCCAGGGGGAACACGGGCGACGGCGCGCGCATCGCTACTTAGATAACTCGATGCGGCGTGGTGTATTTCTTCAGGCCCATTGAGCCACTTGACGATGAGGCGGTTGGGATCCATCTGCCGCCACTCAAGCGAGCCGTCCTCGCCATAGATGCGCAGGCGGAGTTCGTTCAGTTCGCCGGCGGCGATCTGAGAGCACGCCAGCGTGCCGGCGGCGCCGTTTTCGAGGCGCACAAAAGCACTGCAGTCGTCGTCAAGCCGGCGGCCGGGGACTACGGAGCGCAGCGCGGCGTTGATGCCGGTAACGTGAAGGCCGCTGACGTATTCAAGCAGGTGAAAAGCGTGCGTGCCGATGTCGCCGATGCTGCCGCCGAGTCCGTTCTGCGCGGGATCAGCGCGCCAGGCAGCCTG
This sequence comes from Occallatibacter sp., assembly GCA_050745765.1. Taxonomy (GTDB): domain Bacteria; phylum Acidobacteriota; class Terriglobia; order Terriglobales; family Acidobacteriaceae; genus Telmatobacter. The sequence continues at coordinate 5,369 of JBOGLX010000021.1, read as the reverse complement.
TTTGTGTCCCGTGGTTTCGACGGGCTTGCTCATCCAGCCCTGAAAGTACTCGACGGCCACTTTGCGGATGACGCCGAACTTTCCCGAGGCGCACATGGCGCGCGCCTCGCGCACCATTGCAAAGCCGGCGTAAGTGTGGGTAAGTCCGTAAGGAACTTTAGAATGAGTTACGGCCGCCTGTAACTTCAGTGCTTCATCATAGGTTGCAGTGGCCGGCTTGTCGCTCATCACGGGAATGCCCGAGTGGAGCGCGGCCTCGGCTATGGGCAGGTGCAGGCGATTGGGCGTGGCGATGACGACAAGATCGATGGCGTCGGGGCGATTGCGCTCTGCCGCGATCATGGTGTGAAAGTCGGCATAGACTCGGGCAGGGTCGATTCCGTAACTCCGGCCCGCGGCGCGGGAACGCTCGGCGGTTTGCGAGAAGGCGCCGGCGACGAGCTCGATGCGGCCGTCGAGTTCGGCGGCGATGCGGTGCACAGGCCCGATGAATGCCCCAGGGCCGCCACCGACCATGCCCATGCGCAATTTACCTGAGTCCACGATTGCTCTCTCCGTTTGCAAGTGTACGTCTTCAGAAGGCCGGCGATGGGTTTGGTTGTTGCAGGCCCGTTGCGTTTTTGGGACTTCAAGTCTCCGACCGCATGAATTCGAACGAGACGATTTCCAGTCCCAGGTCTCAAAATCGAGACCTGGGGCACCCGGCGCCGGGACTGGGTCAGTTTGAAAACAACCGCCCCTCAGGGGCTGAAGCCCTGCGGATTTTTCAGGAGTATATGTACGGGCTAAAGCCCGTACCCTTCAAACCTCAGTCAAACTGAACTGCTGCCCGCGCGCCGGGACTTTCCCTGGATACGGTAAACTGTTTTGGCCAATGAATGCGCCAATGAATCCTTTGATTGTTGCGGAGACTCCGCGCCGGTGGGATTGTTTGAGCCTGGGCGAAGTAATGCTTCGATTCGATCCCGGCGAAGGCCGCATTCACACTACGCGCCAATTTCAGGTGTGGGAGGGGGGCGGCGAGTACAACGTGGCGCGCGGATTGCGGCGCTGCTTTGGACTGCGCACTGCGGTGGCCACCGCGCTTGCCGATAATCCCGTGGGCCGTCTGGTGGAAGACTTCATCCTGCAGGGGGGGGTGGATACTTCGCTGATCAACTGGGCGCCTTATGACGGCGTGGGGCGCACGGTGCGCAACGGGTTGAACTTTACCGAGCGCGGGTTCGGGATGCGCGCGGCGGCGGGCTGCTCGGACCGCGGGCATACGGCCATCAGCCAGGTAAAGACGGGCGACTGGGACTGGGAGGCGATCTTCGGGCCGTCAAATGGGTCGCGGTGGTTCCATACGGGCGGAATTTTTGCGGCGCTATCGGCTTCGACTGCGGAGGCGGCCGTGGAAGCGATGGATGCGGCGGGCAGGCATGGAACGCCGGTTTCCTACGACTTGAACTTCCGCGATTCGCTGTGGAAGTCGATCGGCGGCAAGGCAAAGGCGCAGGAAGTGAACCGCGAGATTGTGCGCAAGGCGGACCTGCTGCTGGGCAACGAGGAAGATTTTTCGGCCATGCTGGGCGTGGAGATCAGGGGCGTGAGCGAGGACTTTGCGGAGCTGCCCATCGCCGGCTACGAGGCGATGCTGCGCGAGGTTGCGGCGATGTATCCCAACCTGAAGCTGGTGGCGAGCACGCTGCGCACGGCGCACACGGCGAGCCGCAATGCGTGGGGCGCGATTGCGCTCGTCACCGGGGCCCCCAGCGAACGATCTGTGTTCGCTGGGGTGGAGGAGGACAAGATCACGCACGTGGTGCAGCGCGACATCGAGATCCTGGACCGCGTGGGAGGCGGCGACAGCTTTGCTTCCGGTTTGATTTACGGGCTGCTGGCGGGCAAAGGGATCGAGTGGGCGGTGCGCTGCGGAGTGGCGCACGGGGCGCTGGCGATGACGACGGCCGGCGACACAAGCATGGCGACGCTGGCCGAGGTGGAACGCGCGATCAAGGGCGGATCGGCGCGGATTGCGCGGTAGATTTTTTGTCGAATTGATTTGATTCTGACATTTTTCAATCCCAGGTCCCAAGATCGGGGACCTGGGGCACCCAATTTAGTTTGGAAACAAACGAGCAAAGAGTTTACGCCGTGGGGCTCGGGGAATAGAAGGGGTACATGCCTGAAACAACGCAGGAAACGATAGAACGGGTGGGACTGATTCCGGTTTTGCGCGCCAAGAGCGCGGCGCAGGGACACGCGGTGGTAAAGGCGATGATCGCGGGCGGGGTGAATGTGGTGGAAGTTACGATGACCGTGCCTGGCGCGGTGGATCTGTTGAAGGAGCTGAAGCGCGAGTACGGAAGCGATTTGCTGCTTGGGTCGGGGACCGTGACGACGGCGGAACAGGCTGAGGCTACCATTGAGGCGGGCGCGGAGTTTGTGGTCAGCCCGAGCCTGCATCCGGAAGTGATTGCGAAGACGCGGGCGTTGGGCAAGGTTTCGTGCCCCGGCGCGCTCACGCCGACCGAGGCTATCGCCGCGTGGAATGCGGGCGCGGACTATGTGAAGATTTTTCCGTGCTCGGCGGTGGGCGGGGCGAGTTATGTAAGGTCGCTGCTGGCGCCGTTTCCGCAACTGAAGATTATTCCGACGGGTGGCGTGACACTGGATACGGCTGCGGGCTTTATCAGGGCCGGCGCGCGGGCGCTGGGGGTGGGAAGCGACCTGGTGAATCTGGTTGCCGTAGATGCGGGCGAAGCGGTGACGATTACCGAAACGGCGAAGGCGTATTTGAAGGTGCTGGCTGAGGCGCGGAAGAAATAGAAGCTTGGGGACTCGACTGCCGGCGATTGTCAATCCCAGGTCTCAAAAGCGAGACCTGGGGCACCCAAACCAATCCCAGATCTCAAAAGCGAGACCCTTCGACAAGCTCAGGGCAGGCTCTGCGGCAACCAATTTGGTATGGCTTCATTGATGAACGATCCTTTACCAGCTTCGGTGAATTCCCGCGATGCATTTCGCCTGGACGGGCGGCACGCGCTGGTGACCGGCGGGGCGAGCGGGATCGGCGAAGCGACCGTGAAGGAACTGGTGCGCGCGGGGGCGTTCGTCTGGGTGGCGGACATCAACGTGACCGCGGCAGAGGCGCTGGCCGTTGAAGTTGGGTCGGCGGAAGCGCTGCATTTGGATGTGACGAGCCGCGAGTCGATCTCCGCGGCGGCGGCGCGGCTGGAACGTCTCGACATTCTTGTGAACAATGCGGGCATCGGGCACGTGGGCTCCATTGAAACTACGGAGCCGGAGGACTTCGACCGGCTGATGGACGTGAACGTGCGCGCGGTTTACCTGGCGACACGCGGATTTCTGCCGCTGCTGCTGGCCGCGGGCGAGGGGCGGGAAGCCGTGGGCACGATTGTGAACATTGCCTCGGTTTCCGGGCTGGTGGGGACTAAACAGCGGTTTGCCTATTGCACGAGCAAGGGCGCGGTGGTGGCGATGACGCGGCAGTTGGCGGTGGATTATGCGAAGACACTGCGCGTGAATGCAATCTGCCCTGGGACCGTGCAGACGCCGTTTGTCGAGGGCTACCTGGAGAAATTTCACAAACACAACAAGGAGCAGACGCGAGCAGAGCTGCGGGCGCGGCAGCCGGTGGGACGATTGGGACGGCCGGAGGAGGTTGCTTCGATGGTGCGCTATCTGGCTTCGGACGAGGCGGGTTTTATTACCGGATCGCTGTTCACGATCGATGGCGGGTGGACGGCGGCGTAGTCAGATCGGTTCCATAATACTTGTAGCCATTTCCAGCGGTCGCACAGGGCGGCTTTTACTTCCACCCCAGGGACGAAGACCTGTCGCTGCGGACCCCGGATCCATCGAGGGACCGGGCGCGCCCTCAACTGGATAGAATCTCTCTTGAGGCCGGGGCAGGGCCGAATAGGAGAGATTATGAGGACGACGATTTGGAATCAGTTCGCTCTGGGACTACTCTTGGCGATCCCGGCCTTCGGACAAAGAAGGCCAGCAGCGACCTCGACGGAACTTCCAATCCTGCTGGATGCCACGCTACCGGCCTACCCCCCGATCTGGCGTGCCGCCCACTTGAGCGGGAGGGTGGTGGTGCTCGTAACGGTCAAGCAGGGGCGAGTGGCTGAGACCGATGTGAAGTCGGGCGATCCTCACTTGCGGTTTCCTACGATCGCAAATCTCAAGACTTGGCGGTTTGACGACTCTGTCAACGATCAGTTTACGGTGACCTATACCTACCAAATGTCTGGGGAGCCTACGGATGGTCCCACCAACCCCAACGTAGAAATGCTCCCCTCTCTGGACGTGATCATTATTGCTCGTCCAGTGAAGCCAACTGTGAACTACTGAGTGCCAGCCGTGGTGACTCCGGGACCCGCCGCGATCGCTTAGAATAAAGAAAAGATTGCGCGCGGATTTGGCTTGAGTTTGGGGCCAATTGGCGCGTGATCAATCTCATCCGTAACCCACCGATGACCGATCCGGCTCCCAGTGCAAACCGCTATTACCTGACCACGCCGATTTATTACGTGAATGCGCGGCCGCACTTGGGGCACGCTTATTCGACGATTGTTTGCGACGCGATTGCGCGGCGGAAACGGGCGCTGGGCGTGGAGACGTGGTTCCTGACCGGGACCGACGAGCATGGGCAGAAGATCGAGCGGTCGGCGGCGCTAGCCGGGTGCGCGCCGCTTGAGTTTGCTACTGCCATTGCGGCCGAGTTTGGCGGGCTGTGGGACCGGCTGGGGCTGAGCTACGACGATTTTATCCGCACCACCGAGGAGCGGCATAAGCGCGGCGTGCAGAAGCTGTTTGCGACGCTACGCGAGCGCGGGTTCATTTATAAAGGCTCATACACGGGGCAGTATTGCGTGTTCGACGAGGCATATGTGGAGGGCCCGCCGGGGACGCTGTGCCCGGATTGCGGGCGGCCGACGGAGACGGTGAGCGAGGAAAATTATTTCTTCAAGCTGTCGGCGTTCGAGCGCAGGCTGCTCGAATTTTACGAGGAGAATCCGGAGTTTATGGGGCCGGAGGGGACGCGGCGCGAGGTGATCAGCTTTGTGCGCGGGGGCCTTAAAGATTTGTCGGTGAGCCGGACCAGCTTTTCGTGGGGGATTCCTGTGCCGGGCGACGAGAAGCACGTGATTTACGTGTGGCTGGATGCGCTGGCTAATTACGTTACTGCGCTTGGTTATGGTTCCGAGGCGCCCGAAGACAAGGCGCGGTTTGAGAAGTTTTGGCCGGCGGATTTGCATTTGATTGGAAAGGAAATCAGCCGGTTCCATTGCGTGTACTGGCCGGCGTTTTTGATGGCCGCCGGGATCGCGCCGCCGCGCGCGGTGCGGGCGAAC
>JBOGLX010000020.1:0-5399 GCA_050745765.1 Occallatibacter sp. | reverse complement strand
GCCGAAGCCCTTCGTCCTCCACGCGGCGTTGCTGCGTCAGGGTTTCCCCCATTGCGCAAAATTCCCCACTGCTGCCTCCCGTAGGAGTCTGGACCGTGTTTCAGTTCCAGTGTGTCCGTGCGCCCTCTCAGGCCGGATACCGATCACAGTCTTGGTGGGCCATTACCCCGCCAACTAACTAATCGGCCGCGACCCCCTCCCAAAGCGAATTGCTCCTTTGACCCGTAGGTATTATGCGGTATTAGCCGAGGTTTCCCTCAGTTATTCCCCACTCCAGGGTAGGTTAGTCACGTGTTACTCACCCGTGCGCCACTTTACTCATGGTATTGCTACCACTTTCTCGTGCGACTTGCATGTGTTAGGCACGCCGCCAGCGTTGATTCTGAGCCAGGATCAAACTCTCGTTTGAAGCCTGATGCCACGCCCGCTCGACGGAGGTCGAGACTGGCGCGGCCGTGTCCCCGGCCGGCTTTCTCTCGAAAGCGGCTTGGGACACCTTACCTTGTGAGATCGATCGAACCAAACTCGACCGCCTCTCACGACTGGCACGTTCAACCATTTTGTCAAAGATCCTTGAGAGCCTTCCGCCTGAGCGGCGCCCCTTTGGATCGAGGCCCCGGTTTTTACACCAGGGTTGTCCTCGAACTTGATGCGCATTGCCCTGAATTTCACGCTCGCATAACGAGCTTGGGCAATTTTGCGCGAACCTTTTAAGACTATCGGACTTCCGTCCTGCCGTCAAGGGCCTGCCGTCGGGCAAATCCAGCCCGCCGGAAAAGGATCGCACTGCGCAAAATATCAAATAACAGCCAGCGCACCGCGCCCGAGCCGATAGGGCTCGCAGGAGCATCGCTCCTGGGTCCTGCAATGGCTTGTTCTCTGTGGGATTCCCGACAGGGGTCAAGGAGCGATTGCCCCGCCTGACCCAGCGAACCGGCTTCCCACTTCCCTGAAAGGGCAGGCCACACGGCCACCGGGAGGCTCCACTGCTCAATCACGAACTTCCAAAGATTAACACAGGCCGCCTGCCAGCGCAACTCACTTCAAATCGCGCCGCTTTTGCCCACTACAACCACCCTGAGAATAGCAACCCGCGGGCAGGAATACAAGCGCGCCCACCCTGTGGAAACCCGCGGTTTCTGTGGGAAAACCAGCCGTCAATGCCTCGGGATCAGCCCCAAATCCGTCAGCCCATTCACAAAATACTGCATCGCCAGCGCCACCAGCAGCAGGCCCATGATGCGCACCAGGATGCGAATCCCCGTTTCCCCCAGCCATCCGCGTACCTTGCTCGCCCCCGCCAGCACCCAATAGCTTACGAGCGCCGTCAGCGCAATCGAGCCCAGAATCGCGCCCATCTCCCAGTGCCACAGCGACGGCGCCTGCCCCACCAGCACCATCACCGACGAGATCGCCCCCGGCCCGGCCAGCATGGGAATGCCCAGCGGCACAATCCCCGCGTCTTCTTTAGCCGCGGCCTCTTCGGTGTCGCCCGAGGTCTCCTGCGTAGGCGAGCGCCGCGCTTCGAGCATATCCAGCCCGATCAAGAGCAGAATCAGCCCGCCGGCGATCTCGAACGCGGGCAGCGTAATCCCGAACATGCGGAAGATCAGTTGCCCCGCGACGGCGAAGCTGGTCAGCACGATGAAGCAGGTCAGCGCGCCCTTGCGCGCCATCCGCCTGCGCCGCACCGGGTCGGCTTTCTCGGTAATGGCCAGAAACGTGGGAATCGCCGCAAACGGGTCGACCAGAAAAAAGATCGAGCTCAGAGCCAGCAGCGAAAAGCGCACCAGAGGCGCACGGCTTATCTCGTTAAATGCCGCCGCGGCCGGGTTCGTCCAGAGCATGCATCCAGCCTATCGCAGTAGACAGCACACAGCATGCGATGCGTGGCGCACAGAGGAGCGGGAGATGACAGCGATCATAGGGTTCAATTACCCCGATGGCGTACTCCTGATGTCCGACAGCCTTAGGCGCCGAGGCGGGCGAGGGCTTCGGCAGTGCGGAGCTTGCGCTCGAGGTGGCGCTCGAGGGATTGGAGGGCGAAGCGGCGCAGATCCTGTGCGCGGCGGCGGGGCCAAGGCTCGGCGGCGAAAGCCGAGACGGGAGCGCGTAACATGCGCTGGGCAAGTTGCCAGGAGTCGGCCGTGAGCGGGCTTGAGTTGCCGTTGCGATGGAGGGCGCAGAACAGGCCGTCGGCGCAGGCGTTGAAGGTGGCTTCGCCGGCCGCGAGCGGTTCGCCGCAGGCCATGCAGCGGGAGATGTCGGGCAAGAGGCCCATGAGGCGCGTCATCCAGAGGGTGAAGTAGGTGAGGGGCATCCAGGGCTGGGCAATATTCGCAGCGGCTGGATTCGATGCGACGGAATCCAGCAGCGTGGGTTCCGGCTGGACGGCGCTGGTCTGGGCACTGGTATGTTCGAGGACTGAGAGCAGGAGGCGGAAAACGGCGTCCTGGGGGTCGTGCTCGGGGAGGGCTTCGTCGAGCACCTCGGCGAAAAAGCTGAGCACGGCCATGCGGGGGTGGTCGACGGGGGCGGAGAGCGGGGAGCGGACGATCTCCAACTGGTCGAGGCGGACCAGCTCCTGGCGGGGGCGCTCAGCGAACCAGGCGCGGGCTACGGTCATGGGCTCGAGAGCTCCGCCGAAGCGCCTGCGGCTCTTGAGGGCGGATTTGGCGATGCCTTTCATGCGGCCGTAGTCGCGCGTGAAGAAGCTGACGATGAGGTCGGCTTCCTGGACGGGCCAGGTGCGCAGGACTACGGATTCCGAGGTGAGCACGGTCATGCGTTTTTATGATCGCACTGTTGGATTTGGCCCAGTGCGAGCGAGGGGTCGGCGGTGAGATCGGACGGGGCGAAGTCGCCGGATTGAAGGCGTGGCCAGGCGGCGGCGGCGATCATGGCGGCGTTGTCTGTGGAGAGCGCGAGCGTGGGGAAGGAGACTCGGAGGCTGCGGCGGGCGGCTTCGGCGGTAAAGCGGGCGCGGAGCTCGCGGTTGGCGGCTACTCCGCCGGTGACCAGGATGCGGGCGGCGCCGAGGGATTCGGCGGCGGCAAAGGTTTTTTTCAGCAGGTCGCCGACGACAGCGTGCTGGAAGCTGGCAATGAGGTCGAGCCTGGGCTGGGGGCAAAGCGCCTGGGCTTCTTCGCGGGTTTGGGGAATTTTCGGTTGGATGTTTCCCGCAGGGCCCAAAGCCCCATCGATCCTTGGCTCTCCAATGTACGAGCTAAAGCCCGTACCCTTGATTTTGTCTGTCGAACTTTCGGCACGACCGAGGTCCTGCCCTGATACAAAACTGGACGCTTCCGCGGCGCCCAAACGGTGAGCGGGCCGGAGGCTGTGGAGTTCCACGTAGCGGAGGACGGCGGTCTTGATTCCCGAAAACGAGAACAGAAAATGCGGGTCGAGGGCGGCGATGGGCGCGGTTTCGGCAGCCTTGGTTCGCGGAGTTTTGCCGGCCAGGTGAGCTTTCGGCTTGACCTGCGCGAAGGAGAACGGCACCGCCTGCGGATCGCCGTAACGGGCAAGCGCGTCGATCCACGGGCCGCCGGGATAGCCGAGGCCGAGGAGCTTGGCGACTTTGTCGAAGGCCTCGCCGGCGGCGTCGTCCACGGTGCGGCCCATGAGTTTGTATGTCCACGTCCCGTTGGCGGGGCGGGCAAGATAGAGGTGGGTGTGTCCGCCGGAGACGACGAGGGCGAGGGCCGGTTCCACCGGGACGACGAGGGCGGGGGCCGGTTCCACCGGATTGCCCTCAAGGGCGAAACAGGCTGCGGGGAAAACGCTTCCGAGGCTGGGAGAAGTGTCAGGGCACGACTTCAGTCGTGCCGTAAGCGCAACAAAATCAATGCGGGCTTCAGCCCCTGCGGGATGCCTTTCGGGAATCTCAAATCGAATGTCGAGATTTTTCGCAGCCTCTAAAGCCCCCGGTGATTTTGCAGCATTTTCGGCACGGCTCAAAGCCTGCCCTGAGACTGCCGAGGGGTCGTGCCCACTCAAAACTGCCTCGTCTTCCTCGATTCGTTCCGGATTTTGTGCCTTGGCCGCAGTTTCGCGCTCGTTGAGGAGGACGGCGTGGATGTGGCCTTCCAGATGATTCACGGCGATGAGGGGGATGTTCTGGGCATAGGCCAGGGCTTTGGCGTAGGTGATGCCGACCAGCAGTGCGCCGGCCAGACCTGGGCCGGAGGTTACGGCGATGGCGTCGAGATCGGCGAGGGCGACGTTGGCCTGGGCGAGAGCGGCGCGGACGACGGGGACGATGGCGCGGAGGTGCTCGCGGCTGGCGAGTTCGGGAACCACTCCGCCGTAGGGGGCGTGGGTGGGAATTTGCGAGGCCACGACGGATGAGAGCGTGCGAGCGCCGCGCCGAACCACGGCCGCGGCGGTCTCGTCGCAGGAGGTCTCGATGCCGAGGATGAGGCCGGTGCTCATCTTTTCAGTTTAGCGGCGTTGCTGGAGAAGGAGAATGTGGGTCAGTGGGTCAGTTTGACTGAGGCTTGAAGGGTACGGGCTTTACAGGCTGCGGAAAAACCCAATGTTTTGAAAGGGCACGACTTCAGTCGTGCCGCAAGCGCAAGAAAATAAAGGCGGGCTTTAGCCCCTGAGGAAAGATTCACCTGCAAATTCGCCTGCTGTTCCCCGTTTTTCCGCAGCCTGTTTAGCCCGTACATAAACTGCTGAAAAATCCGCTGGACTTCAGCCCCTGAGCGACGGCTGTTTTGTCAAACTGACCCAGTACCGAATGTGGCCCATCCCACTCAATGTCTGTGGGCAATTGGGCGAGAATAGATACAGTCATGTCGCCGGTCGCGCGCCAGTTCGAGGAAGCTCTGCGGATTATACGGGCGCTGCGCGCGGCGCGGCATGAAGCCTATCTCGCCGGCGGGTGCGTGCGGGATCTGCTGTTGGGGCGCCCACCGGCGGACTTTGACGTGGCTACCAGCGCTACGCCCGATGTGGTGCTGGAGATGTTTGAGCGGACGTTTGCCGTGGGGGCGCATTTTGGCGTGGTGCTTGTGGCGCCTGAGGACCCGGAGGCCGGGTTTGTGACGGAGGTGGCGACGTTCCGGTCCGACGGGGCGTACTCGGATGGGCGGCATCCGGATGCGGTGCGCTATACGTTGAACGCCGAAGAGGATGTGCGGAGGCGGGACTTCACGATCAACGGGCTGCTGCTCGATCCGGAGCGGCTGTCTGCCGAGGGGTCTTCGGCGCAAACCCACCCAAGCCACAAAAACAAAGACGTGCCGGCGGTGGAAGTGGAGGACAATGCACGGACTGAACAGGCTGCGGAAAAACTCGATCGGCGCGTGGTTCCGGGTCAGGGCACGACTTTAGTCGTGCCGCAAATGCAACAAAATAAAGGACGGGCTTTAGCCCCTGCCGAGGTTTCGGGA
>JBOGLX010000019.1:0-1644 GCA_050745765.1 Occallatibacter sp. | reverse complement strand
ACACCGCGCCGCACAGGAAAAATGCGGCGCAGCGGAGTACTGCCGCCAGCTTGAGCGGTTTCAGGCGCGGGTAACCAAGAAATACGTTTCCGAACTCGACCGTTCCGACGCAATGATGGTCTTCGCTAAAGGCCGCGATGAGCACTTCAACGGAACTCCGCTCAATCAGAAGACCATCAATAGGAGCCGGCGGCTTGGGAGCCGCGGGGCCGCTGGCATTATGGTGGCCAGCCGGCAGTCTACCTGGCAGAATCACCTGCGGCGGTTTGCACATTAAGCAAACCGCGATGATCTACACTTCGTCTGCCAAGCTGATGACTGAGCGACAATCTGCGACTTGCCGACACCGCAGACGCCTCAAACGTGCAGCGACACAAGTTCACTCATGCGATTGCCCTGTCTTGTGACCGGCGGGACAGGGTACCGGAGCGGCCCGGTGCTACCATAGGGACGATTCGAGTTCACGCTCCGCAGCTCACCGCCGGCCTTTCAAACGGTCTGCCCACAAGCACCGGCAGCGCCGGAACCCACAAAGGAGAACTTTTATGCCTCTAGTTTCCATGCGGCAGCTCCTCGACGAGGCCGCCAAGGGCCAGTACGGCGTCGGCGCCTTCAACGTCAACGATATGGAACAGATTCAGGCGATCATGGGCGCGGCCACCGAAACCAAGTCGCCCGTCATCATCCAGGCCAGCCGCGGCGCACGCCAGTTCGCCCAGGACCGCTATCTCTTCCACCTCATCCTGGCCGCCAGCGAACTCTATCCCGAAATTCCCATCGCCATGCACCAGGACCACGGCAACAGCTTCGACACCTGCAAGAGCGCCATCGAGCTCGGCTTCACCAGCGTCATGATGGACGGCTCCCTGCGCGAGGACGGCAAGACCCCCTCCACGTTCGAGGAGAACGTCGAAGTCACCCGCCGCGTCGTCGAGTTCGCTCACCCCCGCGGCGTCACCGTCGAGGGCGAAATCGGCGTGCTGGGCGGCGTCGAGGACGGCCACGGCGCTGGCGGCTCGGGCCTCGAGCACGTTACCGACCCCGACCAGGCAGCCGAGTTTGCTGAGCGCACCGGCGTCGACGCACTCGCCATCGCCATCGGCACCAGCCACGGCGCTTACAAGTTCTCGAAAAAGCCCGACGGCTCCGTCCTCAAAATGGACATCCTCATCGAGATTCATAAGCGCCTGCCCCACACCCATCTGGTCATGCACGGCAGCTCGTCGGTGCCCAAGGAGCTGCAGGACATCGTCAACCAGTACGGCGGCCGGCTCAAGCCCACCTGGGGCGTGCCCGTCGAAGAAATTCAGCTCGGCATCCGCAACGGCGTGCGCAAAATCAACGTGGATACCGACAACCGCCTCGCCATCACCGGCGCCATCCGCAAGGTCTTCGCCGAGTCGCCCGAAAAGTTCGACCCCCGCGACTACCTCAAGCCCGCCCGCGAAGCCATGCAGAAAGTGGTGGCCCAGCGCATGACCCAGTTCGGCCAGGCCGGCCACGGCGGCGACTACGCCCCCATCCCCATCGCCAAGATGGCCGAGGGCTACCGCAGCGGCGCCCTCGACCCGCGCCCCTCGCTGGCCGCCGCCCGCTGAGGGCCGCCCGTTGAGGGCTGCCTCCAATGCAATCAAAACAAGAGGG
>JBOGLX010000018.1:0-1948 GCA_050745765.1 Occallatibacter sp. | reverse complement strand
CGAGCGCGGTTTGGCCCTAACCATTGGAGGGCAAGCCGGCAATTGCTCTGCCTGTCCTGCTAATACTCAGTATTGTGCGCGTGTGCATCTTTTACTTGGGTGACTTCACGCGGCGGCGCGGTGGGGTTGGGACCAAAAGCCGTCCCACACTTTGCCGCCGCTGACATACAAAGCGCGCAGCGCGGCCACTGCCGCTGCGCCATCCTCCACCCAACGCATCCCCGATCCCTTCAGACGTTCGCCGATGATCTTGCAACCGGCCTCCGTCGGCCCGCTGCCGATGTCCCAACCCTTCTGCCGATAGCTGGGGTAATCGGTGCGATGGCGATTGTTCTCGAAGTAACCGATCAACTTCCGCAACTCCTCCGCAACTTCCGCCGATGCCTGCGCGGGTAATTCGATGGCTCGCAGCAACGCCAGCAACGCTTCACCTCCTTGCTCGTAGAGAATACCCTGAGCTTGTTCCGCCCACTGCTGACGCGCCGTCTCCGCGCTGCCGTGCCACACCTTGGCAAAATCACACAGATGTTCGGCGGCGTGATACCAATCCAGAATCGTCGTCACGTTGTCGGCCAGATGACGCTGCAACGCTTCTTCCAGGCCGTTGCCGCCATCGGTCACGGCGATCAAGTCGCTTACCTGGGTGATGCCCAACGCCCGCGCTTGGCTACGCACTTGCGCCGCCAGAGCATCCAACGCAAAATCAACCAGATAGCGGCTGTGTTCTTTTTCGGGCGTGTACAACAACGCCGTGTACAACATACGGTGTTCCGCCTTGCCGGCACCGATTCCTTGCATCGGCACGCTGAAGGCATCCAGGCCCACATACGCCGCGGGCTGCCCCTGCTTGCGTGGCGCCGTCCACTTCAACTCCGCTTGCGTCGGCTCGACCATCCGCCCCTCTTTCAGTTGTGCCCGTAAACGCTCACCCTCGGCTTCGCTACAGCGTAACACCGTCGAGGCCGACACACGCACCCCGGCGAAACGCTTGAGGACATCCTGGGCGGCATCCGCGAAAGGCAACAGCGTCCCCGCCAAGCATACCAGCGGCAGCAAGCCCGGACTGATCTCGTCGCGCAAGCCCAGCACCTCATCGTAGGGGAGATAGCTCTGATGGCAGCGGCCGCAGTAGTAATAGGCGCGTGACAGACGCAACTCGCCATGCACCGTCAACAGTCGCCGGCTTTGGTAGGAATGGAATTTGGCGGCGTACTGGCACAACGGGCAGGTGACGCTGGAACCTACGTAGCCCTTTTTTTCCGGCTGGCCAGGCTGGCTTGCCGGACCTCATTGGCCAGCTTCTGTCCGGCGTCGCGGAACTCATAATCGATGGCTCCGAACTCCTGGGCTTCGGGGACATCGACGGCGCGTTCGACCATCTGCCGCACGGTCTGCTCGATCTTGGGTCGCAGTTGTTTCAGGATGGCTTCGATGCGTTGTTCGCGGGTTTCGTTGAGGACGGTCGAGGAAGAAGGGGTAGACATGGCTTAGCTCCGCGTGTGAAGGAAGAGAGTAATTTTCCACCGCCCTCCAGCCTACCACGCCGACGCGCCGATTTCCCACCCAAGTAACAGCTGCACACCCCCGCCAAAAACAAAGGCGGAAAGCGGATGGCGGAAAGCGGATGGCGGATGTATAATCCCGAAGAGATCCGCGTCAACCCGAATTCTTGGGAACACTCATGGACGAACAGGCGAGCAACGACCCGCTACGGCCGAAGTATCGGCGCGTCATTTTGAAGCTGAGCGGCGAAGGGTTTGGCTATCCCGGCAAGAGCGGCATCAGCATTGATGAGACGGTGAGCATTGCCCGGCAAGCGCAGCGCATCGTCGAGCGCGGCGTGCAGTTGGCCATTGTCGTCGGCGCCGGCAACATCCTCCGCGGCGCCCAGTTCAGCGCCGGCGGCACGGTCATCAAGGAATCGACCGCTCACTACATGGGCATGCTC
>JBOGLX010000017.1:0-57267 GCA_050745765.1 Occallatibacter sp. | reverse complement strand
TAGTCGAAGGGTGCCGTAAGTGGCCCAAAATCAGCGCGGCTTTAGCCGCTGAGGGAAGGCCTTCTTCTGATTCTGACTTTCACCACAGGCTGTTAAGCCGTTTGAAGACAGTTCCGCGGCCAGCGGCCCGAACGAAACTAAGCAGGACACAGGAACCTTGGTTTCGCTCTAGAGCATGGCCGTCAAAGCGGAGTCCAAGCGCGCCATTCGCGGCGGCGCCATTCAATTCTTCGGAAGCATGGCGAATGGACCCGGTGACTTCTGTCCGCCGCCGCCCGCGAATGCCGATTCAGCGATGCCGCTCAAGCCAATCTCCCACGCCGGCGAGGCCAACTCGGGCATCGGCTTTGCGCGGAAGAGTTTCTTGCACTGGCGAGCCGTCCACCGCGCCCACGCCTTCGACTTCTTGCGCCGCGCGCTGTCGGTCGAAATGCCCGTCCCCGCATACATCTGCCGGTAGAGCTTGGAAAGAAAGATAAACGCGATGCGGGCGCTGAAATTGGGTGTGCAGGCCGAACGCTTCCAGATCGGGCCCCAACCGTAAAACCTGTCCCACACCTTTTGTGTCCGCTCCCTGATCTCGTCCGAGCTCATGGTGGGGTGCGGCGTGAACATCTTCGGCCGCACTTCGGTGGGAATCATCCAGTAGCGGGTAATGGGCACGTCGCCCACCATGGCCGGATGCTGCGACTGCTCCTTCTCCCAGCGGCCAAAGTCCACCGTGCCGGGAAACGGCGTCATCATCACGAACTGGGCAAAAGTGACGCCGGCCTTCAGCGCCATCTCCACGGTGGCGTCAAAGGTGGCCGGCCTGTCCGTAGGCAGCCCGAAGATGAACGAGCCGAGCACGTGTACGCCATGCGCCTTGAAGGTCTGCAACCGCACGGCCAGCGCGTCGCCGGAGCAGTTCCAATCCTTGAACACCGCCTTCAATCCCTCCGGCGTCACCGCCTCCACGCCAACCAGCGCGCCCTTGATGTTGGCCTTGTGCATCGCATCCAGAAAATCCGTGTCCTCGGCCGCTTCCATCGTGATCTGGGTAAAGAACACCATGTCTTGCGGCAGTTTGGCCAGCTCTTCCATGAGCTGGAAGCGCTCGCTGCGGATGGCGGTCAGTTCTTCCAGCTTGGCCGTGTTGTTCTGCTCGCGGGCCAGGCGCAAATCGGTGAGCGACACCGGGTAGAAGTTGTCGTCGGCCAGGGCGACAAAGCGGAAGCCGAAGCGCCGCAGCTCCACAATCTCGTCCACCACGTTCTGAAACCTTCGCTGCCGGGGCTTTTGCCCGTCCGTCCGCCACACGCTGCAAAACGAGCAGTGCTTGGGGCAGCCGCGGATGGTCTGCACCGAAGCCCACATGTACTTCTCCGGATTCATCAGGTCCCAGCGCGCGGCCAGGAACTGACCGCCCTCGATGCGTCCGCCTGCGTAGATCCGTTCCGGAGCGCCCGCCATGCAATCGGCAACAGCCCGGCCCCAGGCCAGGTCGCCGTCTCCCGTCACCACCGCGTGCGCTTCGCCGCGTTCCAGAGCTTCCTCGGGAAACAGCGTCGCATGGATTCCGCCGTATACCACCCACGCGCCCCGGCTCCGGGCCATGCGGCCCACCTGATAGCCGCGCAGGGCATTGCCCGTGTGCACGCTGATGCCCACAATGTCGCCCGGCTGGATGGTCTCCGGAACAATCTGTTCCAGCGACTCGTCTACGAGGATCGGGTCTCCGGCCTCGCGCGGCGTGGCTGCCGCCAGCACAAACAACCAGCGCGGCGTGATTACGGCCGTGCCAAAGGAATTATCGCTCGGATTGACAAGATGAACGCTCAACGAATGCAGCCTTTCCTTGTGCGAGTGTGGCAGCCTCAGTGAGCGTCTTCGCAATCGGATGCAGCGCTTGCGAAGAGGTCCCGTCGCAATATAGGCGACGCCGAGTCTTCCCGCCGGACGGATTTTGCAATTATACCGTTGTGCCGCTGGTTGCGGCCCTCGACGGTCAATTCTGAGCGCATTCCCCCATTCCCCCCATTCCCTTTGACCGCCTCAGGTCAGTCCGCACGGCGTTCCGATTAATTTGCGGGGACTTGTTCTTGCGGGGACTTGTTCGCCGCCGCGGGCTCTAAAGCATCTCCCCTCATGGTATAGAGTCAAAAAAACTGAACATTCGGGTGCCCCACCCTCGCCGCGTCTTTGTTTTTGCGGCTAGGGTGGGCTGGCGACTCACTCTATAGCAAATGGAGAGATGCTCTAACCTACGCGGCTGCACTCTTCCACGGGAATGGGAACCTGCTCGACAATTTCCAGGCCGAACCCTTCGAGGGCGGGGATGTGCATCGGGGTGTTCGAGAGCAGGCGAATGCGCTGGATGCCGAGATCGGACAGAATCTGGCCGCCGAGGCCGATGGCTCGCAGGATGCGCCCGCTGCGGGCCTGGGAGCCTTCGCGGGCGCGCAGCTCGCGGTGCAGGATGAGCCGGGCGCCTCTCACCTCGCGCTCGGCCGCGGGCGCCACCGCGCCGCCAGGGCCAAAGGCCGGGGCCGGGATGTGCTCGATCTCGAAGCCGCGCGACGTGTTGTGCAGGTAGAGCACCACGCCGCAGCCCTCCTCGGCGATCATGCGCATGGATTGGTCGAGAACTTCGCGGCAGCGGCAATCGGCATCGAAGACGTCGCCCGCCGTGCAGCGGGTGTGGACGCGAACCAGAACCGGGCGCGGGCAGGGCGGGCCGCTTTGCAACCGGCCGCTGGAGACGGCGGACGAGCCCGCGGGCCGGCTTGCCACGGCCGCGCCGTCGTCCGTAGCCGGACAGGTGGGGCACAGGTCGCCGCGCACCAGCGCAACGTGGCTTTCGCCGCCGTTCACTTCGCTCTCGTATGCGATCATGCGGAACTCGCCGTAGCGGGTCTCAATGCGGGTTTCGCCCGCGCGCACAATGTAGCGCTCGTTGCGCAGCCGGTAGCGGATCAGCTCGGCCACGGTAAGGATCAGCAGCCCGTGCTCCCTGCAGAACGGGATCAGGTCGGGAATGCGCGCCATCTCGCCGTCGTCGCGCATGATCTCGCAGATCACTCCCGACGGGTTAAGGCCGGCCATGCGCGCCAGGTCTACTGACGCCTCGGTCTGCCCGGCGCGCACCAGCACCCCCCCCCGCCGCGCCCGCAGCGGAAACACGTGCCCGGGACGGGCCAGATCGGACCAGTTGGAATTGGGATCGATGGCCGTGCGGATCGTGTGGGCGCGGTCGGCGGCGGAGATCCCCGTCGTCACGCCCTCGCGGGCCTCGATCGTCTCCGTAAACGCCGTCCCGAAGCGGGAGGAGTTCTGCTGCGTCATGGGAAAGAGGCGCAAGTAGTCGGCGCGCTCCTCGGTGACGGCGAGGCAGATGAGGCCGCGGCCGTAGCGCGCCATGAAGTTGATGGCTTCCGGAGTCACGTGCTCCGCGGCCAGGGTCAAGTCGCCCTCGTTTTCGCGGTCTTCGTCATCGACCACCACCACCATGCGGCCGGCGCAAATCTCCGCCAGTGCGCCGGGCACACCGGTAAAAGGAGGCTCGTTGGGATGGGATGTCTGCGCCATAGCTCGCCCTCCTATTCTCGCTTAGGGCGCCCGAAACAGCAAAAGGCCGGGAAGACAGCAAAGGCGCCGCACACGGCGGCGCCTCGCAACAAACCGGAGAAAATTAGCCCCTATAACGTCGATTCGATCTCGAAGCCCCAGGCTTCCAGCAGAGCCTCGGGGATGTACTTGGAATTCTTGTTGCGACGGGCCCACTCGCGCAAACGGGTGGACCGGATGTACTGATCCGGGGGTAATTTGAACTCCTTCACAATCTGTTCGAAGGAGGTCACAGTCGGCACTACGGGGCCAATGGGCTCCGGCTTGCCCCAATTCGGATTTCCACGACGCTTTGCCATCGATTTTTTGTCCTTGAGAGCGGCTTTGTTTCTGTAGCAACCTCGGAGGCGGCTTGGGGGCCAGACATCTCCGGGAGCAACGTTATCTATCATTTTAGGGATATTTTCTTCAAAAATCAATAGAAAAATGCATGCTGGAGGTCAGAAAACGAAGATTCTCGGAAGGTTCCTGCAATCGCCTTATCTGTCTGGCAGGAAAAGGCTTCAACAGCCAGGCGGCAGGAAAAGTTGACATCGGCCTGGGTGCGGCGGCTTGCGGCTGGCACAGTGCCGGGGCGCTCACAAAACTCCGCGACCCGCAGTGGTAATATCTAGTTTTTGGAGAACCTATGGCAGACGCAATGTGCGATATCGGACTTATTGGACTTGCCGTAATGGGGCAGAATCTTGTCCTCAACATGAACGACCACGGATTCAAGGTTGCTGTTTTTAACCGCACCGTCTCAAAGGTGGACGACTTTCTGGCCAACGAGGCCAAGGGCACGCAGGTGGTGGGCGCGCACTCCATTGAGGAGCTGACCGCGCTGCTCAAACGCCCGCGGCGTGTGATGCTGATGGTCAAGGCCGGCGACACCGTGGACCAGATGATCGATCGCATCGTGCCGCACCTTGAAGCCGGCGACATCGTCATCGACGGCGGCAACTCGCTCTACACCGACTCCAACCGGCGCACCAAAGATCTTGCCGCCAAGGGAATTCTGTTCATCGGCACCGGCGTTTCCGGCGGCGAGGAAGGCGCGCGCCACGGCCCGTCCATCATGCCCGGCGGCAATCCCGCGGCGTGGCCGCACGTGAAGGAGATTTTGCAGTCGATCGCCGCCAAGGTCGAGGACGGCGCGCCCTGCTGCGACTGGGTGGGCGAGGACGGCGCCGGCCACTACGTGAAGATGGTCCACAACGGCATCGAGTACGGCGACATGCAGTTGATCTGCGAGGCCTACGACCTCTTGCAGCGCGGCCTGGGCCTCACGCCCGATGAGCTGCACGACGTCTTTACTGAGTGGAACAAGGGCGAGCTCGACAGCTACCTCATCGAGATTTCAAGCCAGATCTTCGCCAAGAAAGACGAGGACGGCAAGCCGCTGGTGGATAAAATCCTCGACACCGCGGGCCAGAAGGGCACCGGCAAGTGGACGGTGATCGGCGCGCTCGACACCGGCCAGCCGGTCACGTTGATCGGCGAGTCGGTATTCGCGCGCTGCCTCTCTGCGCTCAAGGAAGAGCGCGTGTCGGCGGCGAAGATTTTGAAGGGACCACGGGCCAAGCGCAAGCCCGCCGATCGCGCGGCCTTTATCGAGAACGTGCGCCGCGCCCTCTACTGCTCGAAGATGGTTTCCTACGCGCAGGGTTACATGCTGCTGCGCGCCGCGGCCGCGGAGAACGGCTGGAACCTGAACATGGGCGGCATCGCGCTGATGTGGCGTGGCGGGTGCATCATCCGCAGCCAGTTCCTGGGCAAAATCAAAGAAGCCTTCGACAAAAACGCCGGCATAGTGAACCTGCTGCTCGACAGCTTCTTCTCGGACGCGATCAACCAGTACCAGGCTTCATGGCGCAAGGCGCTGGTGCATGCGGTGGAAGCGGGCGTACCGACCCCGGCGTTCTCGACGGCGCTGGCGTTCTTTGACGGCTACCGCACCAAGCGGCTGCCGGCAAACCTGCTGCAAGCGCAGCGTGACTTCTTCGGCGCGCACACCTACGAGCGCGTGGACCAGTCGCGCG
The DNA here is from genome assembly GCA_050745765.1 of Occallatibacter sp. GTDB lineage: Bacteria > Acidobacteriota > Terriglobia > Terriglobales > Acidobacteriaceae > Telmatobacter. Next base: position 51,640 of record JBOGLX010000017.1, on the reverse strand, counting down.
GGCAGTTCTTCCACACTAACTGGACAGGGCACGGCGGACGGGTTTCGTCGGGGACGTATAACGTTTAGTCTTTCGGCCGTTCTATCACTTCACTGGGTGCCCCAGGTCCCGCTTTTGGGACCTGGGATCGCGCAAACTTACCACCCTTACTATTCCTTGTTCCTTATTCCCTGCTTCACCGCAAGCTCTCCACAGGCGCCGGATCCATGTCGGCATAGTCCTGGTTTTCGCCGCCCATGCCCCAGCAGAAGCTGTAAGCGCGTGTACCCGCGCCGGCGTGAATCGACCACCCCGGCGACACCACGATTTCTTTGTCCTTCATTACGATGTGGCGCGTCTCGTCGGCAGGCCCCATGAAGTGCATCACGCGCGCGTCCGTGGGCAGGTTGAAATACATGTAAATCTCGGAGCGGCGCATGTGCGTGTGCGGGGGCATGGTGTTCCAGTTGCTGCCTGAATGCAGGTGCGTTACGCCCATCACAAGCTGGCAGCTTCGCGCGCCCTGGAGATGAATGTATTTATAAATTGTGCGGTGGTTGCAGGTCTCGGCGCTGCCAATTGTTGTCGGATTAGCTTCTTCCTTGCGCACCAGAGTTACGGGGTAACTCGCGTGCGCCGGATAACTCAGCAGATAGAAGACCGCGGGCGCCGATTTATCCTTCGATTCGAAGCTGACATCTGTATTTCCCCGGCCGATGTAAAGCAGGTCGAGGTTATTGAGGTCGTAGCTCGCGTTTCCTACATGGATCGTACCGCTGCCGCCGATGTTCAATGCACCAAGCTCGCGGCGCTCTGTGAAGTAACTGGCGCGTAACTCGGGATAAGTGGGCAACGCAATCGAGTTACCGAAAGGCGCGGCAAATCCTACTCCGGAACGGTCCAGATCTACGTAATTCAGCTCAATTTGTCCTGGCTCGCAAAGTCCATCGAGCAAAAATGTCTCCCGAATTTCATCGGTCGACATGCGCGGATAGCGCACCGGATCGGCCATCAATGCGGTCTTCATCCTTCCTCCCATTCAGTTGTTTCAGCGCGTATATTGCGCGTCGGACACACGGTTTCGTAGCTTGCAAATGCAGTCGAAACCACTACCATTTTACTGCTTTGCGCTCGCGGCTCGGTGCGCCATCCCGGCCTGCTTTGGAACCTGTTCGAGAATCCAGCGTGCCAGTTCAACGCCGGCAGCATAGTTCTCATACATCGCGGGAAGCTTGAGGCCGTTGGTGTACTCGTTATAAAACCAAGGATCGACCATCGCGTAGACAGTTCCCTTCCCATACTTGGCGACGGCCATGAAGATGTCGCCGTCGTGGGTATAAACCGGGACGGCCGGCGGCTTGACCGAGATCGTGCAAACATCCTTCACGAAGACCGTGTGCGGGTGATGGAAGATGGGGCCGTTGCCGTCGAGCTGGAATTTGCCCATCGCATGGTCGGCGCCGACTACGTGCATGCGCAGCACACTATTGAAGTGCATGCCGAATTTTTCCGAGATCAAATTGAAGTGCGTCTGGTCGGCCAAGGACGGGTCGTTTTCCATGATGACGAATACCCCGCCTGCCTTGACCCATTTGGCAATTTGCGCTGCGTCTTCGGCGTCGGGGAAGTGCGCCCGCGGGTTGGTGTCGAGGTTATCGGGCGAAGCGACGATGTAGACCTGCGCCTGCTTTAGGTTCTCGAATGTCGGCTCCGCGTAGAGCGTGGTGGTGCGCACGCCGAAGTTGCGGAAGATATGTCCCCAAAGTGAGTAGCCTGGGTTGCTCTGGTCGTCCCATTTGTAGTGGAAGTAGACTTCGCGGCCGGTGGGGTCGGCGCGCTTCTGGCTGTTGAACCACGCGTCCACCATCACCATGTCGCCGCGGCCCAGCTTCGCGCTCTGGATGTGCTCGGCCTCGGTGCTGGCGAGGATGAACGCGCCAACGGTCTCAGGATCGCTGGACCGGCTGAGAGCAAACGATCCGCCGGGGCCGGTAGTTGCAATGTAGTTCACCGCGGCTTTGTAGGCGCGCTCGGCAACGGCATCGTAGCGTTCGGGGAGATAGCCGCGCCGCACACCGTTGGCCAGCGCATAAACGAACAGGTTCGACGCAGCGGCGACAGGAGGATTCACTGCTGCGCCGGGCTTGGCGGGCGCCTGATCCCAGAGGCCAGTCTTTGCGTCCTGGTTGCGCGCAGCGGCGGCCGCATCGCGGTTGAGGATGGTGATCAATTGCGTGCGCCCGGGGTCGTCTTTAGGGAAATAGGGAAGGGTATCGACGAGCGCGGCCATCTCCCAGCCCATCCTGCGGGCTGAGTCGTCGTCCGCTGCGCCGGACCGACTGCTGCCGAAGCGCGCCGGCGTCTGAAGCCTGACAAATCGAGCCCCGATCTCCGAGAATGCCTCGAGTTGGTGGAAAGTGAGCGCGTACTCGGCGAGAAACGGTTCAGCTTCGGCCATCGCTTCAGGCGTGTCGAGCGGCCGGCTGTGGATCTGCGCGTAGAGCGCCGAAGCGGCGTTGAAGTAGCGCTTGTTGAGCGTAACGCCATAGAGAAGCAGCAACGAGCGGCCGAGCGCAATGTCATCGAGAGGATGGCCGCTGGATTCGATCGAACCGTTGGGACCGACCAGGGAATCGACGGTGCGCTTGATGTAGTCGTAGTCGCTGCGGTCCACGGTGTTGAGCCAGACGGCTTGAATGCCGTCGAGCAGGACGCCTTCGCCGGCGGGCAAGACGCCCGATGTTGAGTTTCCGCTCGGCCAGCGGTCCATCGCCGCGTGGGCCGCGCGCGCGCTCAAACTCTGCTGCTCCGGCGAATGCTGCTGCGCGGCGGCAACCGCGCCGCCCGCCAAAGCGGCGAGCAAAATCGCAAAGACAAATCTGGTGAATTTCTTCATTTGTACCCCGAATATTTCCGCATCCTTGCGCGTTTCTTTCTCCAGGCCGGCTCATGGCCGCAGGCGCCGCACCAAATATAGACCTTGGGACGCTGTGGGAACAAATAGCCTGGATGTATGACAACAGCGCGGACAATCGGTGCCGCGCCTCAAAATTCATGGGAAGAGGCCGCGGCAAATGTAGCTGTGCTTCGCGCCGCATTTGTATACTTGTGGGTTGACGATTTACCGGTCTGACCACAACGCCAGTCAACGAAGGGGTAGAATCACACCTATGCTGCTCCACGAAGATCGTCTGTTTCCCGCCGAATCGAGTACACGCAAAGTCGCCAAAGCCCTCTACAGCCACGTTAAGGATTTACCTATCGTCAGCCCGCACGGGCATACGCAGGCATCGTGGTTTGCGAAGAACGAACCGTTTCCCGATCCCACGACACTTTTTGTGCAGCCGGATCACTATGTCTTCCGCATGCTCTACAGCCAGGGCATCTCGATGGACGATCTGGAGATCGGGCAGCCGGTCATCAAGGAGCCGCGCAAGGTGTGGCATATTTTCGCGAAGCATTATTATCTGTTTCGCGGAACGCCGACGCGCATCTGGCTCGACTTCGCATTTGAAACACTGTTCGGGCTCGGCGAGAGGCTTTCGGACAAGACCGCCGACCTCTACTTCGACACCATCTCGGAAAAGCTGAGGGCGCCGGCATTTCTTCCCCGCGCGCTCTTCGAGCGGTTCAACCTCGAGGTGATGACCACGACCGATCCGCCGCTCGACCCGCTAGAGTCGCACAAGGCCATCCGCGCATCGGGATGGAAGGGTCGGATTCTGCCAACATTCCGGCCGGATTCTGTGGTCGATCCCGAGTTTGCCGGATTCGCCGCAAATGTCGCCAGGCTGGGCGAGATGACCGGCGAGGACACCTCAAAATGGACGGGCTATTTGAACGCGCTGGCGAAGTCGCGGGCGCGTTTCAAGGACCTTGGCTGCACGGCAACCGATCACGGGCACCCCACGGCGCAGACGGCCGACCTTTCCACGGTGGAAGCTGAGAAGCTCTACGGCAAAGTTCTCGGCGGCAAGTCGAGCGGCGAAGAGCAGGAGCTTTTCCGGGCGCAGATGCTTACGGAGATGGCGCGCATGAGCGTCGAGGACGGCCTGGTGATGCAGATTCATCCGGGCAGCGTGCGCAACCACAACCGCTTCGTCTACGAGCGTTACGGCCGCGACATGGGCTCCGACATTCCGCGCGCCATCAATTATGTGGACGCACTGCACCCGCTGCTCAACCGCTTCGGCAACGAGAAAAATCTGACCATCATTCTCTTTATGCTCGACGAATCGACCATTAGCCGCGAGCTTGCGCCCTTGGCCGGCCACTATCCGTGCCTGCGTCTCGGTCCGCCGTGGTGGTTCCACGACAGTCCGGAGGGGATGATGCGCTTCCGCGAGCTGGCGACCGAGACGGCCGGCTTCTACAATACCGTGGGGTTCAACGACGACACACGCGCGTTCCTTTCCATCCCCGCACGGCACGACGTGGCGCGGCGAGTTGACTGCGCCTTTCTGGGCAGGCTTGTGGCCGAGCACCGGCTCGACGAAGACGAAGCATTTGAAGTGGCGCACGACCTGGCCTACGGGCTGGCGAAGAAAGCTTACCGGCTCTAAGGAGAATCTATGGACCGCAACGCGGCGCCAGGCACCCAGACCAAAGACGATTCCTCGCTGGGCGAGCGAATCGGGAACGTGCGCTGGAGCATCTGCGCGTTGCTTTTCGCCGCCACCACGCTCAACTACATGGACCGCATGGTGCTGGGCCTGCTCAAGCCCAGCATCCAGCACAGCATCGGCATGAGCGAAGCCGGATACGGCTACGTCGTGGTCGCGTTTCAAATTGCCTATGCGGTGGGCATGCTGGTCATGGGCCGCTTTATCGACAAGGTGGGTACGCGCATCGGCTACCTGGTAGTGATGTGCATCTGGAGCCTCTCGGCATGGGGCCACGCCCTGGCAAATACTGTACTGGAGTTCGGCATCGCTCGCTTCTGCCTGGGCTTCGGCGAGTCCGGCAACTTCCCGGTTGCCATTAAGACCGTGGCCGAGTGGTTCCCACGAAAAGAACGCTCGCTCTCCACGGGCATCTTCAATTCAGGCACGAACCTGGGAGCCATTCTGGCTCCTGTCGCGGTGCCCTGGGTCGTGCATATGTTCCATGGCAACTGGCACGCGGGCTTTCTCATTACCGGCGTCTTCAGCACCACGTGGGTGGTGTTGTGGTTCTTCTACTACCACAAGCCGGCCGAGCATCCCAAACTCCGTCCAGCCGAGCTCAACTACATCGAAGAAGGCATGACGGGGTCGGCCAAGCCCGCCACGCCGTGGCTCAAACTGTTCAAGTACCGGCAGGCCTGGGCGTTTGTCGGGGGCAAGTTCCTCACCGATCCCATCTGGTGGTTTTATCTCTTCTGGCTGCCCTCGTTCTTCACCACCAAGTTCCACCTTGGGCTCTCCGGCCTCACCGTGCCGCTGATGATCGTCTACTCCGCCGCTACCGTGGGCAGCATCTTCGGCGGCTGGCTGCCGGCGCCGTTCCTCAAGCTGGGCATGCCGGTGACGCGCGCGCGCATGGCCGCGATGCTGGTCTGCGCGTTTGCGGTGGTTCCCATCTTTCTGGCCGCGTTTGCGTCCACCGAGTGGACGGCCATTGGCCTGTTGAGCCTGGCCACGGCCGCGCACCAGGGATGGTCGGCAAATCTGTTTACCACCGTCTCCGATATGTTCCCGCGCAGTGAAGTCGCTTCGGTCACGGGCATCGGCGGCACCGCCGGCGCCATCGGCGGAGCGCTGATCGCCGCTGCCGCGGGCCTCATCCTCCAATACATGCACACCTACGCGCCTCTGTTCTACATCGCTGCCAGCGCTTACCTGGTGGCGTGGGTGTGCATTATCCTGCTTGCTCCAGGACTAAAAAAGGCGGAGTTAGCCGCATGAGTCTCTATTGCAGTACCGGAAGTGTTGAAACCGATTTATCCGGCGCGCAGTTGAAGCAGTTGCTAAGCGAAAGCCTGGCAAAGCTGGGTGAGCGGAAGAAGGTTCTTGCAGTTCCTCCCGATCAGAGCCGCGAGCACTCTCGCGCCGGCGAGTTGACGCGCTACACGTGGGAGTATTACGGCGACAAGCTGAAGGCCGTGCTGCCCGCGATTGGAACGCATACGCCGATGGGGCCGGACCAGATTCAGCACATGTTCGCCGGCGTGCCGCAGGAGCTATTCCGCGCGCACAACTGGCGCACCGACATCGAAACGCTCGGCGAGCTTCCGCCGGAGTTTATCCGCGAGCAATCGGAAGGCAAGCTCGATTACTCGTGGCCGGCGCAGGTGAACAAGCTCATCTCGCAGGGCGGCTTCGACCTTGTTTTGTCGATCGGGCAGGTAGTCCCGCACGAAGTGATCGGCATGGCCAATTACACCAAGAACATTTTGATCGGCACGGGCGGACGCGAGGGCATCAATCGCAGCCATTACCTGGGCGCGGTCTATGGCATGGAACGCATCATGGGCCACGCCGAAAATCCCGTGCGCATCGTGCTCAACTACGCCGCCAGGAAGTTTCTGAACAACATTCCCATCGTCTATGTACACACGGTGGTTGGGCGCAAGGCGGAGGGCGGGCTCGCGGTGCGCGGCCTGTTTATCGGCGATGACGACCAATGCTTCCTCAAGGCCGCTGAACTTAGCCTGAAGGTCAATTTCGAATTAGTCGACGAGCCGCTCGAAAAGGCCGTCGTCTACCTCGATCCCACGGAGTTTCACTCGACCTGGATCGGCAACAAGGCTGTTTACCGCACACGCATGGCGCTGGCCGATGGCGCGCAGTTGATCGTTCTGGCGCCGGGCGTTCACGAGTTCGGCGAGGACAAGGGGATTGACAAGCTGATCCGCAAGTACGGCTACCACGGCACGCCGGCCACGCTTGCAGCCGTCCGCGACAACGCCGATCTGGGAAGCGATCTGAGCGCGGCGGCTCACCTGATCCACGGCTCGTCCGAGGGGCGGTTTACGATTACCTGGTGCCCTGCGCATCTTTGCAAAGAGGAAGTGGAAGGGGTGGGCTTCGAGTACGGCGATCTGAACACTATGCTCAAGCGCTACGATCCAGCGAAGCTCAAGCACGGTTACAACACCGTGGACGGGGAAGAGATTTTCTTTGTGGCCAATCCGGGATTGGGCTTGTGGGCGCATCGCAGCAGGTTGTGAATCGGCGGCTCGCGCGTCTTCGGGTTTTGCGGTGCAGATTTTTCGGGCAGGTTTGCCCACGACTTTGAATGGAGAAACGATGGGGACGGAACTTCTTAGCCTTAAAGGTAAAACCGCGGTTGTAACCGGCGGAACTTCGGGCATTGGCCGCGCGCTGAGCCTGGGTCTGGCCGAAGCTGGCGCCGATGTGGTGGCCACCGCGCGGCGCCAGCAGCAGGTGGACGGGACGGCAAGTGAAATTGAGGCGCGCGGGCGTAAAACTCTGCGCATCGCCTCCGACGTTTGCGATCGCGCCTCGCTTGAAAAGGTGGCCGCGGCGACGATGGAGGCCTTTGGCAAAGTCGACATTCTGATCAACTGCGCTGGCATTATCAAGCGCACGCCCACGCTGACCATGGCCGAGGAGGATTGGAGCAACATTCTCAACACCAATCTCACCGGCACGCTGCGCGCCTGCCAGGTCTTCGGCAAGCACATGCTGGAGCGCGGCTACGGGCGCATCGTCAACATCGCCTCGCTGAACAGCTTTGTTGCCCTGACCGAAGTGGCTGCCTACGCGGCGAGCAAAGCCGGTGTGGTTTCGCTCACGCGCTCGCTGGCAGTCGAGTGGTCGAAGAAGGGCGTGACGGTCAACGCCATCGCTCCCGGTGTCTTCCTCACCGAGTTAAACGCCAATCTGCTCAACAGCACGCCGCGCGGGCAGGAGCTATTGATGCGCACGCCGATGGGGCGGTTCGGGAAAACGGAAGAGTTGGTTGGGGCGGCGATTTTCCTCGCCTCGGACGGCGCTTCGTTTGTGACCGGGCAGACGATCGCGGTCGATGGAGGGTTTTTGGCGAGCGGCGTGAATCAGTAGAGCAGCATTCAGAGTCCCAGCTTCGCCCATATCGCATCCACCCGCGCCTTCGTCGCGCGATCCATCTCGATCACTGCGGGCCACGGCCGCTCGAAGCCTTCCGCCTTCCATTTGCGAGTGGCGTCGATGCCCATTTTTGATCCGTAGTTCGGTAGCCGCGCCGCATGATCGAGCGAGTCCACAGGCCCCAGCGTGAACTGGATGTCGCGCTCGGGGTCGATGTTGTTGGCCACGCGCAGCACTACCTCAGCCACGTTCTGCACATCGCAATCCTCGTCCACCACAACGATGCACTTGGTAAACATGGCCTGGCCGAGCGACCAGACGGCGCTCATCACCTTGCGCGCATGGCCCGGATAGCTCTTGCGGATAGACACGATCATCAGGTTGTGAAAGACAGCCTCGACGGGCAGATTGATGTCCACGATCTCGGGGATAGTCATCTTCATCGCGGGCAGAAAGATGCGCTCGACGGCTTTGCCCATCCACGCGTCTTCCATGGGCGGCTTGCCGACAATGGTGGCCGCGTAAATGGGATCGCGGCGATGCGTGATGCAGGTGAGGTGAAAGACGGGGTAGTCGTCGAGAAGCGTGTAGAAGCCGGTGTGGTCGCCGAAAGGGCCTTCGGCCCGCAGCTCGCCCAGCTCCACGTAGCCTTCGAGAACGATCTCGGCGTGGGCGGGCACTTCGAGATCGACCGTCTCGCACTTGACGATCTCGACCGGCTTGCCGCGCAGGAAGCCGGCGATGAGGAACTCCTCCACTTCCGGCGGCGCGGGAACGATGGCGGCGAACGTCGTCGCTGGGTCCGTGCCGATGGCCACAGCGACTTCGAGGCGCGACCCTTTCAGATTGCCCAGCGCAACCTGCGGCAAACCGCCGATGGGCCCGTCGGGAATGGCCGCCGCGCCGCCCGCTGACTCAGCCATCGCCGCCACACGCGCGGCTGCCGGACTAAACGCGCCGTCAGCCTCCGCGGCCTTGCGCAGCGCCTCACGGTAGTGTTCCGCCGCAACCTTCTGCCGCTGCCAGTGCATGCCCGTCGTCTGGCCATCGTACACCTGCATCCGGTACATGCCCATGTTGCGCTTGCCGGAACCCTTTTCCTTGCCCTTTTCCTTTCCAGGATCGCGCGTGTGTACGCAAGGCAGCGTGATGAAGCGCCCTCCGTCGTGCGGCCAGCACTTGAGAATGGGAAATGCGTTCAGGTCGAAGCCTTCGCGGAGAACGATCTGCTTGCAGGGCGCATCTTTGGCGCTCACGGTTTTGGGAAGCGCCGAGGCCAGCGCTCCAAGCTGCGGCAGCATTTTGAGTTTGTCGATGAAGCCCTCGGGAGCCTTCAAATTCATCAGGCCGTGGATGCGCTCAGCGATCTCGTCGACCCGCTCGACTCCCAACGCCAGCGCCATGCGCCGCTCGCTGCCGAACTGATTGATGAAAACTTTGTGGCCCGGATGCCCCTTCACGTTCTCGAAGAGCAAGGCAGGGCCGCCGGGCGCGTAGCTGGCGGAAGATTTTGCGTCCGCGCCGGCCCGCGCGCCAATTTTAGACACGCGGTCGGTGATCTCCGTTATTTCCAGCTCCGGCGAAACCTCTTCGACAATGCGTTTCAGTTCACCATGCTTTTCGAGAGCTTTAATCCAGTCGCGTAAGTCGTCGTATGCCAAAGGTGCTTGCTCCAGGGCGGTAAGGACCGTTCCTCACTCATACTAAGGCTTTTCTGCGCATCTCCTTACTGGCGGTTTGTCTTTCACAGGCAAGTTGTGCCATGCTCGCGTAGATCGTTGGAGGCGCTAAATGACCCAATCCCTTCCTTTTGGATGCAGGCCGTACTTCAAACTGCGGGAGAAACCTTTCGGAATGAAGCCGGACTTCAAACTGCGCAAGAAGAAATCTCCCGACATTGAGCTGGCCGCGGCTGCGGACACGACGTGGAACGTGCCCAACCTGTGCACCGCCTACAATTGGCCCACAAAGCTGTCCGGAGGCGGCGCGATCGCCATTGTCGAGCTGGGCGGAGGCTGGGTGCAGTCGGACATCGATTCATTCTTCCAGTCGATCGGACAACCAAGCCCGCAGCTTACCGATGTTTCGGTGGACGGCACGCAGAACACACCGGGTCAGGGCGGAGGCTCAGAGAACGACGCCGATTACGAGGTTGCGCTGGACATCGAAGTTGCCGGCGCCTCCTACTTTGCGGCCACCGGTAAGCCGGCGACCATCCGAATGTACTGGTCGCAGGACATCGCCTCGGCCGTCGAGAAAGCGGCCTCCGACGACTGCGACGTGTGTACGATCTCCTGGGGCGCCGATGAAGCCAATTGGGGCACGACGGCAGCCGATCAGATGGAATCGGCCGCACAAGTCGCAACCGCTGCGGGCATGATCGTGTTTGCCGCCTCCGGCGACAACGACTCGAGCGACGGCGGATCCACTCCGGCCAACGTCGATTGCCCGTCTTCCTGCCCGCACGTTGTCGGCTGCGGCGGAACATCCAAGACCGCGACCGGGGAGACGGTCTGGAACGACAACCCCGGCGAAACCGATGGCGAGGGAACCGGCGGCGGCTACTCGACCATCTTTCCCGTGCAGGCTTTCCAGATTGGCGCGCCGCCCGCGCCGGCGAACACGCAATACGGGACCGGCCGAATGGTCCCCGATGTCTCCGGCGATGCCGATCCCGACACCGGCTACAACATCTTCGTCTTCGGCTCGTCGACGGTGGTGGGCGGCACGAGCGCGGTTGCGCCGCTCTACGCAGGGCTGTTTGCCGCGTTTGGAACCAAGCTGGGGTTCGTCACGCCTACGCTCTGGCAGAACCAGAAGGCATTCAACGACATTACCGTGGGCGGCAACGGAATCTACGACGCCGCAGCCGGCCCCGATCCGTGCAGCGGCATCGGCTCGCCCATCGGCGCCAGCATCGCCGCATTGTTCGCGCCGTCCGCGCCTCTCAATTTGCAGTCTCAATTGTCGTGACCACGGTGGCGGCCGGAGGAATCGCATCCATGGGAAACCCCAGTCGCTTCCACTCGTCGAAGCCGCCGCGCAGCGGACGCACGCGCTCGATGCCCAGCTTGTGCAAGGTCATCGCCACTTTGGCGGAGGTCGCTTCGCTGGGGCAGGTGCAATAGAGCACGATGTCGCGGTCGCGCGGGATTTCGCTTTGGCGCGCTGCCAGCGACTCCGGTGAAAAGTGCACCGCGCCCGGCAGGGTGTAGGGATCGGGCAGCAGCTCCAGCGGATGGCGCAGGTCCACGATGTAGACCGGATCGCCCAGGTCAAGCTGGCGCTTCAGCTCTTCCGGCTCGAGGCGCGCGGCGGCCAGATCGCGCAGGAACATGCGGCGGCGCGCCAGGCGGCCGAAGAAAAACAGAACCACGCCCACCGCCAGCAGCGCCAGCCAGAAGCGGCCGGCCCAGTCAAGCAGGCTGGGATCGCGCTTGAGCAGGTCGCCGAAGAAGCGGCCGACAGCCAGCGCCGCGGCCACCCACAATCCGGCGCCGATTCCGTCGAAGAATGCAAACGGCGCCAACTCCATGCCATTCTGGCCGGCAACGGAAGGAGCAAGCGTGGAGAGACCCGGCACAAATTTCGCGATCACGAGCGTCAGCCCGCGGCGGCGTGCAAAGGAGTCCTGAGTCTTGCGCACGCAGGTGGTGGGCTCGAGCGAGAGTTTGCAGAGGATGCGCAGGACGTGGTGCCCGTATTTGCGGCCGATGAAGTACCAGGTGCTGTCGGCCACCAGCGAGCCGGCCATCCCAGCCAGCAGCGCGAGGGGAAAGCTGATCTGGCGCTGCGCCGACAGCGCTCCCGCGGCGATGAGCACCGGCGCGGAGGGCAACGGAATGCCAAGCTGCTCGACCAGTAGCCAGGCGAAGAGCAGAAGATAGCCGTAGGTGAGCAGAATGTGTGTGGGCATGTCCATGGAAAACTCGCGATGCGCTCCGCCTCGTAAAACGGGAAGGTCTGCCTGCGTCTGCCGGGGAACGGAAGACGAAGACATATCTGCCTTACCTATGCGATGATTCTAAGCGGGATTGGGTGCGGAGGGATGTGCAAGAGGAGATTTCGCCGGCCAAAAAGGGCGCAAGTGTCTATGCCGGGCCATCATCCGGCAATTTCAAAGAACATCCTCCCAGCAATATGCATAGGCAGAAAGAGACGGTTGGGCTGAACTTCCAGGGGAATGAAGCCGTACTTCAGATAGAAATCCCGGACGCCAGCCTTGGCGTCAACGATCACAGCCCAGGAAGCAATCTGCCGTGAACCAAGCCACGCGCGCTCCAGGGCGTGGAGCAGCAGAAATTCTCCCAATCCGTGACCGCGCAGGCTTTGAGAAACAGCCATGCGGCCGAGCAAGGTAACGGGGAGCGGGAAGCGCGGCAACTGTTTCGCAAACTCTGTGGGCAGTTCCGCGGCCAGAATCGAGTGCGCGGAGAGGGTGTAAAAACCTGCGACGGATCTGCCATCGGGGGTGAGAACAAAGACTGCGGCGAGCCTTCGCTTCAAATCCTGGCCGGCCTGACGCTGTAGATAGCCATCCAGCTCAGGCACTCCGCAACAAAACGAGGCACGATCGTGACTCGATGCAAGCGGCTCAACTCGATAATCCGTGGCCGCATTCTTGCGTGCCACTATCTCGCCACACGTTTCTTATAGCGTTTCGCAGCGGCTTTCAAACGGGCATTCGGCTCCGGCGGATTGAGGAGAGCCTGCACAAACCGGTCGCGGTCGCGGTCTTCGAGAGTCCAGGACGTGTGTAACTGGATTGTTCGGATAGCGGCTTCGTCGGCATTTTGAACAATGAAATCCGAGAACGAAAGCCCCTTCAGGCGGGCCGCCCGCTCGATGCGCGCCTTTTGCTCCGGGCGGAGGCGAGCTTCAGTCCGTTCGGTGCGCAGGGCAAGGGCCATAATTTTAGCTCCACTAGTGTACGGAAATTTACCGTACGGATTTATTTTATCATCGCCGCAGACACTGAAGACAAACTACTCGACCGGCGAAGCCGCTGCCTGCGCCGCCGAGACCGGCTGGTCTTCTTGTGCGGTTTTCGCAGCGAAGTAGTCGTGGTTCCAGAGATTCTTATAGAATTCGCCGGTCAGATCGGCGGCGCGGGGGCCGTAAACGCGGCCATCGCCTTCGAGCAGAAAGACAGTGACGAGTTTGCCCTGCGGCCCGTCGCCGAACGACGCAAACCATCCAAACCTCGTGCCGTCATTCGAGCAGGTGCCGGTTTTGCCGAAGACCGGAAACTGCTGGAAGTTGGTGCGCAGACTGCGCGCGGTTCCATACTCGACAGCGCCGGCCATTCCGTCTTCCACATCGGGAATATACGTTGCGATATTGAGTGTGCGCTTGATCCTCGGCTCAAAGTGGGCCACCTCTTCGGGGGTGGTCGGGTGCTGCAGATAGTAGAGAGTCCCGCCGTTGGCGATGGCGGCCACGAACGCCCCCAGTTGCAGCGGCGTGAGTGAAACGCCCTGGCCAAAGCTGCACATGCGGCCCACGCCGCCTTGGGCAGCCGGGATCGGCTCATTCGGGTATTCGCCCAACTGCTCCCCGGCAATGTGGTAGCCGGCCAGCTCGCCCAGCCCGAACTCGGTGGCATAGTGCCGGACGCGCCCAAAGCCCAGTTCGCGGCCCATTTCCTCAAAGTAAAGGTTGTTGCTGTGCGCCAGCGCCTCGGTCATGTCCATGCGGAAACCGGGGAGCTGCACCTCGGTGTCGCGCGTGACAATACCCTCCGACAGCGCGGCAAAGGCCACGGTGAGCTTGATGGTCGAGCAGGGCTCAACGCCGGGCGAGAGCGCCATCTTGTCGTTAACCATGGCCAGGATGCGCCCATTATAGGGATTGATGACCACGACAGTGCCGTTCAGGCCATCGAGCGCGTCGATCGCCGCCTGGCGCACCACCGGATCCTCGCCGCCGGTAACGTCGCCGTCAAAAATGTCGGGGCTGGCGATGGAACTGGTGGTGAATCGCTCGTAGTAACGGCGTCGGCGATAGCGGTAGGATACGCGGCGGATGGTGGCTGTTTTCCTTCGCGCCGGCGTCGCTTTCGCCATTAGGTGAGCCGACGAGTGCGCCGCGGTCGAGCGAACTCTCAAAGTTGTGCCGCGGTGCGATTCGGTACGCGCGGTATAAGTGCGATGAACTGTGGTCGAACGACGCGCCGCGGCATGAGTCCGCGAACTATGGGCGATCCGAGTCCGGGAAGTATGAGCAACGGTTCGGCGCGAAGACGCCGGCCGGGACTCGTGCGAAGAGACGCTATGGTGCGCCGTTCGATGCGCCTCTTTCAAATGCGAATCCGTTTTCTTGGCGCTGTGCGCGGTTTGCTGCATGTTAAGCGCCGCGGCGCCGCAGGTTCCCATTGCGGCGAGCGAGAATGCCAATCCATAAGCCCAAACGCAAGACAACTTCATACAGCAAAAACCTCTTCGCAATCGATTTCGCGCCGCCCATCCCCGCGGGCGCGGCACGTCTTGCCGATGAACCATCTGCACACAAACTGCCTTTGCGGATCAGCGGTCTTGCGCGATCCGCCTCTAACGTCCCAATCGATTCCTAATCGCCAGCCGATCTTCCTCTACGTATAGCTCTAAATATACGGCTGCCGCTTTGTTCCCGTTAGCTATCCCTACAGTAACCGAAGACACGCGTGCCGCGCCCGCTGCGCCGGAATCCCTTGTCCCACTTTTGTGCCATTTTTCTCACTATACAGCCCCAGTGCCGATTTGGGACAAGGAACTCTCAAATCAAAAAATGACTAAAACTGCAAGCGGCGCAGAAAGGCGGGAACGTCAAGATCCCGCTCCGGCTCCGCGCCGGGATCCGGGAAGAGCGACTGCGACGGTTCGGAGCGGCGGCCTTCGACGCCAACAGGTCCGCGCAGTTCGCCTGGAAACTCTGATGCAAAATCGTGCGGAAACGGCGTAAAGGCCGGTTCCCCGGCCATCTCTTCAAACTGCGGCCTGGCGGTCATTTCAAGCAGCTCCACCATCGGCTCCTGCTCCGGCTCGGGCATCGCCCGAGGCTCCACGACGGCCTTTGCCGGCGGGGCCACCACGTTCACCGTGGTCGCCACAGTCGGCGTTGACGCCGAGAAAAAGAACGCCTCGTCGCGGTCCCCGAACTCTTCTTCCTCGTCCTCGCTCATAAACCGTGCAGGCCCACCCGCCGGCTCGGGTTCGGCGTCGCGCAGCCAATTCTCCGGCGCTACCACGGGCACCGAAACCACAGGCGCTTCAATTACCGCTTCATCTACGCTCAACATGCGCGCGCGGCGCTCGGGCATCTGGTCGCGGAAGCCCGTGGCGATGACCGTAATCTTCACCTCTTCGCCCATCTTCTCGTCGAGCACCGCGCCGAAGATGATGTTGGCGTCCTCGTGGGCGGCAGTCTGGATCAGCGACGATGCTTCATTGACCTCGGAAAGCTTGAGCGAGCTCGAACCGGTGATGTTGATAAGGATTCCGCGCGCCCCGTCGATGGCGCCGGCCTCGAGCAAGGGCGATGCCATGGCCGCCTGCGCCGCTTCAATGGCGCGGTTGCCGCCGGAGCGCACCGCCGTGCCCATCACCGCGTGGCCCATGCCGGCCATGGTCGTCTTCACGTCGGCAAAGTCGCGGTTGATGATTCCGGGGATGGTGATAATGTCGCTGATGCCTTGCACGCCCTGGCGCAGCACGTCGTCGGCGATACGGAAACTCTCGAAGAAGCCTGCGTCCTTGGCCACGGCCAGCAGTTTCTCGTTGGGAATTACGATCGTCGTGTCCACGCTCTCCAGCAGCTCTCTGAGGCCACGCTCGGCCTGCTGCAGGCGGCGCTTGCCTTCAAAGCCGAAGGGCTTGGTGATCACGGCGACGGTAAGAATGCCCATTTCGCTGGCCAGCGAAGCGATCACCGGCGCGGCGCCGGTGCCGGTGCCGCCGCCGAGGCCGGCGGTGACAAAGACCATGTCCGCCCCTTCCAGGGCTTCGATGATCTTCTCCGAGTCCTCGAGCGCGGCGCGCCGTCCCACGTCGGGATTGGCGCCTGCGCCCAGTCCGGAAGTGAGCCGCACGCCGAGCTGCAGTTTCACCGGAGCCTCGGACGCCTTCAGCGCCTGCACGTCGGTGTTGGCGGCGATGAACTCCACGCCCTCCATATGCGCCTGGATCATGCGATTGACGGCGTTGCCGCCGCCCCCGCCCACGCCAATCACCTTGATGCGCGCTCCGCGCACGCTCTCGTCGTGATACTGAATGCGCATCTCGCCGGCTTCGCTTCTCTGCTGTTCCATATCGGCTCCTGTCTCCTTTTGTTGTTACCTTCTAATCTCAGCTACTAGCTTCTAGCTCCGTCATGAGCTATCGATCGCCGCAAAATCGATGTCTGCGTTCACCCCAGTCCTGCTCCTACTCATGAATTGTCATCCTGAGCGCAGTTGGCGCGGCTTTTTGCGCCAACGGAGTCGAAGGATCTGCGGTTGCCTCTCGGTTCCTATGCGGACACTCCTTATGCGGCTGTCGATAGTGCCCCCTCCGTTTTCTTGCTCTTACGGCACGACTAACTTCGTGCCCTAAATACAAGACCGAGCTATTCAGGCCCTTCCAAAGTTCCTCGCTTTAACCAGAAGCTGCCCTTCAAAAACTTGCCGCGAACATCGCGCGCAGCTTCGAGCGCAGCGATCCGCTCTCAGCCGCGCGCGTGCTTCGAGATCGATGCGCGTACAACAACATTCCGATCACGGCAGAGAAGCTGGGATGAACCAGCTCGCCGGGCATGTTAGATAGACGCACCGGCATGCCGGTCCGGGCCGGCACGCGCAACTGGCTCTCCGTCACGTCCAGCATTCCCGGCAGCATGGCGCCGCCGCCGGTGAGCACGCATCCGGCGCCCAGCGCGTCTACCACGCCGCCCTGGCGCAGGCTCTCCTTCACAAAGTGGAGAAGTTCACGGGCGCGCGGCTCCAGAATTTCGGCAACGGTGCGCAGAGGCAGAATGCGCGGCTCCGAATTGTGCTGACCGGCGTTGTGCTGACCGTCGATTTCGATCTCCGCGTCCAGCCGCACCGCGGTGACCACCGCATTGCCGTACTCCCGCTTCAGCTCCTCGGCCTGCGCCACGGTCATCTGCAGTCCGATGGCCAGGTCGTTGGTAAAGTGCGCGCCGCCGATGGGCACTGAAGCCGTATGCGCCACCGCGCCCTCGAAAAAAACCACCAGGTCCGATGAGTGCGCGCCGATGTCGAGCAGGCAGACGCCCAGTTCGCGCTCGTCGGCCGAAAGCGTGGCCTCGGCCGAAGCAAGGGACTCAAGCACCGCTTCGGAGACTTCGAGGCCGGCGCGGTTGGCGCAGGTCACCGTGCTTTGCAGCGCGCTGCCCGAGCAGGTGGCGATGTGCAGGTCAACCTCAAGCCGCAGCCCCACCATGCCCACCGGGTCGAAGATGCCCTCGTGCCCGTCGAGGATGAACTGCCGAGGCAGCAGGTGAAGAATCTCGCGGTCAGGCGGCCGCTCCACGGCGCGCGCGCGTTCCACCGCCGTGCGCACGTCGTCGCGCGCGATCTCGCGCATTCGGCCGCCCAGTTGAAAGCCGCCGTTGGTGTTGATGCCGCGGATATGCGGGCCGCCGACGCCGACCACGCACTCGTCGATGTTGGCCCGCGCGGTGCGCTCCGCCTGCTCGTTGGCCGCGCGCACCGCCTTGGCCGCCGGGGTAAGCTCCGCGATCAATCCCTTGCGCATTCCTGTCGACTCAACCACGCCGTGGCCGCGGTAGCGCATCGAGCTCTCGTTCAAGTCCGCCGCCAGCACGCGCGTCCACGCGCTGCCGATGTCGAGCGCGACCATGAGGATGTCCTGCCGGTGGCTCATCCCCGCCTCCTGAATGATTCGGGCTTCAGCCCGTACACAACCCGAGCAAAATCGGCATGGGCTTTAAAGGCTGCGAAAAAACTCGTCTCCTTGAAGAGTACGGGCCTTAGCCCGTACATAAAGTCAACGAAAGCAACGCGGGCTTTAGCCCCTGAGGGAAGGTTTTCGATCGGATCGCCCGTGGCTCCCCATTTTTCCGCAGCCTCTTTAACCCCTGAGGGAAGCCCATCGAGCATCGCTGACGTCGCCTCAGCCACCCGCTTCCGCTTCTGCGCTACCCCCGACGACTCCGCGTGCTTTTCTTCCGCGCGCCGGCGCCGTTCTCTTGCCGCCTTTTCCCGGTCTCTCGCCGAACTGCGGCCGGTCTTCGCGTGCGCGGGCGGCGCGCCTTCCACGCGGCCGTCGGCCGATGGCTTTCGCTCGCCGGCCGCCGCGTCCGCTCCGCCGGCCGCCGCTGAAGCCACCGCCCCTGACGCCATCTCCAGCACCACCTGCTGGTCGTAGCGCAGATCCACCGCAGCCAGTCTTGGATACTGCTGCCGCCATTGCGCGATATGCGCGCGGTAGCGAAGATAGCGTTCGAGGAAATGGTCTTCTCCGAAGTGCGCGAGAATGTCGCGGCCCTGCTCCGGCATAAGCACGCGCGCATCTTCGGGATCGGTCAGGTCAATCTCTGAAATGTTCTCGGAATAATGCTGTCCCGTGGAGTCGAGCGCCGCCATCAGCCGCAGATAGACGTCCATGCGCATCTTGCGCGCCGCCGGCGGATCGCGCGGGTCGATGCCCGTGAGCACCGGGAACGAGTAGTGGTGCGCGGCCATCGCAGCCGGCGCCATGGAGAGCAGAACCCCGTCGGCGTCGACCAGCCCGATGTGCTCGCCCACGCGCGTGAATGCCACAGGCTGCCGCTCGACAATTGCCACGCGAATCTGGTCGGGAAGCAGCCGCATCACAGTGGCGCGCTCGATCCAGGGAATCTGTTCGAGCTCCTTCCGCCTCTCGTTCAACGGTACAAAGAAGATGTTGCGCCCAATGTCTTCGCCGAACACGGGCAGAAGCTCCGCGCGGCTCACCTGGGTCAGCCCCGTGGCGTGGATGTCGCTGGAGCCGGCGATTCGAAAGCGCGCATCGCGCTCCAGACAGGTCTTCAACAGGATGGCGGCCGTAGTCAACCCGGTAAGAACGATGAAGGCGCACAAGGCGAGGAAGACGCGCCCGGTTGTGCTCGCCGGCCGCCACCAGGGCCTGCCGGAACTGCCATCGCCGGACCAATTTGAAGGCGTCCGGGGAAAGCGCAGAGAGCCATCGTCATCCGGGTCTTCCCCATCCAGAGGCATGCCCGGCAGCGGCCGCCCCGCGCGGGGCACACTCTGCCGGCCGCGCCGGAAGCGGGACTCCGCAGGCGCTTCATCCTCCCATACGAGAGGCCGGGATCGGTTATTGCCGCCTTGATTGGTCACGCCTGAGCAGGGTCGTGAGAGCCGCCAGCATTCATTATGGCCCGAGGCTTTGTGAGAATCTTCCGCAATGCCCGCGGGGGGAATCCGCGGGGTTACGGGGTGAGCACAGGGACCGGAACTCCGGATTCGAGTCCGCGCAGCACCGTCGCTCCCATCGCGCCGTTGAATGCGTTCTCACGCCCGCTCGCGGTGTGTCTCAACGTATTCGCGCAGAACGGCGTTCATGCGGGTCTGATAGCCCTGCCCCTGCCGTTGGAACCAGTCGATCACGTCCGCATCCAGACGCAATGAAAGCGGGCGTTTCACCGGACGGTAAAAGCCGCCGCGCACTGCCTTGCTCCAATCGGCGATTGGCGGCATTTCGGCCGTGTCGATCTCACTTTCCGGCATTGCGGCCAAAGCATCCAGCTCGGCCTGCAACTTCGGCGTCAGAGGCTCCGGATTACCTTTCCTCATAGTCTCGCCTCTCCTGGGCTGTCGCCCGCCTCGCGCTGACGATCCTGCCAACTCCCTCTTCGCCCCGTGGCCAAGTGTGGACGACATAAAGGACTACCACCCCATCGAGGCTTGGCTAACCGAGGGTCCTCCAACGCTCCTCATCCGGAAATGGATCGGGCGCCGAGATACACACGGGATCGCCCAGAGCACGCTCCGCCAGTTCGAAGCTCACCTTATGCTTTCTCAGGTTCTTCCTGGCCTTTACGGGGTCCCAAATCCAGCGCATGCCGACCTCCGTATCTACAAAATTGTATCTACTATACAGACCTGCGTCAACTCAGAGTCTCAGCCGGACCGGGCCGCCGGCTCGGCCGCGCATTCAGGGCTCAGCAGCGCGGCCAGTATCTGCGGCGCCAGTTGGTTCACACTTCCAGCGCCGAGGGTCAGAATCAGGTCTCTTTCATGCGCCGCCGCGATCGCTGCATCGACAGCCGCCGGAAAATCCGGCGCAAGCTCGACACGCGGCCCGGCAATCTGCGCGGCCAGCCGCTCGGCCGTCACGCCGGGGATCGGCTCTTCGCTGGCCGCGTAAATAGGGAGCACAATCACGGTGTCGGCGTCTCCGAACGCGCCGCCGAACTCCTCCAGAAGATCGAGAGTCCGGGAGAACCGGTGCGGCTGGAAGACGACGTGGATCTTTCGGTAGCCGCAGGCGCGCGCGGTGGCCAGCGCGGCGCGAATCTCGGTTGGATGGTGGTCATACGTATCGACAACGGTTACGCCGCGCGCCTCGCCGTGCTTCTGGAAGCGCCGGTCGACGCCGCGAAATTGCTTCAGCCCTTCCGCGATTTTTTCCACCGGCACCTCGAGCTGGTGCGCAATGGCCACGGCCGCCGAGGCGTTGAGCACGTTGTGCCGGCCGGGCACGTGCAGCTCGAACGGCCCCAGTACGCCGGAAGCCGTCACCACCCGAAAGCGCGAGTAGCCGCTCTCGTGCCCCGCATCGGCAATCTCGAGCCGGTAGCAGGCATCCGCATCCGTGCCGTAAGTGAACACGCGGCGATGCGCCCGCGGAACAATGCTTTTGAGCCGCGGATCGTCTGCGCACGCTGTTACCGCACCGTAAAACGGCACGCGGTCCATGAAATCCAGAAAGGCCCGCTCCACATCGTCCATATCGCGGTAGCAGTCCATGTGCTCGCGGTCGAGGTTGGTCACCACCGCCAGGATCGGCGAGAGCTTCAGAAAGGAGCGGTCGCTCTCGTCCGCCTCGGCCACAAGATACTGCGTCGAGCCGAGCTTGGCATTCGAGCCCAGTGCGTCCACGCGCCCGCCGACCACAACCGTCGGATCGAGCCCGCCCGCGGCCAGCACCGCCGCCACCATTGAAGTTGTCGTCGTCTTGCCGTGCATGCCGGCGATGGCGATGCCGTATTTAAGCCGCATCAGCTCGGCGAGCATCTCCGCCCGCTGGATCACGGGAATCCTGCGCGCGTGCGCCTCCAGCACCTCGGGATTGCTCTTGCCGACCGCGGAACTGGTGACCACGACTGTCGCTCCGGCTATGTTCGCGGCGTCGTGGCCCTCGTAAATTGCGGCCCCCAGCCGCGCAAGCCGGTCGGTGACCGGGCCGCGGCGCAGATCGGAGCCCGAGACCTTCACGCCCAGCGTGAGAAGAATCTCGGCGATCCCGCTCATCCCGATTCCGCCGATGCCAATAAAGTGAACGTGCTGGGAAGTTGCAAACATGCAGGGTAAAGTCCAATGTAACACCGGAAAGCAGGGGTCAGGGATCAGGGGTCAGGGGTCAGGGGTCAGGGGTCGAGCGTCAGGTTTCAGCGATCCGTTATTGGAGAGAGAGTGCCTCATATAGAACTGGCAGCGCTAGCCAGCACACCCCTGCCAGCCTGATTGCGTGTCTGAAGATGCGCGCAACATTGCACCCGCAGACAAACTGACCCCTGAGCCCTGAACCCTGTTCCCTGCTTTTCACAGCGTGTAGTCGAAATCGTAGGAGTGCTGTCCGTTCTCAATATGAATGACGAACGTGCCTTCAATGCCTTTCAGCTCGCCCGTTCCCGAGCCCGGAACGACGATCACCTGCATCTTGAGCCCGCTCTTGTCCATCGTGGCCATGTGTTCGAGCGCGAAGCTGCCTTGCTTGCCGTCTAGCGTGCCGGTAACCACCTCGATGGCCACGTAGCCCGCCGCGCCAAGCTTCGGATCGCCGCCAGTATACATTTCGCCCTTGGTCGTGGCTTCAAGATCGCCGTGAATCTGCTTGTCGATGGAAAAGCGGCCAAGGCCCTCCGCGGGCGCAGGCGTGAGCGGACGAACGTCCACCGTGAAGGTGCCGTGTGCATGATGGGTCATAGGAATCTCCTTGGTTTGTGCGGGCAGGAGCTGCGCAAGCAGAAAAATGGCAAGAAAGGAAATCGTACGCAGCGGCATAGAACAGGATTCTACACGGCGCGGGAGGCGGGAACTTATCGGGCATTGGCCTTTTTTCACTGCGCATTTGGCCAGTGGGCGCCGCGTTCGGCTCATCTCGACCGCAAAAGTCGCGCATCTTTATTTTCGCCCCGCACGCCGCTACTACCGCTTCCGCAGGTAATCCCCTGGCTGAACCTCCTGCCCGGCGGCCTCTCCAACCCTGGAGAGGCCGTATCTTTTGCGCGGTCTGAAGTTTCGCGCCTGGCGCCAAAAAAGTCCTTGCGCTTTGTCGTTACAGTGAAGGATTCTTGAAAAGACAACCGCAACTAATCGCCGGCAACATTGTCTTAATAATTGGAGGCCGGCCGGAGATCGGAAAGGCCGGAAGTGCTGAGACCGGAGGCTGCTCCGGTGCCTGGAATCCGTCAAGGCGGAACCGGGCGGCACAAGGAGGTTGTTATGAGGAGATTGCGCTCGGTTCTGTTCGCTGTGCTTCTGGTTGCGCCGTTCGCGGTCGCGGCCAATGCCCAGATCGGGATCGGTGTTGGAGTCGGCCCCGCGGTGGTTGCCCCCGGATACTATGGATACGGCGGCGGTTACGGCGGCTATGGATACGGACCCCCGGTTTGCGATTGGGGCTATTACCCTTATTACCCTTACGCCTGCGCGCCTTACGGCTATTATGGGCCTGACTGGTTCGACGGCGGCGTGTTCATCGGCGCCGGGCCATGGTACGGCTGGGGACGGCGCGGATACGGCTACGGCGGTTACGGCTACCGCGGCGGATACGGCTATCGTGGCGGACACGGCTATCGCGGAGCGTACGGTTACCGTGGCGGATACGGTGGGGCGGGCCATGGATACGCTGGAGGACGCGCCCCTTACAGCGGCGGCGGATTCCGTGGAGGTCCTCCGGTCGCGCGAGGCTTTACAGGCGGCGGATACCACGGCGGCGCTCCGGCGGCGCGCGGCTATGCCGGCGGCGGATTCCGCGGGGGATCTAGCGGCGGCTCACGCGGCGGGTTCAGCGGTGGCGCGCGCGGCGGATTCAGCGGCGGAGGCGGATTCCATGGCGGCGGTGGCCATGGCGGCGGCGGTGGCCACGGTGGTGGCGGCCGCAGGTAATTGTTGTCTATCTGCTTACTGCGCTCATGTGTGTCGCTCCAGCAATTGTAGCCATGCGGAAAATCACAGTTGCTGATCCGGCCCACATCTTCCAGGTCTCTGACCGTATGACCATGGACCGACCTTGGGTGCCCCAGGTTCCCCTTTCGGGACCTGGGATGGGCAATCGCCGGATAGGAGTTCATGCGGTCAAAGAGTCGCCTGTGTTAGCGAGTCGCCTGTGTTAGCCACGAGACTCCGTTAGCAAAATGGTCCATCCAAGTCACGTTAGGTGCGGCGTCGGCTTTCTGGTCATGTCCCTCATGCTCGCCAGCACATTCGGCCGTTTCCACGAAGACCAATAGCGGGCGCCGCGAACCCGCGTCTTGCACTGATCACTGACCGCTGATCACTGACCACTGATCACTAATCACTGACCCTTGACCCCTGTTTTCCCGCTTTGAGTCTCTATGCGCCCCGAGCGGCCAAAAAGTCGTAAACTCTTTCCATCACTCCCTATACCATGAGAAGAGCTTTCCGCGAACGGCTCTGGGGATCTCCTGCACCGAATGCCGCAGGCGATGGAGAAGCGCTCTCCGTAGAAATCTGGCCGGTCTGCGATTGACCAAAATCGGCTTCAATTAACCGCTGGGTTTCCTTTAGGGAAAAGAAATATGCTCCTACGGGAGAGGTGGATGACGACAATCTGGAACCGCCGCCGGACCAACCGGACCAACCGGATCAACGGTGAGCGGCGTTTAACCTTGACCGGAATGGCCGTTGCGGCCCTGGCCCTGTTCGCCGCGGCCTTTGGCCTCGCAGCCTGCGAAAACGTCGCCTCTTACACAGAGCCCAGTCTGGTCCGCTTCATTGACGTCTCCTACATCGCTCCCGCCGTCAACGTCAACGTCGAGGGCACCCTCATCGCCGGCAACATCGGCCAGGGAACCATCACCCCCTACGCCACCGTCCCCGCCTCCAACGACGACCTCATCAAGATCGCCGCCGCCACCACCGGCGGCGTCACCCTCGTCACGGCACAGGGCACCCTGCTCGCTGGCCATCAGCACTCCGTCTTCCTCGCCGACAACGGCGCCGCTCCCAACGGCTACTCAGTGACTGTCCTTGAAGACGGCCAGATCGCCGCGCCCTCCGGCCACTCCGACTTCCGCTTCCTCAACCAGGCCCCTGCCACCGGTCCCATCGATGTCTATATGGTTCCCTCGGACTCCACGCTCGCTGACTCGGTGCCCATCGTCACCGCCCTGCCCGTCGGCGCCGCCGCCGGCTACATCGGCTTCGCCTCGCAAACCGTCACCATGGTCATCACCCCCACCGGACTCACCACCCCCAAGTACACCTCCGCGTCCCTCGCCCTCACCGGTGGCGAAGTCCGCACCGTCCTCATCTACGACTCCCAGTTGACCTCCAACCCCCCCGTAGAAGTCACCATGGCCAACGACGTAGACTAGCAAGGTAGACCGGGGTTTAGCCCCGGCCCACAAGGACAACAAAGCAAACCGGGCCTTATGGCAGTTCCATCGTTGCTGTACCCAAAGCTCCGTGCCCCATCCACGCGACTCTTTTCTGTCGCATGGGTGGGATGCCACGACGGTTGGTTATAACATCTGTGAAACTACTCTAGTGTCCTGAGTCATAAGTACATTCAACAATTGACCTGTCATCCTGAGCGTAGTTTGCCGCGTTTTTTGCGGCAAACAGAGTCGAAGGATCCGCGGTTGTTCTTCAACGAATTATCGACTCAGGAGACTAGCCCTTGAGCGATGTTTCTTTTCACCCCGATCCAGGCAAGAAGAATAGGAAATTGTCCCATGCGCCATCCATACCTCAGCCGCGCCCTCGCCGTTCTCCTGCTTCTCGCCGCCGGCTGCGCCCCCGCTCCCGCCGCCGACACTTACCGCGTCGTCCACGTCTATCCCCACGACTCCGGCGCCTTCACCCAGGGTCTGATCTACCTCAACGGCCATCTCTACGAGAGCACCGGCATGCGCGGCCGCTCCTCGCTGCGCGAAGAAGACCTCGAAACCGGCCGCATTATCAAGTACCAGGCCCTGCCCGCCAGTTACTTCGGCGAAGGCCTCACCAACTGGCACAACGAGCTCATCCAGCTCACATGGCAGGCCCATGTCGCCCTCGTCTACGACCTCAAGACCTTCAAATTCCTGCGCAAATTCAGCTATAGCTACGACGGCTGGGGCCTCACCCAGGACGGCAAAGACCTGATCGAAAGCGACGGCTCGTCCACCCTCCGCTTCATCGATCCCGCTACCTTTGAGACCGTCCGCTCCATCGTCGTCCGCGACCACGGCCAGCCCATCGACCAGTTGAACGAGCTCGAATACATCCACGGCCAGATCTATTCGAACGTCTGGCACAAAAACATCATCCTCCGCATCTCGCCCTCGACCGGCGACGTCCTCGGCACCATCGACCTCACCGGCCTGCTCCCGCCCGGTTCCGTCACCGACCCCGAAGCGGTCTTGAACGGCATCGCCTACGACCCCGTCCACAACCGCCTCTTTGTCACCGGCAAGCTCTGGCCCAAGCTGTTCGAGATTCAGGTGATTCCGCAGTCTGCCAGGCAGGCGCCCGTTCACCACAGCAAATAGCGGGTGCGGTCTCGCCGATCACACCCCGAGCAACAGCACGTTTTCTGTGCCGGCGGCGAGTCTAAGCTCCCTGTCCAATGTTGCCAGCGGCAGTGCTCGCCGTATGGCCAACTCGAGATACGAAGCGTCATACAGAGTTAGCCGATGGCGCTCGGCCAGCCGCAATGTCGCGCTCCACGCCTGCCGGTCAGTCCCCGCATCCAGATGTATCGGAAGCAAGGCAAGATTGGCCAGCGCTTCGTCGCGAAATACGGCATCCGTGCGTCCACGGCGCACACCGATTTCTAAGACGTTCGCGACCTCCAGCCGCCAGAGCACCGGGACCCACGCGCCGCGGTCGATCACGAGATCGAAAACGTGTTGAATGGCCGCACTCGTCTCGTCGGCATAAATCCAGGCCAGCGTTACGGAACTGTCCACAACCAGGCTCACGGTCTGCCCGCGTCCCGGTCGGCCTTCACCTCTTCCCAATTGAAGGGTCCAAGTTTCGCCTCAACAGCGCGCGCCCGGATGCGCGCGGCTGCCGCTCGCGCCTGGCTGCGATCTATCCTTCCTTCATTGGGAACCAGCCTGGCGACCGGCCGCCCATGCCGGGTAATCACGATTTCTTCGCCATTCTCGACCCGGTCAAGCAAAGCGCCAAGCGTATTCTTTGCCTCGAACGCTCCTACTTCAGGTGTCATTGGCCTTTCCTCAATCTAGCTTAAGCTAGATTAACAGATTTCCGATGCTTCTCAATCCTCCCGATTCCTGCATAATCCAAATCGGAATTGCGCGCCCCGCAAGCCGCGCCATCTATCACCGTTGCCCAACCGTTTCCGCGCGTATACTCAACGCCAGAATCATTCAAAAAGATCGCCCAGGACGCGCCATGGATTTCTCCGCCGCCTTCCTTCCCAACTCGTTCGAGAGCACGGTCGTTCTCACCATCGTGCTCGCTTTTGCCGGCTATCTGGTCACCTTTCTCGGCACCCGCATGATGGCCCGCCGCGCCGACATGCTCAAGCTTGTCGATCAGCGCCTCAACGAGTTTTACGGCCCTCTTTACGTCGCCTCCCAGGCCGGCAACATCGCCTACCGCACGCTCCTCACCCGCCAGGGCAAAACCCAGTGCCATCCCATCGCCGACTCCGAAATGAAGGAATGGATCCTCTGGATGACCACCATCTTCATGCCCCTCAACGACGTCCGCGAGCGCATCATCATCGAGAAAGCCCACCTCATCGTCGAGGAGCAGATCCCCCACTGCCTCCTCGAGTTCGTCACCCACGTCGTCGGCTACAAAGCCGTCCTCGCCAAGTGGGCTGAAGGCGACTACTCCGAGACCCGTTCCATCATCGGCTGGCCCCCTGAGTTCGACCGCTACGTCGAGCGCTCCTACGCCGCCCTCAAAGCCGAGCAGACGCGCCTCATCCATACCTCCGCCTCGCGCCTCTACTCCCGACTCTTCGCCCGCAAGCCCCATTAAGGCAGCCAAACGGACGCCTAACCGTTCCCTGACCACTGACCCCTGATCCCTGACCGGCAGGTGGCCCAGGTCTTAGGTAGCTAATTAGGCCAGTTAAGGCAAAAACAAGCCCTCCGTAAGGCCCGATAACGCCGTCCACAGCAAAGAATCCGCACCGCCAAACCGCCGCTTACTTCCCCGCCGAACAGCCCGCCGCCGAAGGCGAGAACGTCTGCATCGACCGTTCCAGCTCGTCCAGCTCCGGTGCATCCGCCGACCCAAACGTGAACGAGACAATCTTTCCGCGAAGCGCCGTCGCGTAAACGGCCTCGTTCACCACCGATCCGTCCTCGCGAACCTCCTGGAAGGTCAGGCTGCTGAACTTCTGCCCCTTCACGTCGAGCGGCTCGATCTCACCCTGCTCCACCACGCCTTCGCGCTTCCCGTTCGCCTCGCGCAGCTTGTCCATCCACCTGGCCGCGCTCTTGTCCTTCTCCCCGCTCACGTCGTCCGCGGTGGCGATGGTCACGTCGCGGTGAACGCCCCGCTCGCGATAGGCGATAAAGAGTATCGCCGCCCCCGGCGCGCTCGCCGCCGTACTCGGCAGCGGCTGCGCCTGCATTCCTTGGGGAAGCCTCAAGCTGAAGTTGAAGTAACGGCTGGTCGCGCAGCCCTTCGCAATCGTCACTGCCTGCGATTCGGCAGGGACCGCCGCGTTCGGGCTCTGCGCCCATCCGGCCGCAGCCGACAGCAGCAACAACAGCGCAGTCTCGACCAATCTCACCCAACGGCCCATCGCCGGCTCCATGGCTCCCGCGCAATCGGGGGAACCGCAGTCTTCAGGTTATAAACTTGGAGCGCGGTGTCAAGACTCGGCGCACGGTTGGTTGCGGGCTGCGCGGCCGGCGGCGTCGCTACGCGGGCACGCGCAGGCCCAGGTTCTTCCACAGCCGCAGCGGCGCCTCGGACTGGTTGATCGTATAAAAGTGCAGCCCCGGCGCGCCGCCCTTGAGCAGCGTCTCGCACAGCCGCGTCACCACATCCACGCCAAAGTCGACCAGCCCGGGCTTGTCGTCCTGCAGTTCTTCCAGGCGCAGCCTTATCCAGCGCGGCAAGTCCGCGCCGCACCCGTTGCAGAACCGAACTGCATTCGCAAATCCCGTAATCGGCATGATTCCGGGAACGATGGGAATGCCGATGCCCGCCTTCGCGCACCGCTCCATGAAGTGGAAGTACGCATCGGCGTTATAAAAGAGCTGCGTCAGCGCGCCGTCCGCGCCCGCCTCCACTTTCTCCCGGAAGCGCCGGAAGTCCGCGCCCAGGCCGGGCGCCTGCGGGTGCATCTCCGGGTACGCCGCTACCTCAATCCTGAAAGCGTCCCCGTGCATTTCGCGGATAAACCGCACAAGCTCGACCGCGTAGTGAAAGTCGCCCGGCGCCGCCGGACTCATCGCCGTAGACGGCAGGTCGCCGCGCAGCGCCACAATCCGTTTGATGCCGGCCTGCCGGTAGCGATCGAGCAGCACGGCCACGTGCTCGCGGGTCGAACCCACGCAGGTCAGGTGCGGCACGGCTTCCACGCCCGTGTGCTCCACCACCGCCATGATCGTCTCGTAGGTGCCGTCCTGATTCGACCCGCCGGCGCCGTAAGTTACGGAAAAGTAATCCGGCCCCACTGCCGCAAGCTGGTTAATGACAGCCGGCAGTTTAGCCGCCGCCTCCCGCGTCCGCGGCGGAAACAACTCGAAAGAGAAACTCGGTTGCGTTGGCATAGGTTTCAGGTTTCAGGTGTCAGGTTTCAGGTGTTAGGTGTCAAGTGTCAGGTCGCAGGTGTCAGGTTGCAGGTATCAGGTTTCAGGTGTCAGGTTTCAGGTTTCAGGCGTCAGGTCGCAGGTGTCTGGGATCAATCTTTGACACAGGCGGCGCGCACAACCGATATCGGATTTCTCTTCCAATCCGCGTTCCCTGAAACCTGACACCTGACCCCTGAAACCTAGTATCTGTAATGCTCCGCCTTGTACGGTCCCTCGACCGGCACGCCGATGTAATCGGCCTGCTTCGGCGTTAGCGTAGTCAGTTTCACGCCGATCTTCTCAAGGTGCAGCCGCGCAACCTCTTCGTCCAGCTTCTTGGGCAGCGTGTATACGTCCACCTTGTAGCTGTCCTTGTTGCTCCACAGATCGATCTGCGCCAGCGTCTGGTTGGCGAAGCTGTTCGACATCACGAAGCTCGGATGCCCGGTCGCGCAGCCCAGGTTCACCAGGCGCCCCTCGGCGAGCACGAAGATACTGTGCTCGGCTTTGCCCGGTCCGGAGGGGAACGTGTACATGTCCACCTGCGGCTTGATGTTCAGCTTCTCCACGCCCGGCTCCTCGTTCAGCCGGTCCATCTGGATCTCGTTGTCGAAGTGCCCGATGTTGCACACGATGGCCTGGTCCTTCATCTTCTTCATGTGCTCGAGCGTGATGATGTCCGTGTTGCCCGTGCAGGATACGTAGATGTCGCCGCGGCCCAGCGTGTCCTCGATCGTGGTCACCTCGAACCCCTCCATCGCCGCCTGCAGCGCATTGATGGGGTCGATCTCCGTCACGATCACCCGCGCGCCCATGCCCCGCAGCGAGTGGCTCGAGCCCTTGCCCACGTCGCCGTAGCCGCAGATGACCGCAACCTTGCCCGCCATCATCACGTCCGTCGCCCGCTTGATGCCGTCGGCCAGCGACTCCCGGCAGCCGTACAAATTATCGAACTTACTCTTGGTTACGGAATCGTTCACATTGATTGCGGGCACCAGCAGCTTGCCCTGCTCCATCATCTTGTAGAGCCGGTGAACGCCCGTAGTCGTCTCCTCGGAGACGCCGCGCCATTCCTTGGCAACCTTGTGCCAGTGCCGCGGGTCCTCGGCATAAACGCTCTTCAGAAGGTCCTTGATCACCTGCTCCTCATGGTTGCCGGAGAGGCTCTCGACCCACTTGTCTCCTTCTTCGAGCTCATAGCCCTTGTGGATAAGCAGCGTCACGTCTCCGCCGTCGTCCACCACCAGCTCCGGACCCTTGCCGCCCTTCCCGTCTTTATCTTTCCCGTCTTTATCTTTATGGCTGAGCGCCTGGTACGTGCACCACCAGTACTCCTCGAGCGACTCGCCCTTCCACGCGAACACGGGCACCCCGGTAGCCGCAATCGCCGCCGCCGCGTGGTCCTGCGTCGAGAAAATGTTGCAGCTCGCCCAGCGAACTTCGGCGCCCAGGCTGGTCAGCGTTTCAATCAGCACCGCCGTCTGAATCGTCATGTGCAGCGAGCCGGTGATGCGCACCCCCGCCAGCGGCTTCTCGGCCGCGTACTTGTTCCGGATCGCCATCAGCCCCGGCATCTCCTGCTCGGCGATCGTAATTTCCTTCCGGCCCCAGTCGGCCAGCGCCATATCCGCCACTTTGTAGCCCAGGTCCGTCATTTCCAGCGTCGAAGTTGCCATGCGTTTCTCCTTGTATCGTCCTATCGTGATATGTTGATATGTACCAGAAGCGCATAGGCGCCGTCAACCTCTTTTATGCCGTCGATTGTGAAAATTTTGAGGGTAGTGGGGGATCCCACCCGTCTTCGGATGCTGCTCCTGCTCCGCGGCGAGGAACTGTCGGTGGCCGAGCTGCAGGAGATTCTGGGGATGGGGCAGAGCACCATCTCGACCCACCTGTCCCAGCTCAAGCAGGCCGGGCTGGTCGAGGACCGGCGTACCGGCAAAAGCAATCTCTACCGTTTAACCTCCGCCTCCGTGGACCGGGTCTTGGAAGAAATCCTTGCCAATGCCGCGGCCGAAATCCCCGGGACCGCGCAGGACCAGACGGCGATGCGCCGCGTCCTGCGCAAGCGGCAGGAGAAGATGCGCAGCTTCTTTGACTCCGTCGCCGGACGCCTCGGCAGGGACTACGTACCGGGAAAATCGTGGAAGAGCATGGCCGAGGCGCTGCTGCGCCTGATGCCGCCCATGACCGTCGCCGACCTGGGCGCGGGCGAGGGCGCGTTCGCGCTGCTGCTGGCCCAAAGCGCGCGGAAGGTGATCGCCGTCGACAGCTCGGCCGGGATGATCGAAGTGGCCCGCCAGCAGGCAGCGCGCAACGGCGTGAAGAATGTCGATTACCGCCTTGGCGATATGGAGGAGGTTCCCATCGGCGATGGGGAAGTCGACCTGGCATTCTTTTCGCAGTCGCTGCACCACGCGCTGCACCCGGCGCGCGCTCTTGAAGAAGCATTCAGAATCCTCGCCGCGGGCGGGCGCGTGGCGATTCTCGACCTGGCCAGGCACCGCTTCGAGGAGGCGCGCGAGTTGTATGCCGATGAGTGGCTCGGCTTTAGCGAGGCCGAGCTGGAAGCGATGCTCGAGAACGCGGGATTCACCGGGGTGCGGGCTTCGGTGGTGGACAAGGAGCCGGAAACGCCGCAGTTCCAGACCCTGCTGGCCGTCGGATCCAAGCCGGCTGCATCCTGATCGTCCTCATGCGTTTCACGCGGCGATGGCGCGGTGGGCCGCGCTCACCTCCGCGGCCAGGACCTGGATGATCTTGAACGCCATATCCGGACAGTCCTGCATGAACCCGGTGAATCGGTCGCGGGCCACGAATCCGACCTGCGCGCCGGCCTGGGCCACTGCCGTCAGCGAATAAGGATGCCCCGCGACGATGGCCGGCAGCCCAAGCAGGGAACCCATGGAGGCCTGAATGGACAGGATAGGGTTACCGGCCGGCGATTCCATGCTGAGCGTAACTTCGCCACTCTGGAGGATGTAGAGGCCGTTTGCGGTCTCGCCCTGTCGAAAAAGAACACGGTCGCCGCCACACTCGAGAACCGTGGATTGCTCAAGGAGCGCGAGGACCAGTTCAGGGGCCGCGACAAGCGCGGATGGGTCAAGGGGCATAGACGTTCCTGGGGAAAAATCGAACATGTGAACCTGACGAACCCGAACCATGAAAGTACGCCGACAATCAGGTTGCCACCGCTCGGGGACGGCGCCTGTGATGGGAATCACGTCAAAGAAACTGCGCGGACCCCCAATTTAAGATGCAGACCGGGGTGAATCGGATCACGCGCGGCGGCATTTCCTACCGGTCCCGGCTCTCCTGGCGGTGCAACTCCGTCTCGAATGCCTGCTCCCGGTCGGCCACGTAAGCTTTGTAGCCTGCCGGGTCCACAAACGCGTTGCGGTCTCCGGCCTTCCAGCGCGCGTACTTCTCAATCAACCCGAAGTAGCCCCCGTGCGCGCCCAGAAAAATGTCGCAGGGCAAGCTCCGCAGCACTTCGAACTCGTGTTCATAGTCGCTGGCGATCCGCGGATACGCTTTATTGCCCACCAGCTTGTAGCCAGGGTTGACGTTCGGGCTGCCCACGATCACCACGTGCATCGTGCGGCCATCCATCGGTTCGTCCAGAGTCCATGTGGTCGTGCCCTTGGTGTGCCCGGCGGTGAGGTGCGCCGTCAGGACTGTTCCCCCGAGGTTCACCGTGTTCCCGTCGTGCAGAACGCGATCCACGTGCGCGGGCGGGAACTGCATCGACTTCTCGCCGCCGTACTGAAAGTCGTCGCGCCCGCCGGATTCGACCACGCGCACGTCGGCGTCCATCACCTCGTACTCAGCGCCCGTGAGCTGTATGATGCGCGCGCTGCCGGCGCAGTGGTCGTAGTGCGCGTGGCTGATGAGCAGTATTTTGATGTCGCTGAACCGGAACCCCAGAGAGGCAACGCTCTTCTCAATCAACGGCAGGTCGGGGACGAGATCGCTGTTGATCAGGATCAGTCCCTTCGGCGTGGCGATCAGGTAGGACGCCAGATCCTCGTTGCCCACGTAGTAGAGATTGCCGGCAATGCGGAAGGCCGGAAAGGGCGTGGTCCACGCCGGGTTGATTTGCGCGGCGAGCGGGCTGGCCCATGCAAACGAGGCAAGCAGAACCAGGCTGCCAGTAATGGTGCGAAGGTTCATTCTGTCAGGATTCACGCATTCTCCAGTGATGAGGCTCGACTCTTGAGAGCGTCGATGGCGCGCTCGAGGTGGACGCCGCGCGAGCCTTTGACGAGGACCGCGTCGCCGGGCCGCAGGTTGTGCGCGAGCCACCCGCCGGCGGCTTCGGCGTCGGGCAAAAACAGCGCAGCCACTCCGGCGGCGGCCGCGGCCGTGGCCAGATGCTCGGCGTTGCCCTGGACGCCCGCGACAAGATCCAGTCCTGCTTCAGCCGCGGCGCGGCCGCACGCCGTGTGCAGCGCGGGGCCTTGCTCGCCGAGCTCGAGCATCTCGCCCGCCACCAGAATTCGGCGTCGCGCCGGCCGCGCGGCAAGCGTGCGAATCATCGAGCGCAGCGCCTCGGGGTTCGAATTGTAGCTGTCGTTGAGAATGGTCGCCCCGGCGATCTCCAGCACCTCGCCGCGCTTGTCCCCCGCCGTGAGCGAGGTGAGAGCGGCAATCGCTGCATCGAGCTCTACACCGGCTTCGAGAGCCACAGCCAGTGCCGCGGCGGCGTTCGAAGCATTGTGCGCGCCCAGCAGGCGCAGTGTGAAGCTGCCCGTTTGCTCGCCGGCGCGGTACTTAAGGTGCAGCCCGGCGAGATCCTCACTGATTTCCGCAATCTGCGGGTCGGCGCAAGGCCCGGCGCCGAAGTAGATTACGCGGCCCAGAAAGCCGCGGCCAAATTGCGAGACGTACGCATCGTCGCAGTTGAGGAAAGCGACGCCGTTCGAGGGCAGCGCAGCCACCAGCTCGAATTTCGCGCGGGCAATGCCCGCCTGGCCCTCGGCAAAGTTTTCGATGTGCGCGGTGCCGACATTCGTGATCACGCCCCAGTCCGGCGCAGCGATGCGGGCCAGAGCCGCGATCTCGCCGGCGTGATTCATGCCCATCTCCACCACCGCGAACTCGTGTTCGTCCTCCAGGCGCAGCAGTTGCAGCGGCAGGCCGAAACCGTTGTTGAGATTGCCCTGCGATTTGAGCACGGAGAATCTGGCCCCAAGTGCGGCGGCAACAGCCTCCTTGGTCGTGGTTTTGCCCGCCGATCCGGTGATCGCGACCACGCGCCGGCCCCATTGCCGGCGCACATGCGCGGCCAGCGCCTGCAGCGCAAGCAGCGGATCCTCCGCAATCAGCAAAGGCACGGCCAGTGCCGCGTCGGGAAGAGAAGCGACGCGCGCGCGAGAGACCACTGCGGCAATGGCGCCGCGAGCCAGTGCCGCGGCAACAAAGTCGTGGCCGTCGAAGCGCTCGCCGCGTACCGCGAAGAAGAGCTCGCCGGGAGCTGCCGTGCGCGAGTCGATAGAGTAGCCGCGCACCGTGAGCGTGCCTGCATTCGCCCACGATGCCGGCGCTTCCAGCACCGCGCCCGCGCCGATGGCCGCCTCTGCGAGCGTAAGGTTCATAGCAACTTACCATAGCCCAAATCGGCCAGCGTGGAAAGCGCAACCTCCGCGTCGTCGAACGGGACGGTGCGATCGGCCAGAATCTGTTCCTTCTCGTGGCCTTTGCCGGCGATGAGCACAACGTCGCCGGCGGCGGCCTGCTCGAAGGCGAGATGAATCGCTGCGGCGCGGTCGGGCTGGATAGCGTAGGAAACGCCCGTAGCCTTAAGGCCCGGCTCGATCTCTGCCAGAATGGCGCGCGGATCTTCCGAACGGGGATTGTCGCTCGTGGCAACAACAAAGTCGCTTGCCTCGCCCGCCGCCTGGCCCATCTTGGGGCGTTTGGTGCGGTCGCGGTCGCCGCCGCAGCCGAAAACGGTGATCACCCGCGCCCGCCCCGCCGCCAGATTGTTGGCGCTCGCACGGGCAGTGATTTGCCGGGCCAGCGCGGTGAGATTGCGCAGTGCATCGTCCGTGTGTGCGTAGTCCACAATCACGGTGAAGGGCTGGCCCGCATCGACAGACTGAAAGCGCCCCGGAACAGGCTTGAGACTGGGGACCGATTCAACGAGATCGACGAATGGAACGCCGCGGGCGTGAGCTGCCGCAAGGGCGGCGAGCAGGTTCAAAATATTTACTTCGCCCGCCAGATGCGAAACCGCCTGGGCGCTGCCAGCGGGACTTTCAAGACGAAATTCAGCGCCTCCCGGCGTGACCCGTTGGTCAACCGCACGCCAATCGCCCGCGCCGATGCCGTAGGTGCGAACCTCCGCGCCGGCCTTTCGCGCCGCCGCGGCGAGCGCCTCCGAATGCGAGTCGTGTACATTGAGAACGGCCACACGCGGCGCGGGATAAACCGTCCCGTCGAAGAGCAGCCGCTTGGCCGCGAAGTAATTCTCCATGGTCCCGTGATAGTCAAGATGGTCGCGGGTAAGGTTGGTGAAAACGGCCACGTCAAAGCCGATCTCGAAGGCGCGTCCCTGATCGAGGGCGTGACTGGAAACTTCGGTGACCAGTTCGCTCGCGCCCCGCCCCACGCCTTCGGCCATCAGTTCGAACAAATCTCTTGACTCGGGCGTGGTGTGGACCGAGGGCCCCGATTCGCCAGCAATGTGGTACTCGATAGTACCGACGAGAACCGTTGTGCGCGCGGCCGCTTGCAGCAGTGCTTCCGTCAAAAATGCGGTCGTCGTTTTACCATTGGTTCCGGTGATCCCTGTGGCCGCCAGCTTGCGCTCCGGATGGCCAAAGAACGCCGCCGAAGCCTGCGCCAGCGCCCGGCGCCCATGCTCGACTTCAAGGACAGGAACGCCGGACTGATAGACGAGCATGCGATCGAAGGTCTGCGCCGAGTCTGTAACGATCCCCGCTGCGCCCGCGGCGATTGCTTTATCGACATAGCGATTGCCGTCGGTCGAGCCGCCCTTCATGGCGACAAAGACCGCGCCGGCGCGCACGCGCCGTGAGTCGTATTCGACGCCGGCAATGGGCTGCGTTGAGCTGCCGGAGGAGCCAACGGCCGTGACTTCAGCGATGAGGTCGTTCCAGGTCATGCTGGAGTCGATTGTAGAAGGCCCGGCGTGATCGGTTTGCTGAGCAAAAACTCCCGATCCGCCGCCCGCGAGAGAACGGCGGATCGAGAATTCGTCTTGATTAGTGCTTCCAGCCCCACCCACGGTAACTAGCGGGGAACGACGGCGGCAGCCAGAAGTAGAACGTGGTGACGCCTGGGCCCGCGGGCACGATGTTTGAGTCATCGAGACCCACCACCGCGTACTGGCTGTTCTCCTGCGCAGTCGAGTCCAGGTGGACATGGGCGAGATAGAGGCCCAACGGATAGCTTGCGTCGTATCCCTGGAACTCCGAGTAAGCGCCCGATTGCGAGTTCGTAGCGTAGACGCCGTCAACCACGATGTCCTGGTAATAAGGGACACCGGTGAAGCCGGAGCAACTGCCGTAGTACGTGTTGAACACCAGCAGATGCTTGATGCCGACCAGCCGCGTGTGGCGATAGGTGACCTGATTCACTTCGCCGCCGCAATCGTAGTCCGACTTGATGTTGATGCCGTTGTTGTCGGTCGAGACGTTGCCGAACTTGTCCGTCCCGTACATGGTGTTGTCTTCCCACAGCACGTTGGAGACGCCATACATGGTCTGGCTCCCGATGGACATGCCGTGGGTGCCGTAGAAGGTGTTGTCGCGCACGGTAATGTTAGACGCCGGCGCGGAATTGGTCTTGATCACCACGCCGTCGTCTCCGTCTTCAATCGAGGAATAGGCGACGGTAACGTCGCTCAGGCTGTCGATATCCACGCCATCGGTGTTCTTAGTGTTAGCGGGAGTGGCCACGGTCAGGCGCCACACCGTCACGCCCGACCCATCCTCCATATAGAGGTGCATCTTGGCGGCGTGCTCCAGGGTGACGTCGTAGACAGTGAAGTTGGTGATGTGTTTTGCGTTGATCAATCGCGGCGTCCCTGAGATCAGATCGCCACGGCCGTCGATCGTGCCCGGACCCATGATCGCCGCGTTGTTGCCCGTCACATAGATGAATTGACTGGTCCCATAGTTGTTGCCGAACAGCGTAACGCCGTAAGCGACCACCAGCGCCTCGCCGTTGACCTGCAGCGCTCCCGAGTAGAAGGCGTTGCTCCCACGGGTGGAAAGCAAAACCACGCTGCGCCCCGTGCCCGCGCAGCTGGTGAGTGCATCCTGCAACCTTGCAGTGTCGTCGGTTGCAGGCGGTGTCGCGCGCTGCGAGGTGTTGAACTGCGCGCGCAGGAAAGTGCAAGGCAATGGATAGTGCGGTTCGAAGACATGACGCGCATCGCCGGTGGCAAGGCTTTGCGCAATGAGTGTGGAGGAAAACAGGACAGCAACGATCCCTGCCCCGAGGACACGTGACAAGCGAAGCAGATGCATCGCAAGTGACCTCCGGCCGGCCGGCCACTTCGTACGGACGATCTACAGTGGTCTGACCACGCTGGCCGCCAGCCTAAATGAACGGTC
Organism: Occallatibacter sp.; assembly: GCA_050745765.1. Classification (GTDB taxonomy): domain Bacteria; phylum Acidobacteriota; class Terriglobia; order Terriglobales; family Acidobacteriaceae; genus Telmatobacter. The sequence goes on along the minus strand of JBOGLX010000017.1, from coordinate 13,899 downwards.
GGGCGGCTGTCAAGAAAAAAGTTGGCGCTCTGTGAATGTACGATGAATCCGATTGCTGGAATGCGGCGCCATCAGTGCGTGCAGCGCACCACCACATGCGTTCCCGGCGGCACCATGGTGCCCGCAGCAGGCGCCTGTTGCCGCACCGTCCCGTCGCCAACGATATCCACCTGAAGGCCGGCCGCGGCGGCGCGCTCAATCACCTCACGGAGCGAGAGACCGATGAGCGAAGGAACCTGAACCGGCTTTGCGCTGGGGATCGTAACCGAATCATTCGGCAACTTCGACGTTTCGCGCAGTTTTGCCGCCTGCGCCTGCGATTCCGGTCTGGCCGGTGCGCGATTGTTCGAGGGCGACGACGAGGATGACGACGAGGGTGACGACGAGGGCGATGAATTGACCGGCGCTACCGCAGGTCGATGGCCGCCATTGCGTTCGTCCCGACGATTTGATTCCGCCGTGGATGCGGCCGCGGATTGACCGGCAGATTTCGCGCCTTTCGACTCCGTGCTCTGCGGATCGTCGCTGGGCAGATCGTTGGCCGCATCGTAAAGCGCATCGATGTCGGCGCTGCTGTCCTCGGTCGACGTATCCTCCGCAATCGGCGGCTCAGGCTTGGATGGCTTGCTCTGAGCGCGCAGCGGAATGTCGTGCGGCACGCCAAGATATTCGAGCACCTGCTGCGCCACCTCCGCGAAAACCGGCGCGGCCACTTCGGTGCCATAATACGCGCCCTTCGGCGAGTCAATCACCACGGCCACGGCGATCACAGGATTGTTCACCGGCGCGAAACCCGCGAACGATGCAATGTGCAGGGACTTTGAATAAAGGTGGGTCTTGGGATCGATCTTTTGCGCGGTCCCCGTCTTGCCCGCCGAGGAGTAGCCGTCAAGCTGCGCGGTTTTTCCCGTGCCGTAGAGTACCACCCCCTCCATCATTTGGCGCATCTGGGCCGCCGCCATCGTGGAGATGACGCGGTGCGCGCCTGCCGGGAGCGGGTTGGGCAGGTCTTCATCGGGCCGGAAGGGTGAGGCCTGCGCCGGTGGATCCTGGCCAGGTTTCGTGTCCAACTCTCCCGGGATGAGAATGTGCGGCGGCAGATAGACGCCGCCGTTGGCGATCGTCGAAACCATGTTCACCAGTTGGATGGGAGTGACCGCCTCTTCCTGCCCAATGGCAACGTAGCCAATCGACGCCGGCTGCCACTGGCTCACCGGACGCAGCAGGCCGCGTGTTTCGCCGGGCAGCTCGATGCCTGTCCGCTGCCCGAAGCCGAAGGCGCGAATGTAGCGATACAAGCGCTCGGGACCGAGCATCAGCGCCACTTTAATCACTCCCACGTCGCTCGATCGCGCCAACGCCGTGGCAACGCTAACAGTACCGATGCCGCGATCGCTCTGGTCGTCGTGGATGATGCGGCCATACAAATTGATCTGGCCTCCCTGGCAGTCGATCGCGGTGTCGGGAGTCACCAGGTGCTCATTGAGCGCCGCCGAATACGTCACCAGCTTGAACGTCGAGCCGGGCTCGTAGACGTCGCTGACCGCGCGGTCGATGAGCAGATCGGGCGTGGCGTACCGGAAGTCGTTGGGGTTGAAAGTGGGGCGGATGGCGAGCGCGAGAATCTGGCCGGTGTGCAAGTCCTGCACGATGACCGTGCCGTGCAGGGCATGGGTCCGCTGCATGGCGTGTCCCAGCGCCTGCTCGGCCATGAATTGAATGTTGGCGTCGATGGTAAGTACCAGGTTCTGGCCCGGCTCGGGATCGCGCTCGCTCGATCCGAGAACGTGCCGCCGTGCGTCCATGGCCGTGTACATGATCCCCGGCTTCCCGTGCAGCCGCGCGTCGAATTTTCCTTCGAGACCCCCAAGGCCGGTATCGTCCACGCCCACGTAGCCAAGCACCTGCGCGGCAATCTGGTTGTCGGGATAAAATCTCTGGAACTCCTTTTGGAAGTAGATGCCCTTCATATCGAGAGCGCGGACGCGGTCGGCAACGGCAGGCGTTACGCGCCGCGCAACCCAGGCAAAGTAGCGGCCCTGCTCCAGGCGTTGGGCAATCGCCCGCTCGGTTGTGCGCGGGTCGTCGGGAATCGTGTGAACGATGGCGGCCAGGGTTCGCGCCGCGGCCTGCTTGTCGGCGATCTCGGAAGGGTCGGCGTAGATGGACGGCACTTGTACGGTTGTGGCCAGCTCCTGCAGGTCGCGGTCATAGAGAATGCCGCGCCGCGGAGCCACCTCGAAAGTGCGCTGCTGCTGTTTTTCCGCGCGCTCCACGAAGTCGTGATGGCGCACGATCATCAGCCAGAACATCCTGCCGGAGATAGCCAGAAACCAAGCCAGGAAAAACAGGCAGATAAGCCAGAAGCGCCGCCGGTTGATGGGCACAACCTGCGACGCCTGGGCGCGCGTGCGGATGGCTCGAATGGTTGCCTGCATGGCGAATCCAGCGTTGAGCGATTAGCTGTTAGTTCTTAGCTCCTTGAGATGACACGCAATCGTAACTCGCGGACAAAAATATTCGAGTTTCTCCTCCGATTTCATTTGCCGAGTTATCAATCCCAGATCGCGAGGCTTTTACTCGCACATTCCAGAGTTAATGGCTGACAGTTAAAACCCTGAAACCGCCTTTCCAAGCGGCGGCGGAGCCGCCTGAGCCAGCGCCGTGGGTCCGGCGTTGGCATTGGCGGTCCATTCAACCACCTGGCCGGGCTGCGGCTCGCCCAGCCCGTTTTGCCGCGCCAGCGCGTCAATGCGCGCCGGCTGCGTGAGCTCGGCCTCGGAGAGCCGCAACTGCCGGTTCTGCTCGCGCAACTGTTCCAGAGACTGCTTTTCAGACTCAACACGGTATCCGCCCTCGATAGCGTAAAAGTGCTGCAACCCGTAGAACATGGTCAACACGAACAGCGCCGCGATAGCGAACGCAAACGCGCGCATCTCGCGCACCCGCACCGGGTCGGGCGCCTTCTCCAGCCGCGAGTTATCGAACTCCTTGGCGAAGAAGAACTCCGGCGTAGCCACGCCGCGGCGGCGCAGCGGCTGCCGCGCAATCAGCTTGGCGTTATGCGCTGCCACCAGCGGCGGCCAGCCCCGCGGCGGTTCAAAGTATGTTGTCGATGCACATGCAGCCATTGCGTTCTCCTTCGGAGAAGGGAGTAGGGACTAGGGAACAGGGAGTAGAAGCCGCCGCGTTCAAAGGGCATGTGATTTGCGCCGACCGTCCTGTTCCTCCGTCCTGTTCCTTCTTAACCCCGTTCGCTGCTCATTGCTCCCTGTTTCTTATTCCCTACTCCCTGTTCCCTATTCCCTGTCTTTCCCCCGCTCTCAACTTCGCGCTCCGCGACCGCGGGTTGCGCTCAATTTCTTCTTCGCTCGCCGTCACCGGCTTCTTCGTCAGAATCTTCCAGATTCCCCTCTGCGCTCCTTCGCGCAGGCTGTCTTTCGCGATACGGTCTTCCAAAGAGTGAAAGCTGATGACGGCCAGCCGTGCCGAGGGCTTAAGCAACTCAGGTGCGGCCTCAAGCAATGCCCGAATTTCGTCCAGCTCGCGATTCACGTAGATGCGCAGCGCCTGAAACGTCCTGGTCGCCGGATGAATATGGTGTTCTCCCTTTCCGCCTTTCATTGCCCCTTTCATTGCCGGGACGGCCGATGCCACAATCCGTGCCAACTGCCCCGTGGTAGCAATCGGCCGGCCCCGCACAATGGCTCTGGCGACTGTCCGCGACCTCCTTTCCTCTCCATTCAAAAATATGAGGTCCGCAAGCTCGCGCTCGCTCGCCTCATTCACAACCTCGGCTGCGGTCGGGCCCCGGCGCGTGTCCATGCGCATATCCAAGGGCCCATCCTGAAAACTGAATCCCCTCCGTGCCTCGTCGAAGTGCAAACTGCTCGCCCCAAAATCCGCCAGCAGCCCGTCCAGTGTTCCCGGCTGCACGTACTGGCCAATGGTGCTGAACGCCTCGCCGATCAGCGTCACGTCAGGCCTCCCATCAGGCGTCCCATCGGGCGTCGCTTCCGGCGTCTCGCTGCCCATCTCTTCGCGCACCCGGTCCAGCCGCGCCTTCGCAATCTCCAGTGCCTCCGGGTCCCGGTCGAATCCGATCAGCCGCCCGCCCGCTCCCAGCCGCCGCACAATCCCTTCCGCGTGTCCGCCCATGCCCAGCGTGCAGTCCGCGTACGTCCCGCCCGGACGGATGCGGAGGAGTTCCATCGCTTCCTCAAAAAGAACCGGCACATGGCGTTCGCTCGGCTTCGTCATGCGCTCCCCCTGGGGGGATTTCCCCGGTTCGACCTACACACCGTTCCGGGCCAGATCTTCTTCGTCCTGCGGGGTGAACTGATTCAGCAGCACGTTCTCCCGCAAAACTCTCAAACTCGTCACGCGCAGCAGGCTGCCTTCGCCCGCCACCTTTACTTCCACATTCGCCATGCCCATGTTGCGCAGCTCCTCCGGCAACAGCAGCCGCCCTTGAGGGTCCATATCCGCCCGGTCGCCGTAGAGGTTGTAGCGCTCCAGCAGCTTTTTGCGCGCCGATGAGCTCTTGGGCATCGCGAAAACCTTGGCCAGGTGTTGCTGCCATTCGGGCATCGGATAAATTTCTGCGTCCTTACCCTCCCGGCTTGTGATAAAAAAGGCGTTGAAGTCCTTGCCGTACTTCTTTTCAATGAATGCCTTGAACTCAGCAGGCATTTTCAACCGGCCCCGATCGTCCAGCTTGGTCTTCGGATTGCCGATAAACCCAATTTGCAGGTCGTCCCAGGAGACTGCAGTTCCAGCGGCAGCTTCATTGGAAGCCGAAGGCTCGCCGGCGGAAGATTGAGGCTCGTCGGTCACGATCTGCTCTTTGCACTACCCCAGGGTTCGTGTGGGACGTGAGTGAAGGCCCCGGATTGGCCCTTTTTGGCCCATCCTGGCCCGCTCCAAGTATCGCGCAGAACTCTGCCTGGCGGTAGTGGGTGCCTGTGCATTTTCCACAGGAAAATTCCGCCTCGGAATCGGGCCTGATGGCGCAAACGAAACTGAACGCAACCAGTTGACACCTTCGCGGCAATTACCCCTACAGATTGTGCTTATTACTAACTTGATTCCCAGGCTGGGAATCAGTCTTGAAGAATCGATCTGGATAGGATAAGGCGAACAAAGGGCGAATCAAACCCGGACCGGCACGAATCAAATCCGCTTTTTCCGCCCGGAATGCCTTGCCCGCCGCCGCTTCATCTCTTCGCCAACCACCCGCAACAGATACAACAGCACCAGGACGTTGATGATCAGCAGACCCATCCGGACCCACGTCAACCGGCGGAAGACCTCGTAGATTTCCCAGGGCAGGAACGAGGCGGTGATGGCCAGCGTGAGCACTTCCCCCCAGGCCTTTTCGAGGTAGAGCCCGATGCCCTCGGCCAAGCCGACGGCGGCGTACGCAAAAGCGATGAAGCCGATCTTGCGCAGCACCGGGTCGTTGAGCAGCGACGCCTTGTCGAGGATGAAGTTAACCAGGCGCGACTCCGGATTAAAGCGCAGACGGTCTGCCAGAATGGCCAGGTCGTCGGCCACGTCGCGATGCAGCATATGCCGCGCCCCCGCGCCGATGGCGATGAACAAGAGCGCCTGACCGAGCTTGTACGCCGCAATGAGCTCCAGCAACCGATTGTGACGCCGGCGCGCCGATAGTGTGCCGGTGGTCATGCGGCTTGATCCGTCTCCATCTCTTTTACGTTAAACGATGGGAAGCGGTTCGGAAAATTCGCCTCCGGCGGCAGGCGGCCCGATCACGGATTTCAGACCGTGCGGGGCAAAATCGGAACTGTGCCCTTGTTCATCGCGGCTTTATCGCGATGAGCGGGTCTTCGCCAATGGCAGGTGGCCCGATCACGGATTTCAGACCATATAGAGTGAGGCCCAGGAAGCTGTGCCCGTTCCGTCGTGGCGGGGGTTGTATTCCTCTTTTGCGGTTGATCGGATACTCCCGTTGGAGCACCGGCGGCCTGGCTCGCCTTCGGAAGAAAGGAGGATACCATTTCTGAGGGGAAACAGATGAGAATGGATCCGCGAAGACGCTACGAAGAGAATAAGACGAAAGTAGAGGCGCAAAGACGCTACCTGCTCTACGGGTGGATGCTACTGGCGCTTCTATTCGCGACCGCCTGTATCAAACATCTCATTCGTGTTCATCTATGGAACACCTTGATCTTCGCAGGGATAGAAGACGTCACGATCGTTGTTTTGATTGTTTATCTGCAGCGCTATCGCTGCCCCGACCGGGATGAACAGGTAAGGCTTCTTGCAGGGTTTGCGATGTACTGTATCTTGATGGTCGGCATTATCGCGGAGATCGGGATGGGCGTGCTGAACCGGTAGTCGCCGGCATTCCGAAGGGGCGGAAACTGTGGGCCTGTTGCGCCCCAATCTGGCAGGTGGCCCGCTATTGGGGGCCGCCGTCGGGGTAGTTTACGCGGACGGTGAGGATTTCGTAGGGGTGGATGGGGACCCTGACGGTGTTATTCGCGATGGGGAGCGGGTCGCCCTGGGGGGTCTCCATGAGGTTGGTGACTGTTGCGCCGGTTGAGCCGGGGGGGACGTGGAACTCGACCGTCGAGTTCTTACCGGCCCACTCGTAGACGCGGAGGATGAGGCCCTTGGCGTCTTCGGCTTTTTTGACGGCGGTGAGGATGACGTTGTCCGGGGTGACGGAGACGAAGGAGTGGTCGGCGGGCAGCGGGCCGGCGTGCTCGGTGGCGGCCAGGGCCAAGAGGCGGTAGTCGTACTCGAAACCATGGCGTTCGGTGAGGGCGGTTTTCCAGGTTCCGGCGTGGGGATAGAGGGCGTACTGGAAGTGGTGCTCGCCCTGGTCGGCGTTGGGGTCGGGAGAAGTGGGCGAGCGCAGGAGGGTGAGGCGGAGCAGGTTGCCGACGGCGTCGTAGCCGTACTTGGTGCGGTTGATGAGGCTGAAGCCTTGCGGCTTGCCGCCGGGGCCAGTTCCGGCAAGGTCGGCCCAGCGGATGGCCGAAACCTCAAACTTCGCGTCTTCCCAACTGTTGTTGCGGGTGGTGGGGCGCTCAATGGTTCCGTAGGGGATTTCGTAGGTGGCGAAGGGGCTGGCGGCGGCGAGCGTGAAGGCCGCTTTGAGCAGCGTGTGGCGCTCGTGCCAGTCGATCTGGTTGTTTACGTTGACGTAGTCGGCGTCGGGGGCGAGGCTGATGGTCTGCACGAATTTCGAGCTCTGCCAGGTGCGGGCGATGCGGACGGCGGACGAGCCGACGGCCGCGATGGAGTCCACTTCCGTGAGCAGGGCCGGCGTTTCTTTGTAGCGGTCGGTGCCGATGTTCCAGGCGTCGTACTCCTTGGGATGGTCGGCGAAGGCCTCGAGCTCGTTGCCGCAGGAGTTGGCGGCGAAGGTTTCAAAGCCGCCGCGCTTGTCATAGAGGCTTGCGATGCAGCCGGTGGACTTGTCGATGACTACGCGGAGATTGGCGTTCTCAAGAGTGAAGGAGCTGCCGGTGTCGGACTCGGTGCCTTTGGGCAGAGCGGGGGTGGTTCCGGGGGCGTAATCGATCCAGATGGTTTTGTAGCCGAGGGCGGGGACGTTGGAGACGGGAATGTTGAGGGTGACTTCGCCGGTGACGGGGTCGCGCTTGAGGACGGTGGCTACGGAGTGGTAGGCGTCGCCGGTTTGGCCAAGGACGCGGTAGGCGTCTGGCGAGTTGGCGACGGGAAGCTGGACGTTGACGGTGACGTCGCCCGAGCGCTGCCAGGCGAGCGGGTTGAAGACGATGATGGGGACGCGGCCGGCTGCTTTGGTTTGGGTGTCGATGTGCTCGGAGACGGTCTGGAGCGAGCTGGCCGAAATCGCATTGGTGGACATGCGGACCCAGTCGTAGTCTTTCTGCGCGTCTTTATAGATGATGCCGATGCCGGAGCCGGCTGCGAGGTCGTGGAACTGGTTGAAAAGGACTTTCTCCCAGTCCACGGTGAGTCGATCGCCGGGGTACTTGTTGCCGTCGAGCCAGGCCAGCGAGGCCCATTTTTCGGTGTCGAGCACCTCCTCTTCCGCGGTGCGCATGTTGCGCTTCTGGTGGGCCTGGGTGGTGTAAACGCCGCGATGAAATTCGAGGTAAAGCTCGCTGTCCCAGGTGGGGATGGAGATTTTGCCTGGCACGGCCGGCGGCGGGGTGTAACCCTTGGCGATGGATTGGTAGTTCCAGACGGGGCTTTGGGGCGCAATGTCTTTATCGACATTGTCAAAAAAGGAGATTGCGGTGCCGAACAGGTAGTTGGGAACCACGTGAGCAGGCATGGAAGGCGTGGCCCAGTGCATGGCCTGGTCGAGCATGGCGCGGGTGGGTCCGCCGCCGTGATCGCCGACGCCGTAAAGGTCCATCATGTTGGTGAGGCCCGGCGAGAAGACGCGGGCCGTGGCCATGTCCCTTGAGAGGCGCGTGGGGCTCATGTCCTCATTGGCGTAATCGTGGGGGAAGTAGGTGAGCACTTTCGACCCATCGGGCGACTCCCACCAGAAGAGCTTGAAGGGGAGATGATTGGTGTCGCTCCAGGCCATCTTCTGGGTGACGAAGAAGTCCACGCCGCTCTTTTTGTAGATTTGCGGAAGCTGCCAGGTGTAACCGAACGAGTCGGGGTTCCAGCCGACGCGGACATCGACGCCGTAGTGCTGGAGATACCAGCGTTTGCCGACGAGCAACTGGCGGACGAGGGATTCGCCGTCGGGCATATTGAGGTCGGGCTCGACCCACATGCCGCCGACCACCTCCCAGCGGCCCTGCTTGATGCGCTGCTTGATTTCGTCGTTCATGGCGGGGTACTTTTCGGCCAGCCACTCGTTGTATTGGGCGGCGGACTGGGTATAGGTGTAGGCGGGGTACTCGTACATGAGCTGGAGAGCGGTGCCGAACGTTCGCCGGACTACGTCTTCGGCTTCGCTGCGGGGCCAGAGCCAGGCGGCGTCGATGTGGGAGTTGCCGGTGAGGTGAAATGTGAGCTGACGGAGCAGCGGCTGGAGGGGCTCGAGTTTGGCCTGCGCGTCGCGAAGGCTCGAGTCGAATTTGGCCTGGGCCGCGGCTCGGGCCTCGGCGTCACTCGTTTCGGCCGCGTCGAGCGCGGCCAGATCGACGGCGTGAATGGCGCTTTCAAGCACGGCCTCCTTCGACGCATCGGCGGGAGCGAGACCGGGGAGCAGCAGGGCGACGGAACGGAACTGCTGGGCCAGGTCGAGGGGGTTGGGACGGCTGCCGGGCAACTCGATGGCCAGCGTGGCTCCGTGGAAGGATTTGGGCTGGTAGGTGTTGAGCAGCTTGACGGCGACTACGGCTTTGTCGCCGGGCTTGGCGTTGTCGAAGAGGACCACGGGCTCGAGATCTTCGCCCAGGGCCACGCGGCGGCCATTGAAGTAGACGATCTGGGTGACCGAGCGCTCCGGGGCGGCGTGGAACTGGAACCAGATGCGTGCGCCGGTGAGGTCGTATCCGTCGAGGGTCTCGGGGATCTGGACGGTCTGTCGAAACCAGACGGCTTGGTCGGAGAGTTTTGCGCCGCGGGCGGCCGCTTGCCAGGCGCTGTCGTCGAGATCGACGGACTCGCCGTGGGGCACATCGCCGGGGTGCATCTTCCAGAAGCCTTCAGGCAGGTTGCCCAAGCTGGATAGGCGGCCGATGATGGCGCGGGCATCGGGCGGGAGCGCGGTGGCGGGAGCGGTCCGGGCTCCGTGCTGGGCAAAGGCATGGGGCAAGAAGAGAAACGTTCCCATGGAAACGAATAAAACGGGAGCCGCAAGGCGCATCTTCAGGGCAGAAATCATGTTGGAGGATCCCTCGGAAGCATCTTAGGGCATCGGAGCCGTTTATGACACGCAAAAGGAGGCTGGCTGCGAGGGCAAACGCATTTGGATTTTTGGGGCGTCCTGACCGTTAAGCCCAGGGGCCAATTGGCAGCCGAAGGTGAATTTTAACCGCCCGGCGCGGGATCCTTACCGTCCGAAGGGCGCAGATCCGCGGGAATTTGGCCAGGTGCATCCCCTATACAGAGCTTTTGAGCCGATTCGTTGGTCAAGAAATTCCAAATGCGTTTGCCCTGGGCTGGCTGCCGCGCGCGTCCGAAGCCGGAGGGCTTGAGCGCGTTGACAGAGCCGGGGGGCGCACCGGAGAATTCGGGCAGCGCCGCCGAGCAGGCCCCCGGCGCGAGTGGCCAGCGCCTCCGAATCCCCGGCGGCAGCCCTGGCAGCCGATAGCGGCCCCAGCCACGGCCTGAGAGAGAACAAGGCTACCAAATGAGCGAGGCATCTGCGCAGAATCTGAAAAATCATGGACGGCTCGATCCGCCGTTTCATTTTTTCCTGGCTATTGTGGTGCTGGCGAACCTGATTATTGCGATTGTGCTGCTGGTGCAGCATCCGGGATTTGGCACGGCGTGGATAGTGGTGCTATCGATCGCGGCGGTGCTGGCCGTGACGAAGATGCGCCTGTATCCGATGAAGGTGCAGGACCGGGTGATCCGGCTTGAGGAGCGGCTGCGGTTGCAGGCGCTGGCGCCCAGCGAATGGCATGCGCAGATCTACCGGCTCAGCGAAGGCCAGTTGATCGGGCTGCGGTTTGCGGCGGACGACGAGGTGGTGGAGCTGGCCAAACAGGCGCTCGAACAGAATTTGAACCGCAAGCAGATCAAGGAGCGGATCAAGAACTGGCGACCGGATTACTGGCGGGTGTGACGGCCGGGGTGCGGGCTTTTGGTAAACCCCACGCGGAGATAACCGCGCAACGGAAACTCCCGCAGGGATAGTCATCACAAGGGATACGACGTAGATCACATCCGCGGAAAAAGAAGACATGCTGGACGCTCCCTACGCCTGCAATCTGGATCACAAAGACGGCGATGTTCATCGGAAAGCGCGAGGCCATGACGGCTCCCGTTCGCCGGCAAGGGAACGGGTGTCTCGAGCGGGATTTGCGTGTACTATTTGTTTGAGGGGCGGGACATTGTGGGCGTAGTCGAAGAAACTCGACAAGTGATCCAGGACTTCCTGGCTCCGGAACTGCGGGAGCTTCGCGGCGAGATGGCTTCTCTTGTCCAGCGTATGGATAGCATGGAAGAGGCCAATCGCGCCCGCTTCGAAAAGATCGAAGAGACTACCCGCGTTCGCTTCGATAAGTTCGAAGAGACTACCCGCGCCCACTTCGACAAGATCGACGCTCGCTTCGAAAATTTCGAGGAGATGAGCCGTGCTCGATTCGAGAAGGTCGACGCTCGCCTCGAAAGCATCGAAGAGATGAGCCGCGTTCGATTCGAGATCCTCGTCCAGCGCCTCGACCAAGTTCAGCAGTCCTTCGCCTTCGACAAACGCATCTCCGATCTCGAGGCCGACAAGCGCCGCTCCGCCTGATCGGCCTGCCCGAAATCGAGCCGGTTTGTGCTAAGATTCATCGAGCAGTTCCGACCGGTGTGCCGTTCAAGGCGCGCCCGCTGCCTCTCGCGTGAGGAAGGACAATCCGCGGGGGAAACTCCGAGAAAACTTATCGGAAATTCACGCTCAAGAGGAGTGAGGAAACTGTCATGTCTGCGATTACCACGTTTATCAAGCACCACTATCGTCATTTCAACGCGGCCGCCCTGGTGGACGCGGCGGAAGGTTATAACCGGCTGCTCACATCGGGCGGAAAGATGTTTGTGACCATCGCCGGCGCCATGAGCACCGCGGAACTGGGCATCTCGCTCGCCGAAATGATCCGGCGGGACAAGATTCACGGCATCTGCTGCACGGGCGCGAACCTCGAAGAGGATGTCTTCAATCTTGTGGCGCACGATTTTTACGAGCGCGTGCCCAACTACCGCGATCTGACTCCTTCCGACGAGGCGCGGCTGCTGGCGCGGCACATGAACCGCGTGACCGACACCTGCATCCCGGAGATGGAAGCCATGCGCCGCATCGAGAGCGAAGTGCTCAAAGAATGGATGCGCGCCGACCAGGCCGGCGAGCGTTACTTCCCCCACCAGTTCATGTTCAAGATTCTGCTTTCCGGCGCGCTGAAGGAGTCGTACCAGATCGACCCGAAAGGCAGTTGGCTGCTCGCGGCTGCCGAAAAGAATCTGCCTATGTTTGTGCCGGGATGGGAAGACTCGACGCTGGGAAATATGTACGCCGGGCACTGCATCTCGGGCGACGTGAAAAAGGTGCACACCGTCCGCACGGGCATCGAGTACATGATGGAGCTGGCCGAGTGGTACACGACGACCACCGGCGAGACCCCGCTTGGGTTCTTCCAGATTGGGGGCGGCATTGCCGGGGATTTTCCCATCTGCGTGGTGCCCATGCTGCACCAGGACTTGCAGCGCGAGCATGTGCCGCTGTGGGCGTATTTCTGCCAGATTTCGGACTCGACCACGAGCTACGGATCGTACTCGGGCGCGGTGCCGAACGAGAAGATCACGTGGGGCAAGTTGGGCGAGGATACGCCGAAGTACATCATCGAGTCGGATGCATCGATTGTGGCGCCGCTGATCTTTGCTTACGTGCTGGGGTGGTAGAGAGCTCAGCGGGTTGCGTGAACCAGCGGAGGGAGAGCGGGGCTTCAGCCCCATGAGGGTCTGCGGTCTGGAGACGGCCTTCAGGCCCGGTAAAAAAGTACCCGGGGCTAAAGCCAATGCCGTTCACTTAAGAAATCAGCTCGCGGCGTAAGCATCTGCCAAGCCCACCCTAGCCGCAAAAACAAAGACGCGGCGAGGGTGGGGCACCGGCATTCGTCAAAAGATAAGCGTTTAACTTAACGGTATTGGGGCTAAAACCCGCCTCATTTTTCGCCCTGATCCAGGGGCCTGAAGGCCCCCTCTCCCTCCGTTCATTCGGTAGACTAATGGTGGTGACCGGGATTCAGCTTTCACTTGCCATGCGTATTTTGCGCCTGATTTTCGCGGTGTCTCTACTGCTTGCGGGTTTGCAGGCGGGTGCGCAGGGTTCTGCGCCGGCGAGCGAGGCGAAGGCCAGCTTCGATGCGTCGCATCTGCGCGTGGAGCTGCTGGTTCCGGGCAAGGAGCTTTATAGCGGCGCTTCCAATCGAGCCCCGTTGAACCGGGCCGGACTCTACTTCAAGATGGAGCCGGGCTGGCACATTTACTGGGTGAATGCGGGCGACTCAGGCGAGCCGCCGAGCATGAATTGGACGCTGCCCGCTGGCATCACCGCCACTGCCTTGCAGTTCCCTGCCCCGGTGCGGCTGCCGCTGGGGCCGCTGATGGACTACGGCTACGACAATCAAGTGCTGTTTCCGTTCCGGTTCGACGTGGCGAATGACGCGAAGGCAGGTCCCGCTGTGCTTCACGCCAAGGTGGCCTGGCTGGTCTGCGCGTCAGTCTGCATTCCGGGCAAGACGGAGCTTGAGGTTACGCGGGACGTGGTTCGCGGGCCTGGGACGGCAGTTGCCGAGCCCCCGCTGTTTGCCGAGTTCATCGACGATCTGCCCAAGCCGCTGCCAGCGGCGGATACGGCCGTGTTCCAGGCGACGGCGACGGGATTCAGGCTGGCGGTCGAAACGGGCCAGCGGGAAACGCAGGCCGAGTTCTTTCCCACCGATCAGACCGTGGTCAACAATCCTGCACCGCAAAAGTTGACGCCAACCGCGCAAGGGCTGGTGCTCGAACTCCAGAAAGACCCGAATCTCACCGCCAATCCCGCACGCTTGAACGGAGTGCTGGAGCTTGCAGGCGGCAGAAACTACCAGATCGCCGCCGAGCGTGGCACAGTTGCCGCGCCGACCGCCGCGCCTTCATTCTCGCTGCTGCGCCTCGCGCAAATCGTCGGCCTGGCGTTTCTCGGCGGGCTGCTGCTGAACCTCATGCCCTGCGTCTTTCCGGTGCTCTTCCTCAAAGGTCTGGCGCTGGTGCAGTCGGGCAGCGAGG
>JBOGLX010000016.1:0-41956 GCA_050745765.1 Occallatibacter sp. | reverse complement strand
GTTTCGGGCGGTGCTGGGAGAGCGAAGCCGGATTGCGCGCGAGATTCATGATACGCTGGCGCAAGGTTACGTGGGCGTCTCGGTGCAGTTGGAATTATTGGCGCAACTGCTGCGGCTGAAGAAGTTCGACGACGCGGCGACGCAATTGGACATGACGCGCGAACATGTGCGCGAGGGCCTGGCGGACGCGCGGCAATCCATCTGGGCGTTGCGCACAGAAGACTCGGGCGAGCGGACGCTGCCGGCGCGCTTGCGGCGCATGGCGGAGCAGGCCGGGAGCGAGGAACTGGAATCGCGGTTCAGCGTGTTCGGGGCGTATCGACCGCTGCCGGCGGCCACGGAGCGGGAGATGCTGCGCGTGGCGCAGGAGGCCATCCACAATGTGCGCAAGCACGCGGCGGCGCGGCAGCTTACCGTGCTGCTCAAGTACCAGGCGGAGGCGATCGTTCTTGAAGTGCGGGACGATGGACGCGGGGGCGCGGCGCTGGACAAAACTGGGACGGGGACTGGGACGGGAGCGGGACACTTCGGTTTGACGGGAATGAAGGAGCGGGCCGCGGGAATCGGCGGGACGCTGGAGATTGAAAGCGCGGCGGGGGCGGGCACGGCGATACGGCTGCGCGTGCCGGCGCGGGAAGAGACGCGAGAGGAAGCGGGAGGGCCACAATGACGGGCGAACCGATTCGAGTGCTGGTTGTGGAGGACCACAGCATGGTGCGCCAGGGGCTGGTGGCCCTGCTGAAAGTGGTGGAGGGCCTGGAGGTGGTGGGTGAAGCGGCGGATGGCATGGAGGCCATCGAGCAGATTCATAAGCACCGGCCGGACATTACCCTGATCGACCTGCGGCTGCCCAGGCTGAGCGGCGTGGAGGTGATCCAGCGCATTCGCGCCGCAGAGCCGAAGGCGCGGTTTATCGTGTTGACGACCTACGACGGCGATGAGGATATTTACCGCGCGCTGAAGGCGGGTGCGAAGGCGTACCTGCTGAAGGGGATGACGAGCGCGGAACTGATTGCGACGATCAGAACGGTTTACGCGGGCAAGTCGCACATTCCGCCGGCGATTGCCGAGCGGCTGGCCGAGCGCATGGGCGCGGAAGAGCTGACGGCGCGGGAGTTCGATGTGCTGGAACAGATCGTGGACGGGAAGAGCAACAAGGAGATCGGGGCGGAGCTGGACATTTCTGAAGCTACGGTGAAGACGCATATCAACAGCCTGCTGGGCAAGCTGGGAGTGACGGACCGGACCCAGGCGGCTACGGCGGCGATCCGGCGGGGCATTGTTCCGCTGGAATCCCTGCGCAAGCCGAAGCCGTGACCAAGGCCGCGAATGGAGAAGCGATGAAGAGAGCGATGGTTGGCCTGACGCTGCTGCTGTTTCTTTTTGCGCAGGCGCAGGCGTCTGCGCAAAAAACGGAATGGCGGCAGGCCACAGCTTCAGAGCTGGCGGCGGTGCTGCCGGCGCGGGCGCCGGTAGTAAACGAGCACATCGAGACGGAGATGCGCACCGCGTCGGGCATTGTGAACGAGCGGGGGCAGTATATTGCGGGGGTGGTGCTGCTGACGGCGGGGTACTCGGCGGACGGCAAGTATTCGCACTACCTGATAGTGCAGGCGCCGATGCGCATCGCCGGATTTACGCTCGAGCCGGGCGATTACGTGCTGGGATGGACGCGGGCGGGCGCGGAGGAGGTTCTGAACGTTCACTTCAACGTGGCGGCGACGGGAAAACTGGTGGGAACGGCGAAAGCGCGCAAGATTCCGGGGCCGGGACGGGTGGAGAGCCTGCACATCTGGCCGCCGCAGGACAGGCCGCTGATCCAGATCGGGCGGTTCGGGATTCCTTACGAGTTAGTGAAGGAGCGGTAGTCGTTTCATCCGCTGTCGGTGGGAAGCATCGGTTGGGGAGCGTTACAGGGCTCCTCAGTCGAACCTCTCCACCTTTCGGTTGATACCTGCACCAAATCCGATCGTTATACTGGCAGCCATGTTTCAAGCACTGCGTGCAGCTCTAGTCTTGGGACTGCTGGCTATCGGATATTTCGCGTTCTTCCCCGAACAGGTCACAGTTTCCGGAGCTTCTTTGGCGGCTCAACAGGTCGAAAACCCCGGCGCGGGCGGGCAGCAAGTCACGCCGGGCGCGGCGGCGGGCGGCGTGAACACCGGGCCTCCGCACGCGGCGCAGTTCGACGCAGAGCACCGGCCCATCACTGCCGGAGGCTTTGTGAAGATCGGGCCGGTCGTGTTCGAGGACGATTCGGCGCAGGCCGGGCTGACCCACTGGACGCACAGGATGGGCGGCAAACAGAAGAAATACATCGTCGAGACCGATGGCTCCGGGGTTTGCCTGCTGGACTATAACCACGACGGCTGGCTGGACATCTACGTGGTGAACGGCTCGACTTTCGACGCGCTGGACGGCAAGGAGACGCCGCCGCACGCGGCGTTGTTCCGCAACAATCACGACGGCACCTTTACCGACGTAGCGGAGATGGCCGGGGTAACCAACGACCGCTGGGGATTCGGGTGCGCGGTTGGGGACTACGACAACGACGGCTGGCCGGACATTTATGTGACCAACTGGGGCAAGAACCGGCTCTACCACAACAATCGCAACGGCACCTTTACGGACGTAGCGGAGAAGGCCGGGGTGACGCTGGGCAACTGGTCCACCGGGGCCACGTGGGGCGACTACGACGGCGACGGCAGGCTCGACCTGTTTGTGCCGGGGTACGTGCATTTCGACCGCAACCACCTGCCCGCAAGCTCCATAAGCGGCGTGGTGAACGCGTTCTGCACGTTTCGCGGCGTGGAGGTGAACTGCGGACCGCGGGGGCTGAAGGGCGAGCCGGATCATCTTTTTCACAACAACGGCGACGGCACGTTTACCGACGTGAGCGAGAAGGCGGGTGTGGCCGATAACGCCGGCTACTACGGGCTGAGCTCGCTGTTTGTGGATGTGAACAACGACGGGAGGGTGGATCTGCTGGTGGCCGACGACTCGACGCCCAATTATCTCTACATCAACAAGGGCGACGGGACGTTCGAGGACGACAGCTACTCGTCGGGCTACGCGCTGAACGAGCAGGGGCGCGAGACGGCGTCGATGGGCATTGCTGTCGGCGACTATATGAACAACGGGCAGGAGGACATCTTCAACACCACCTTCTCGGACGACTACAAGCCGCTCTACCGCAACGACGGCGACGCGAATATGACGGATGTGAGCTACCAGATGGGGATCGCGGAGATTTCGACTCCGTTTCTGGGCTGGGGCGATGCGTTTCTGGACTACGACAACGACGGCTGGAAGGACCTGATGATGGCGGACGGACACGTGTACCCGCAGGTAAATGCGCACCCGTGGGGCACGACCTGGGCCGAGCGACCAATGCTCTTTCACAACATCGACGGGAAGAAGTTTGTGCCAGTGCCGGCCGTCGAGGGAACGGGGCTTGCGGACGTGATTGCGGGGCGCGGAATGGCCGAGGGCGACCTGTTTAACAACGGCAAGCTGGATGTGGTGATCAACGTGATGGACGGGCACCCGGTGCTCTTGCGCAACGTGGACCCGGACCACAATCACTGGCTGGAGCTGAAGCTGGTGGGCGGGCCGAAGAGCCCGCGCGACGCGGTGGGAGCGACGGTTTATGTGACGGCCAACGGCATGAGGCAGCGGGAAGATGTGCTGAGCGGCGGCAGCTACCTCTCGTCGAACGACCAGAGGCCGCACTTCGGATTGGGGCAGGCCACGAAGGTGGACGACATCGAGGTGCACTGGCCGAGCGGGCGGATTGAGCATTTCAACGTGCCGGGAGTGGACCGGATTGTGACCATTACCGAGGGGACGGGCAAGACTACGACGCCGCCGCGTCCCTAGAGCCTCGACCTTTCGAGATCGGTTCTCCACCTTTCGATGGAGATTTCTCTTCATCCAAGGCCCGATGCCGGGCGTTGCCGGCACGGATTAAGATGGCTGACGCAATGCTTCCTCATTTTCACGGCAAGCGAATCCGCCGCGGCACTGCTGGTCTGTTTCTGACGGCCGCGGTGGGCTGCGTCTTGACGGGATGGCGGGCGCAGCCGGTTCATGCGGAGAACAACCCTGCGGCGGAGAACAACGCTGCGGTGGAGAACAACCCTCCGGCGGAGAGCCAGCGGGCGGCGTATTCGAAAAGCGTGGACAAGTTTTACAGCTTCAAGTTTGGGCCGGGCAAGCCGTTTCTTCCCTCGAACGCCGCGACCGACACGGGGCAGTTCATCGATCCCACCAGCTTTCCCACGGCGGAGTATTGCGGGCATTGCCACAAGCAGGCGTATGCGGAGTGGCGGCAGACCGCTCATGCGAATTCTTTCCGCACGCCGTGGTACCTGAAAAACGCCGACATGCTTGTGGACCAGAAGGGAATTCAATTTCAACGGCACTGCGAAGGTTGCCACAACCCGATTGCGCTGGTATCGGGTGCGCTGACGCCAGGGTCGCCGGTGGACCGGAAGACCATGGACAACGACGGCGTGACCTGCTCGGTCTGCCACTCGATCGAGAAGGTGGACACGTACGGGACAGGCAGCTACGTGATCGGACAGCCGGCGGTGCTGGTGGACGACCAGGGAAAGCCTATTTACGGCGAGGTTTCCGACAAAGAGATCCTGGCGCACCTGGACTGGCACGACAGAGCGGAGATGAAGGATTTCTACAGTAGCAGCGAGTACTGCGCTGTGTGCCACAAGGCTGCGCTGCCGAAGGAACTGAACGGCTATAAATGGCAGCGCGCGTTTTTTCTCTACGACGAGTGGCAGGTGTCTTCATTCTCAAAGGAGTCGCCGCTGCCGTTTTATACGAAGGAGAAGGTGTCAACCTGCCAGACGTGCCACATGGCGCCGGAAGCGCTTGAGAAGGGCGAGTACGGCTCGACGCCGGGGAAGTTCATGTCGCACCGCTGGCTGGGCGCGAATACGGTGCTGGCCAAGTACTACGGATACGACGAGCAGTTGCAGAAGACGATGGCTTTTTTGCGCGACGGCACGATCGGCATCGAAACCCTCAACATCGATCTGTTCGGCATCCAGCGCAACGGCGGCAAGGTGATTGCGCCGCTGGGCAGCGTGCCGTTCGACATTGAGCGCGGCGACGTTCTGACCGTCTCGGTGGTGATCCAGAACAAGGGCATCGGGCACACGCTGGTTCCCGAGCAGCGGGATTTCTACCAGTGCTGGGTGGAGTTCGAGGCCAAAGACGCGGCAGGGCGCGTGCTGATGCACTCCGGCGCGATTGGCCCCGGCGGCATTCTGGACCCCACGGCGCACAGCTTTACCAACCGCCTGGTGAACGTGAACGGAACGCTCAACAACTTGCACCAGGTGTGGGACACGCGAATCAAGGCTTACGACAATACGATTCAGTCGGGCCGGGCGCAGATTGTGCGCTACGAGTTCCGGGTGCCCACGGATGCCGAGGGGCCGATTACGATTACGGCGCGGGTGAACTACCGGCGGTTCAATCAGCAATTCATCGACTTCGGCCTGGGCAAGCACTTTGAAATGCCGGAGGCGGAGATTGCCGTGCGCACGCGGACGCTTGCGCTGGGCGCAAACGCCGCCGGGCCTCACGATGCAGAGGACAACCCGGACTGGATGCGCTGGAACAATTACGGCATCGCGCTGCTGGACGCGCAGCAGTACGAGGCAAGCGCGGACGCCTTCGAACAGGTTGCGGCCATGCGTCCCGACTATGCCTATGCGTACACGAACGTGGCCATCGCCGATACTTCGTGGGAGCGCTACGGCGACGCCCGCGCGAATCTCGAAAAGGCGCTGGCAATCGCGCCGCACGAGGCACGGGCGCTTTATTATCTGGCGCTGATCGAGCGAATCCAGGGCAACCTGGACGCGGCCGTGGCGGAATTGCGGGAAGTGACGGCGCAGTTTCCGCGTTCGCGCAACGCACACCGGGAGCTGGGCTTCTCCTACTATCAGGAGCGCAAGTACCGCGAGGCGGAAAAAGAGTACCAGGTGGTGCAATCGATCGATCCCGACGATCTCTCCGCGCATTACATGCTCTCGATCGTGTATCGCCGCCTGGGGCTGAAGCGGGAGGCGGCGCGCGAGGCAGCGGCGTTCGCGGACCAGAAGGCCGATCCCACGGCCACGGTGTACGCACTTGAGTACCTGAGCAAGAATCCCCAGGTAACGGCGGAGAGCGTGCCGTGGCACGTACACTCGAACGTTGAAACCGAGAGCGCCAAGGCTGGCGGCGATGCGAAGGCCGGCGGAGACGGCGGCCAATGAGGGGCCCAATGCGAGGCCCAATGCGAAGCCCGATGCGAGGATTGCTCCCCGCAATTGCAGGCGGCGCGCTTGTTGTGCTTCTGGGCGCGGCATTGCCGGCGGTTGCCGCGTCGCGCAGCCAGCGCGGCGCGAGCGACTTTGCCGCAGCCGGATGCATACATTGTCACAGCATTGACGGAGTGGGCGGCTACAAGGGGCCCAATCTCTCGGATGTGGGCAGGACCGTGAAGAAAGCGGCGATCCGCAGGCAGATTTTCAAGGGCGGGAAAGGGATGCCGCCGTTTGGACACGCACTTGCGCGGGATGAGATCAAGGACCTGGTGGCTTACCTGCGCACATGCCGGACGAAGCCGGCCGGTGAGTGACGGGTAGCTTGCTAATTTCGCTTTAGGCGTTCCCTCGGCGGCTTCTAAAGGCGCCAAAACTTTTGGCGATCTTGCGGCTGGGTTGACAACGAAGTTCCGATAGTAGCGGAACGCAGCAAGCGCCCGCGGCTAAAGCCCTATCCGTGACCGGCCGCCATTTCAGGGACCTGAAGGTCCCTGTTCCCTCCGTCCCGGTCCGCGGGCGGGTCGCGGCGAAGCGCTGATTTTCATAAGATTTCAAAGGCCGCGGGCCCAGCCCAGATGCGGCTGAAGCCGTGCCCTTTCACGGCAACGGCAAATCGGGATATGGCCCAGTGACACGCACCCGCGCGTGCGGGCAGGCTCTCGCGTACACTGGACAGTTCCACAACAGGGAGCGTTGTGACGATGAGGGGCGGGGCGATGGCAAAGATCGCGATCGGGCTGTTTTTGCTGGCGGCCGCGATGGCGAATGCGCAGACGGGCTACGATGCGGAGGCGGTGCGGCTGAACAATCGCGGCGTGGCGCTGATGGGGCAGCAATTTACCGACCGCGCGGCTACCGCGTTTGCCGAGGCATTCAAAGAGGACCCGAAGCTGGCGCAGGCGGAGGTGAACGAGGGCATCGCGCTGTTGACGCTGGCAAAGCCGGACGATGCCGAGAAGGTTCTGCGGCAGGCGCTGGCGATCGATCCCAACAGCGCTCAGGCTTGGTACAACCTGGGGCTGGCCCAGCGCGCGAATAACGAGCTGGAGCCGGCGCTGGCCAGCTTTCAGCAGGCGGTGAAGATCGACCCGCGGGATGCGGACTCGATATATTTCGAGGGCGCCTGCTACGAGGCGATGCGGCAGTACGACAAGGCTATCGCGATTTTTCAAGAGGTGCTGAAGATCGATCCGGTTCATGCGTCGGCTGAGTTCGGGCTGGCGCGGTCGCTGCAGCGGACGGGGCACACTGCCGAGGCCCGCGAAGATTTCAAGCGCTTTCAGCACCTGACGGGCGCAAAGATTTCTTCGGCGCTCGGCCTCGCGTACGGGGAGCAGGGCCGTTACTCGATGGCTGCGCCGGTCGAAGAGCCGGAGACTGCCGAGCGGGAGATGATTCCGGTGCGGTTAGTGGCGCGGGAGCTGGATTCAGGTTCCCAGGTCCCAAAATCGGGACCCCCTTCGGCAAGCTCAGGGCAGGCTTTCGACAAGCCCAGGGCAGGCTCTGGGCCACCCACGTTTGCTTCGAGGAACACAGAGACCGGCGGGGCTTGCATGATCGATGCGACCGGGTCGGGGCGAATGGACCTGGTGCTGATGCAATCGGGGGCGCAGGCCATTCGCGTGCTGCAGAATCGCGGCGGCGGCGTTTTTACGGAATGGGATGCGGAGGCCGCGGGTCTGAAGGCGAGCGGCCAAGCGGTCGCCTGCGCCGTGGGCGACTACGATGGCGATGGATTGAACGATCTGGCCGTGGCTCTTGAGGATCGCGTACTGTTGTTTCGCAATCTCGGCCACGGCCATTTCAAAGACGTCACCGCCGAAGCCGGCCTCCAGCCGCGCAATCGTCCCACCGGAATCACGTTCGTGGACTACGATCACGACGGCGATCTGGACCTGTTGCTGACCGGGTCGCCGCTAATGCCGGGCGGCGAATCGAACGTGCTTTGGCGCAACGACGGCAATGGGACTTTTACGGAGTGGACGGAGCCGACGGGTTTGGGCGGAAGCGGCAATACAAACGCGGTGATTCTCACCGACTTCAACAACGATCGCGCCGTCGATCTGGCGGTCACGGGCGACGGGCCGGCGCCGGTGCTCTACGTGAATCCGCGCGAAGGGAAGTATCCCACGCAGCCGCTTTATTCCGTCGCCGGGCTGCCGCCCACGGTGGGCATCGCCGTGCTCGATTACAACAAGGACGGCTGGATGGACATCGCCGTGACTCACGCCGGACCGCCGGGGCTTACGCTGTGGCGCAACGTGGAGGGTCCGAATCACGTGGGCCGGCGCTTTGAGCGCGTAGCGCTGCCGCTGCACGGCGCGCTCGGCGGATGGGGCGTGACGCCCATCGATATCGACAACGATGGATGGATCGATCTGGCGGCGATTGTAGAGACGAAAGCCGGACCGCGGGTGCGCGTCTTGCGCAATCGCGGCGATGGGAGCTTCGAGGATGTCAGCCACAAGCTGGGACTGGATGGAATTCGCCTGCACGATCCGCGCGGGCTGATCGCAGCCGATGTGGACGGGGACGGCGCGGCAGGTCTGATTGTGACCGAGCGCAACGCGCCGCCGGTGCTGCTGCGCAACGTGGGCGCGAATAAGAATCATTTTGTGCGGCTCGACCTGACCGGGCTTGAGGACAACAAGACCGCGCTGGGCGTGAAGGTGGAAGTGTTTGCAAAGGGCCTCTGGCAGAAATGGGAGCTGGAGGGCGCATCGGGCTACCAGACGCAGGCGGCGCCGCAAATACTGGTGGGACTGGGGCAGGCGCCGGGCATCGGCCTGCTGCGGATTTTGTGGCCCACGGGCGTGCTGCAGGACGAGATCGATCTGCCGCACACGGAGGTCATTGCGATGAAGGAGGCGGACAGGCGCGGCAGCTCCTGCCCGGTGCTTTTCGTCTGGAACGGGCACGAGTACAAATTTGTGACCGACATGATTGGCGCGGGGGTGGTGGGGCACTGGTTCACGCCCACGCGGCGCAATATCCCCAACCCCGCCGAGTGGGTGAAGGTGGACGGCGCGGACGTGGCGCCTGTGCACGGCAAAGTGAGCGTGCGCTTCATGGAGCCGATGGAGGAGGTGAACTACACCGACAAACTGCGGCTGGTCGCTGTCGATCACCCCGACGACGTGGAAGTGAACCCGGACGAGCGATTCCTCGACTATCCTCCGTTTGCCTCGGGCCGCGTGGTGGCCAGCGCTGGCTTGCGCCTTCCCGCAGGCGCGTGGGACGGCGAAGGGCGCAACGTGCTTGGCCTGCTAAGCCGGCGCGATCGCCGGTTTGCGAGCGGTTTCAAGACGCTGCCCTACGACGGCTTCGCCAATCTGCACGCGCTTACGCTGGACCTGGGCAAAGTTCAGGCCGGCGCGCCGCTGCGCCTGCTGATGACCGGCTATGTGGACTACTTCAGCGCAACTTCGCTGTATGCGGCCTGGCAGGCAGGGATCAGACCCATCGCACCTTATGTTGAGGCCGAAATGCCCGATGGCTCGTGGCGGCGCGTGACGGGCGAAGCGGGTTTTCCGGCGGGACTGGAGCGCACCATCGTGGTGGACCTGAGCGGCAAATTGCCCGCGGGAACCAGGCGCATCCGGTTGATGACCAACCTGCAAATTTATTGGGACCAGGTGCTGATCGACCAGAGCAGCGGCGCGGAGGCGCGCACAACAGAGGCGCCGCTGGCTTCGGCCACGCTGCGCTTCCGCGGCTATCCGAAGGAGATCGATCTGGCGAGCCCCGGCGACCTGGACTACGATTACAATCTCGTCAGCCTCACAGGCTCTTATCAGCATGAGCGCGGAAGTTACACGCACTTCGGCGACGTGACGCCGCTGCTCAAGAGCATTGACAACCGGTTCGTCGTCTTCGGCAGCGGCGAGGAGATTGCGGCGGAGTTCGATGTGAGCCATCTGCCCGCGCTGCCGGCGCACTGGAAGCGCGATTACTTTTTCTACGCCAACGGCTACGAGAAGGACATGGACTGGTGGGACGCGTCGCCGTTTACCGTGGCGCAACTGCCGTTCCATGGCATGAAGACTTATCCCTATCCGGCTTCGGAAAAATTTCCTGACGATGCAGCTTCGCTCGCTTATCGATTGAACTGGAACGACCGTTACGATTCCGGCGAGCCGGTACGATCGTACCGATTCGACTTTCAGTTACTGCCGTCTTCGCCGCGCGACGACCGGCGCCCCAATCTACAAATGCCCGCTGCATCGGGCGGACGGCCTTGAGCGGCACGGGAAGGGATCTTGTGCTGGCTCCCGCGGTGCGGCAACTGGAGCTTCTTCGCACGCACCAGCTTTCGGTGGTTGAACTGGCCGAGGCTCACATCCGGCAGATCGAACGGTTGAATCCAAAGCTTAACGCCCTGGTCGACTTCGATGCGGAGCGGGTGCGCGCGCAGGCGCGGCAGCTTGACGCTCACACAGGTCCGCGGGGCGCTCTGCACGGGCTGCCGGTCACTATCAAGTCTTCGATTGCCACCGCGGGCTACCGCTGCGAGATTGGCAGCCTGCTGCATAAAGGCGACATTCCCGCCAAGGACGCGGAGGCGGTAGCGCGGATGCGCGCGGCGGGAGCGTTGATCCTGGGCACGACCAACTGCCCGGAGTTCCTGATGGCCTACGAGACCGTGAACCGTCTGCACGGGGCGACGCGGAACCCGTGGGACCTGGAACGCTCGCCGGGCGGATCGAGCGGGGGCGAGTCGGCGGCTATTGCCGCGGGACTTTCCGCGGCTGGATTGGGCAGCGACAGCGGCGGCTCGGTGCGCGTGCCCGCGCACTTCACGGGCATCTGTTCGTTTAAGCCGACGCCGGGAAGGTTTCCGGGCCGCGGACATCTGCCGCCGTGCGTTGGGCCGTTTTCAATTCTCGGCGCCATCGGGCCCATGGCGCGCACCATCGAAGATGTCGCGCTGCTCTTCCGTACGCTCGGCGGTCAGGACCCGCTCGATCCGGTAAGCCCGCCCATTGCTCCGCGCTCGCTCAGCCTCGACGAACTGCGCAAGAATGCGATTGGATTTTTCGAGGACGATGGGCTGGTTCCGGTTACGCAGGAGACGCGCGAGGCGGTTAATCAAGCGGCGCAGGCGCTGCGCGACGCGGGCTTTCGCGTTGAACCGTTCCGGCCGCGCACGCTGGAGGCGCTGCGGCAACTGTGGTGGAAGTTTTTTGTTCAGTGCGGGGCGATGTTTTATGCGCCGGAGATTGCCGGCAAAGAAAATGAGTTAAGTCCCATCTTCAACGAATTTCTTTCTATTGCCCGCGCCGCGCCGCCGCTCACCGCGGTGGAATTGCTTAACGCATGGGCGGAGCTCGACCTGCTGCGCGCGCGAACCCTCGAAGAGATGAGGGAGTTTCCGGTTTGGCTTTGTCCGGTGGCGAGTGTTCCCGCTTTCCGGGCGGGCGAACGTGAATGGACCATCGACGGCAAGACCGTTGCTTATCTCGACGCGGTGCGGCATACGCAGTGGTTCAATGCTCTGGCGGCGCCGGCCGCGGTGGTTCCGGTGGGCAGCTCGCGGGCGGGATTGCCGATCGGGGTGCAAATTGCCGCGCGGCCGTTCGAGGATGAGACGGCGCTCGGTGTGGCGGCTGTCGTGGATGCGGCGTTCGGGTATCGGGCGCCGGCAATCGCGATGGCCTGACCCGCGCCGGCTGAGGCGCGGCGTCTGCTGGAAGATGCCGCGGCTCGCAGCGGGGCAAATCCGTAGCGGATCGGGGGCGTGGTCGCCTCGGGGCGCGCGATTGCCGGAGCGGCTGTTGAGTCGACCGGCGAACTCCGGCAGCGCTGAATTGGCGCGGGCCGCCGGAAGCCGCGGCCGCAAGCCCGAATTCCGCGCCGCAATCGTCGCCTGCCCAGCTTATAATTAACTTATGGCATTGCTAACTCTCGCATATTCAGTTACCGGTAACAGCCCGTGGCATAAGTCGTGTTTTGAAAGGGCACGACTTTAGTCGTGCCGTAAAGCCTGCCAAATCAGCGAGGCTTTAGCCTCTGAGGGATAGTTTTTTAAAGATCTCGACTCTTACCACAGGCTGGTAAGTAATGTTATTATTTAACGCCTCGAGCGCTGCGCGACCCCCATGCGGGCTAACTCAGCGTTCAGATTCCGTTCTTGACCGGACCGGTGGATTCGCGGACGATCAACTCCGGTTCGACGGTGATCTCGTCGCGCAGCGGAAGCGTGTCGTGGATGCGGTTGAGAAGGCTCTGGGTCGCAATTCTTCCGATCTCTTCCAACGGCTGGTTAATCGTTGTGAGGCGCGGCGTGGTGAACGACGCCGCCTTGATGTCGTCAAAGCCGATGACGGAGACATCCGCCGGAACACGCAGGTTGAAGTCCTGGAGAGCGCGAATAGCGCCTATCGCCGAGATATCGCTGAAAGCTACCAGCGCAGTGAACGGCTGCCTGGTTGCCAGCAGTTGCTGCACGGCCGGATAGCCTAGCTCGGGTGAAGTTATGTCGCGGTCCAGGCTGACGACGAGTTCGGGCTTAATCTCGAGTCCCAGCCTCTCCGCCACTGCCACCAATCCCTTCCATCGCTCGTCGGAGTCAGCGCTGAATGGCTGCCCACGCATGAAGGCAATCTTCCTGTGTCCCAGAGAGTAAAGATGGTTCAAAGTCAGTTCGGCGGCGCGCTTATGATCGAGCAAAACGTTCGTCACGCCCTCGATGTGGCGATGGCCGGCTACGGCGACCACCGGGACCCCGATCGGATGGTCGAGCGAAGTATCGACGGCGATGATACCCTGCGCGCCCCTTCCGATGAGCATGCGGGTATATTCCTCCACCAGATTTCTTTTGTGTCTATGATGCGCGGTGAAGTAAAAATATCCGGCATTGATAAGTTGATCGCCAATGCCACTCATGACCTGCGTATGATATCCGTCGTTTAACTCAGGGACTAAAATGCCGATCGTCAGGGTGCGCCGGTTGCGCAGCGAGCGAGCAAGTTAGGCTGATAGTTCATCTGTCTTGCGGCAGCCTTAATTCGATCGCGCGTAGCTTCCGGAATCGAACGTCCTGGAACGTCGTTGAGAACAACCGAAACCGTCGCGGGATTGAGGCCCAGGTATTCAGCCAGTTGCTTCAGGCTGGCCCTGGGATGAATCGCGGGATTGGCGTTCTTTTTCTGCCGTTTATCGGTTGCGGAGCCTTCCATCGGTAAGTCTCAGCCGTTCAGTTACAGTACACCACACTTTCAATTTTACATTGGGAATTTGCAAAGTCACTAAGCGCCAAAGAAATGCGGTTGTTTCAAGGGATTCATTTTGCGCGGCGATTTCTCCCAGGCGGAGAATGGCTTTCTCGTCCGGTGAATTGCCCGCGAGCACAGCGCGATATCGTTCGTCGGCCTCTTTCTTAACGGCGGGGTCCTGGGGGTGCTCAGTAACTCGGCTAACTCAAAATGAGGACGCTGCCGCAAAACTCGGTCGTGACGCTGAGATGGAGTTAGAGCTGTTGTCTGCTCCCCATTCGGATTCGAGCATTGTTTTGGGGCCGCAATTAGAGCTGAAAACCCCGAATTGCTTGGAGCGGATTATGGAAACTCCGTCACCTTCGGCGTTGTGCGCGGATGAATCGTGGCCGCCGCGCCCTGGCCGTCGATGACATGGGCGATCTCGCCCAGATTTCCCAGCGCGACAGTGATCATGTGATGGAAGCGGTCGCCGAGGCGGCGGGGAACTTCGATGGCGCGGGTGAGCGCCACGCCGGGGCGCAGGAAGACGCTGTAGATGCCGAGGCCCCAGGCTTCGTGGGTGGTTACATTGTCCGCGACCTTGTAGGAGGCCCATCCGTTGACGCCTTTCGCGCTCGTGTAACTGGCCTGATCCGGCGGGTCGTAGGGAATCTCCGACTGATAAAAATAGGTCCGGCCGCCGTTGCCGTTCCACAATGTCTGGAACTGCTGGTGATGCTCGACGAAGAGGCCGTAGGCGGTCACGTCATTACCATTGACCACGAGCCCGTTGGCGCTGGTGTTGATGTTCCAACCCACGCCGCTGCCGTGATCGGCGCGCCAGATCCAGGTGTGGTCGACGATCGTGTCCGAGCTATGAATGAGCAGATTTACCTGTGTGCGGCCCACGCCGGCGCCGCCGACGCGAAAGAAGACGTCGTGCAGGCAGATGGGGTTGGCGGCGTGGCTGGCTTTGCTGCCTGCCGGCCCCACCTCGAGCAGCACCGGAGACTTAATCGGGCCCGCATCGAAGAGCAGGCCGGCGATTTCGATTCCGTCGGCGTCCGATGTGGTGATGGCCGCAGTGCCGCGGATGGGCTTTAAGGTGGCAAAGCCCAGGCCCATGACTACCGTGTTGGGGCGGCTTACGCGGATGGCGTCTTCAAGTTCGTAAATGCCCGGCGTGAACAGCAGGTCTTTGCCTCGGGCTAACTGCGCGTTGATGGTGGCAGCGGCGTCCACGCCCGGCCGGGCGATATAAAAGCTGGTGAGGGGGATCAAGCGGCCGGGTGTCGAGCCTGCGCGCCACGTGATTCCCTTGCTGTCTCTTCTTAGCGCAGGCACGAGCACGCTCCAGTTGCCCTGCGCGTCCACTTCAAGGATCGGCTTCTCGCGCACGATCGGCGTGCGGTCCACTTTGGTGTAAGGCGGCGTGGGCCATTCGCCGGCCGGCGGATTCACCACTCCCACAAAGACCATGTTCCAGTTCGATCCCGTCCAACTGCCCCACTCGCAGTTGCGCGAGATCCACTGCTGCTGCGAACCGGAGTCCACGTTGCCGTCGACCAGCGTGTCCGACATCCATCCCCCGCTGGCCCAGCCGTGGTTCTGGTTGAGCACCATGTTTCCGCGCACGTGCATCCGCCGGAACGGAACGGCCTGCGAAACCGCCCATTGCATTGTTCCGCCAGTGGGAACCACCGAAAACCCTTCGGCCGCGCGCCAGAACGTGCAAGTAGCGTTGTTGTGGGGCAGGCTGGCGTCGGCATGTACGTTGCCCACAATCTCAACCGCGTCAGGCGATTTGCCCAGGCCCAGCACCTGGGTATAAAAGCCAACCGGCACGTTGACGTGGTACTTGCCGGGCAAAAAGAGCAGGGCGTAGCGCGCGGGGCCGAACTCGCTGTGCTGCTGAATTGCGTAGACCCGATCGATCTGGGCCTGGATGGCCGCCGCGGGCATGGATGGGTCGAAGACGAGGACGTTGGGGCCGAGATCGGGTCTGGCTGCACCAAATGCTGTTTCGGCGCCGGACGCACAGGCAACGAGCCCCGCTGCAAGGCCCAGGCGGATCGCGTCTCTGCGCGTCGTCTCGGGGCGCGTCGACAGGCGGCCTTCCTTCCGGAAATCGACTCCGGTCTCTGTTAGCAAGCTACCAGACATAGGTTGCCACCGACTCCGCGGGCAGCGTGGCCGCCGCGCTCTCGCCGTGATAGACAATCTGAAAAGTCTTGGGGAAGTTGCCAGTGTTGGCCGCGACCAGAACCACTTTGCCACCCGGAGTGAGGAAAGCCACGGTCTGCAACTGCTCCAGCTCGCTCGATCCGATGCGGACCGAGCCGGGACGCACGAATTTCGAGAAGTGAGCGAGGGCGTAGTACGCCACGTTGAGCGTGGCCTTGTCGCCGTCGAGAGTGATTGCGCCCACGCAGCCTGTGCATCCTCCATTGCTGGTGTGCGGCCCGAACTCGGGATCGGCGGCCAGGTTCCACAGAAGCACGTTGCGGCTCCAGTTGCGCGTGGCCCCGATCAGTACCCGGCTTACCGGCTCGGCGATGTCCATGGTTGGCGATCCGGGCTGCTCGGTCACCGACTGCTCGGTCAAATAGAGGTTTTTGTTGGGATAGGCCTCGTGCACCTTGCTCAATTCGCTGCTCTCGCCGCCGTAAAGGTGAAAGGCCGTTCCCACGGCATACTTGCCCGCCACGGGGTCGGCAAGAATCGACAGTGGATACGACGGTACGTCGGGGTTGTGGTCGTATAACTGGATATCGGTCTTGATTCCGGCCTTTTGGAATGCCGGCCCGAGGTACTTCCCGATGAAGGCGTCTTCCTCGCCGGCGAACATGACCATGCTCGGCGTGTTCTTGGGATTCAGCGGCTCGTTCTCGACGGTGATGGCGTCGATGGCGACGCCTTCGGCCTTCATGCCTTCAATGTACTTCACGAAATACTGCGCATAGGCGCCGTAGTACTTGGGCTTGAGGTGGCCGCCCTTCACTTGGCCGTTGGTCTTCATCCAGGCCGGCGCGGACCAGGGAGAGCCCAGTATTTTGATCCGGGGATCGATGGCCAGAATCTCTTTGAGCGCGGGAATCACGTCGGCCTGGTCGGGGGCCAGGCTGAATCTGGCGAGACTGGGGTCCGTTTCCCCGGCCGGCAGGTCGTCGTAGGAGTAGACGCGGGCGTTCATATCGGAAGAGCCGATGCTGACGCGCAGATAAGAGACGCCGATGCCGTCGCCATCCGTCGAGAAGAGTTGTTTGAGCAAGGCGGTGCGGCGCTCCGGGGTCATGCGCATGAGCAGTTGCGCGCTGCCGCCGGTGAGCGCGAAGCCGAAGCCCTCAATGGGCTGGAACTGCTGCATTTCGTTGACGGCGATGGCCGGGAGCTGTTCCTGGGCCGCGGAGAAACTGAGCAGCGTGGTTTGGGGTGCGAACAAGGCGGAGCGGTCTACGGTGGTGAGCCAGACCTTGATATCCGGCGGGTTCTGGGCCTCCAAAGCGATGGAAGAAGAGAACAGAATTGCGAAGATGGGCACAAGAGCGCGCATCGGATTCATGAAGCCTCTTTCCATGGCCGGCGGGGCGGCATCGCATCCAGAGCCGGATCGGACAACCGATTGACCGACAAATCGGCAAAGGCCCCGGTGGCCGCCGCCTGGAAACGCCTGGGGCGGCCTGGATCGATGATTCGAACCGCGCCAACGGCGCGCGCCGAGCCGCTGACCAACAGGAGGTCAGCCGTTGAGCCATTGTTTCACAGCATCGTAAGCCTGGCTGACGGCGAATTCCTTGATGCGTCCTTCCACCATGCCGAGATGGTCCTTGATGTCGTTGCCGGCGGGGTCGCCGCAGTGGAAGATGGGCTGTGGGTTGTATTGCTTGGCGAGCTGGCCGCTTCCCCGTGGAGCGCCTCACGGATTTTTCAGCCGCGAACCTCGTTCCCGCGAGGCACGGCACGGAAGTGGTATGATGGCGCGTTGTTTTTAAGGAGCGGAGGGGGAAGGCGTGAGAAAGACCATCGTATTCGCCGTCGGGGGATTGGCGCTTTTGGCGGGGTGCGGACACCAGGGCAACTCGGCTGACACCATTCATATCCAGCCCAAATGGCAGGGAACTCCCTACCATATCGCTTTCGAGACGCAGGCAACCAAGCCGAATCCGGCGGGGATCGCGATTCCGGCCATTAAGTACACGGCAAATCCCGACGCGCTCGAGACACGCGCCTGCCTCGTGGTCAAGTTCGACGATTCGGCAGCTCAGGCCCACGGGACAATCATGAACCAGTTGATTATGGGTCCGGTCGATATCCATGGCGCGGAGGGAGCCCTGCCCGCCGACTACATGGATGCGACGGATAAGGGGCTGGCGGGGCTTCTCGCGGCCTATCGTGTGAAAGGAAAAGTGAAGGTGTCGGTACTGCTTGCCAGATCGTCGCTCGATGTCGATGCCGGGAAGAGCGAAATCGACGAGAACGCCCTCTCGGACTGGCTGACGACCGAGCTCGTATTCAAGAACCCCCATCCGGCCCGTTAGTCAGTATGGAGTGATCGGTTGCAGTGCGCTGGCCGTCGGTTAGTCTGTGATTCGTTGGAGAAGCGCAGATCGGAGCCACAAGCGGAGAGGAGTCGGTCACTCCATACTGGCCAGGCCACAGTTCCCGCCCTACCGAGCTGCATTCAACGTCGTCGCCGCCCGGTCCAGCGCCTCGGTCAGCGCCGTCAATTGCTGCGCCGCCACGTTTCCATCCTTCGCGTCGATCGCCTCGCTCACCCCTGGAATCACCTCTGCCGCGTAGCCCGTATACTCTCCCGGCGCGTAGATCGTGTGCTTGTACCAGGGCCGCCCCGGCAGTCCCGCCGCCGAGAGGAACGCCGTCTCCGTCTCCCGCAGCGCCTGGTTTAACTCCGCCAGGTTACCCGTGGCCGCCACCTGCAGTGCGTGGGCCTTTTGCGCCGCATCCGCCAGCCGCTTGGCCGCCGCCTCCGCCGGTTTGAAGTCCAGATCGAGCCCGTCGTCCGCCGCCTTGCGCTTCGCCGCCGCAATATACTCCTCAATGTCCTGTGCGTAGCTCACGTAATCGTAGGGCAGCGCGTCCGCGTCGGCCATGCGCAAACCCTCCAGCCCAAACACCCGCGCCATCTCCTGCAGGTAGAGAAAATGCGGGTCGGCGTTGTGGGTAAACCAGGCGAAGTCGTCGAACGCCGAGTGGTACACGCCATACGGCCCGTCCGATCCGATGTCCGTCGCCGGCACGCCCGCGTGGTCCAGGAACGCCGTGTAGTCCGATCCCGATCCCAGGTCGCCCACCCGCGTTTCCGCCTCGGCTGCGGGTGAACTCGAGCCCCGATGCTCGTCCCACTGCGGGTGCTTGCTCAACCACTGGTCGTAGACCGTGCCGCCCGCCGGACTGTCCACGGCTTTTGTCACCCCGCGCACAAAATCCTTGAGCGACGGCACCGCAGAAGCCGTGAAATCCGGCCCCGAAACGCCCACATCCACATTGAAGTACGCAACGGCGTTCTGGAGCATCTGCTCCTGCTGCTCGACCCACTCCGTCGACCCGATCAGCCCGTACTCCTCGGCGTCCCAACTGCAGAAAACGATCGTCCGCTTCGGCCGCCAGCCCGTCTTCATCAGCGCGCCAATCCCCCGCACCGCCTCCAGCATCGCCGCTGTCCCGCTCGATGGGTCCGCCGCGCCAAACACCCATGCGTCCCGGTGATTGCCCAGAATCACCGGATCGTTCGGGTACTCGCTTCCCTGCACCCTCCCGATCACGTCCCAGATGATCCGGCGCTGGTAGTCCTGGTCCGACACCAGATGCACCTTCGCGCCCCCCGGTCCCATGTGGTAACGGAACGGCAGCGCGCCCTGCCAGCCTTCGGGCACGCCCGGCCCCTTGAGCGCCTCGAGAATTGGCGCGGCGTCGTGATAGCTGAGCGGAATCGAGATAATGTGCGGCTGGTTCCCGTACATCGACTTCCGCGCCGAGTCCGGCAAATCCAGCGTGGAAGCAAACCCCGGCGTCTCCGGATCGCCGGGGTACTTGAACAGGTACTGTACCGACCCTCGCTGCACGCCCGTCGCCGGCCGCCACGGCCCGTCCGGCCACACATCGCCGCGAAAGTACCCATCGTCCTGCGGGTCGGAATAGATCAGCACCCCCACCGCCC
This sequence comes from Occallatibacter sp., assembly GCA_050745765.1. Lineage (GTDB taxonomy): Bacteria > Acidobacteriota > Terriglobia > Terriglobales > Acidobacteriaceae > Telmatobacter. Next base: position 22,244 of record JBOGLX010000016.1, on the reverse strand, counting down.
CGCGCTGCTCCGCCAAAAATACCTTCACTCCGCGAAAATTCGCCCCGTACCGGCAGATCACGATCTTGCCCTTCAGGTCGATGTGCCGCGCGGCCAGCTCGTTAAAGTCTTCGAGGCGCCCGTAGTTTGCATAGACCACTTCGGCCGTCACGTCTCCGGAGCCCGACGACCCGTTGAACGGCATGATGATCCGCGGATCGTTGTCGTAAGGATCGCCATTCACGTGCTCTCGCGTCGGCCCCGTCATCAGCAGCTTCCCCGCGGCGTCGTAAGCCTGCACGCGAACCACCTTGGGGTAGTTCAGCATCACGCGATAAGGAACAATCTCCGTCTCGAGGCCGGCCTCGCGAAACTTCCGCGCCACAAACAGGGCCGTCTTGTGGTCCTCCGGCGTGGCGGCCACATGCGGCGCTTCGGTCAGGGTCTTCAAGTCCTCGCCGGCGACGCGCGGGTTGGGTATGGCCAGAAATTCGCTCTCGGCCTTCGCCTCCGGCGCAAAGTTCGTGTAGCCGAAGACAGACTTCGCCGCTGGCGCCTGCGCAGCCGCCGGCCCGCAAGCGAGCGCCGCAATCGCCACGAATAAAGATGAGACCGGAATCCTGCGCACAATCATCCCAAAAACTTCCCCCAAAAGACCTCCCAAATAGAGCCTCAATCGCAACCGAACCGGGTGCCCCATCCTCGCCGCGCCCTTGTTTTTGCGGCTAGGGTGGGGTTGCATCCAAGCCCCAGCGCGTCGATCGCGACCAAACGCTATTCCGAAATGGAAGTCCCAGATGACACGAGCGAGACGTGAGAGCCAGCCGTGACTCCCGATCCTGGCGGGACGAGAAACTCGTTGGCGCGCCCACCGCAAGGACCGCCATCGCGCGCGGCGGCGACGCTGGCGGACGCCGCACGATGGCCGCCGTCGTAGCCTTCCGCAAGTGCGGCCATCCCTGTGGCCTACGCGGCCGGAGCAGTCGCCGCCGGAACCGGCTGCGTGCAATGCGCGCACCGCGTAGCGGCGAGCGGAATCTCGCTCAAACACTCCGGGCACGACTTGGTGGCGGGCGGCGCCGGCTTTTTTATGCGCTCCATGAATTTGTGAACAGGGAGCACGATGCCGAAATAAACCGCAGCGGCATCGATCAGAAAGGCGATCACGGCATTCAAAAACAGGCCAATTTCGATCTTGCCGCCATGCACCGTGAAGACCAGGAAGCTGAAGTTGGGTTTGCCCACGGTCGCAGCGATCAGCGGGTTGATCACGTCCTTCACCATCGAGCTGACGATGGCGGTGAACGCCGCGCCTATGATCACCGCAATAGCCAGATCCACCACGTTGCCGCGCAAAACGAATTCCCGGAATCCTTTGAGCATCGCTTCCTCCCGTCGCGCCCCGGCGCGCTGACCCGCCCGAGGCACGGAACGTTTTGCCTCATCCTAAACGGGAGGCCCGCGCAGCGGAAGTGGAAAGAATGTCCCGAGAGACTTTGGAAAGGATGTCCTGGAGCCGGACGCTCGAAATCTGGACCTGGGACCGGCGCCATCCAGTCCGGTATGCTCAGGGAGAAGAGGCACTGCACGCCCCCATGCGCTACGCCACGCAATTTCTGCTTTCCGCCGTCGCCGCGTCGCAGTTTCCCGCGCCCGATGTGCCGGAGATCGCCTTCCTCGGCCGCTCCAACGTCGGCAAATCGAGCTTGTTGAACGCGCTCGTCGGCGAAAAAGCCGCCAAGGTTTCGTCTACGCCGGGCCGCACCCGCGCCATCAATTTTTTCGCGCTCCTCGACGACCGCCAGCGCAAAAGACTCGTCTTCTCCGACCTGCCCGGCTACGGTTACGCCAAAATCTCCAAATCCATCTCCGCCGAGTGGCCCAAGTTCATCGAGCCTTATCTGGCCGAACGCGAAACCCTCGTCCTCTGCGTCTGCCTGGTGGACTCGAACGTCCCGCCTCGCCCCAGCGACCGCCAGTTGCTCGACTGGCTGCGTGCGGCCGGCCGCGATTTTGCCGTGGTGGCCACCAAGGCCGACCGCCTCAGCGGCAACGGGCGCACGCGCAGCCTGGCTGCGCTTAGAAGTGCGCTTGAAGTTGACGAAATCATCCCCATTTCGGCGAAGACTAGCTACGGCGTGAAGGAGCTTTGGGGGAGAATAGAAAGGCAGGGAATAGGGAACAGGGAATAGGGAATAGGAACAGGGCCGCTATGCGAAGAGCAAATGGTGCTTCGATCGTCTTTCCGTGGAGCGGGCAATATCGGAAGACGCCGCAGATGCGATCTGCTTGCTCGATCCTATGGGTTATTTCTATTCCCTATCCCCTACTCCCTACTCCCTGCTTTAAAAAAATGGGCGGCAAAGGGGTTGCCCTTGCCGCCGCCCGTCCCTGGGTTGTCTTGAAGTTAGTGCAGTTCTGCTAAACCTGTTCTTGGCTGTAACTCGCAGCACGCCGATCACTGATCACTGATCACTGACCACTGATCACTGCTCACTGACCATTGTTACTGCAACAGCTTCGTCACTTCCTGCTGCACGCTGTTGGCCTGCGCGAGGGCCGCGATGCCGGTCTGGCTGAGGATCTCGTACTTCGACATGTTCGAGGTCGCGGAGGCGTAATCGGTGGCCTGGATCGCATTTTGCGCGGAAACCACGTTCTCCTGCTGCGTGCTCATGACCTCGCTGATCGAGTTCAGCGTGTTGATCTGCGCTCCGATGTAGCCGTCCAGCGCCGCCACATCGCTGACGGCCAGGTTCAAATCGTTCAGCGCCGACTGCGCGTCGACCTGGTCGGTCAGGTCGGAGTCGCTCATGTCCTCGCCCGCGCCGTCCGAATAGCTGATGGTGGCGATTCCTCCGGTGCCATTGGTGTCAGTCACCATGCCCGCGTTCAGCGTGCCGCCGTTGGTCGAGGTGTCGGCGATGGCCCCGGTGATACCGACGCTATAGTATGCCGAATTGGCCACCGAGGGCGTATCGGTGACGGTGGCGAAGGTTGCTGTTCCCAGGGTGGAATCCGCCAGTGTGTTGGCGCCGATCGCCATCCCCTGCGTGGCCGGGCTGGTGGAGGTGAAGGTCATGATTTCGCTGGTGGCGCCGTTGGCGGCCACGGTTGCGGTGATGCCGTCGTTGGCGCTAGTGATGCTGGCCGCGAACTGGGCCATGGTTTGGCCGCCTACGGCGACCGTGAAGGTGTTGCCGCCGATGACCAGCGTCTTGCCCGCCGTCAGCACATCGGTGGCGCCGTTGGTCGCAGCACTCAGGGTCAGCGTGCCGATCTGGCTTTGATCGGCGACTACGGTTGTCGAGCTCACCGTGCCCGCGCCCACCGTTGCTCCGGTCACGCTGAAGGTGTCTGCCGAGTTGGCCGAGGTGAAGGTGATCGCCGTATTCGCGGCATTAACTGTTGCCGTCACGCCGTAGTTGCCTTTGTCGATGGTGGCCGCCAGGTCGGCCAGGGTGTCGGTGGTTCCTGCCTGCCCCAGCGTTATGGCCGCGTTGGAACCGATGTTGAGCGTGCCGGCCGTGAAGCTGGCGCCCGCCGACGTCTCCGTGATGGTCCCGACGGTGCTGTTATAGGCCGTGGCAATCGTGGCCACGCCCGTCAGCGCCGTGGACCCGCCGTTGTCGGTGAGGTTGACCCCGGAGACGGTCACTGCGGACGACGCGGCCATCATGGTCAGTACCGTTCCCGCCGCATCGCCGCCCACCACGCCCACATTCGTCGAAGCCGTCACGCCGTAGTCGGCCGCGTTGATGGTCGCGGCCAGATTGGCCAGCGTGTCGGTGGAGTTGGCCGTACCCAGCACGATGCTGTGGCTTTTGCCGTCGGTGCCCACGATGGTGAGCGTGCCGCCGAGCAGGTCGTTCGAGGCGGCCGCGGAAAGCGTTCCAATCTCCCCGGCGCCATTGGTCCCGGTGCCCACGCCGGTGCCGGAGACGATGATGCCGGTGTCGGTGTCGCCGCCGCCTGCCGCATTCGCCGCGGCCGCTGCGCTTTCCGCCACGGTTCCGGCCTGCTCCGCCGTGCCGAAGCTGGCGCTCAGCCCCAGTCCCGAGCCATTGATGGCGTCGATCATGCCCTGCGCCGTGTTCGCAAAGTTACTACCCGTGCCCACCGTGATATTCGCCGTAGCCGGAGTCACGGTGCCGGTGCTGCCCTTGGCCAGGTAGTTCACGGTGATGGTGGTCGAGCCGCTGGCATTCAGGCTGTCGGAGGCCGAGGCGTTCGTCCCGCCATCGGAGAGATCGATAAAGACGTTGCTGGCGCCGTCGCTATAGGACATGGCGCCGTCGCTGTCGCCCAGGTTGGACGTCGACAGGGTGTGGATATTGAGATCGTCGATGGAGGCGCCCGAGGTCGAAGAGTCGCCGGTGTAAATCGCTATATCCTGGCCGGTGAAGACCTGCTCCTGGTTATAGGTGGTCGTTGACCCGATATTCGTGATTTCGGCCATGATCGACTGGTACTCCTGGTTGGCCGCGGCTTCCTGGGTCGAATTCAGGGTGCCGTTCGAGGCCTCAGTGGCCAGCGTCACGGCACGGTCAAGCAGGTTGGTCACTTGCGAGAGAGCGCCGTCGGCCACCTGCAGCAGCCCCACGCCTTCCGTGGCGTTGGTCTCCGACTGCGTAAGGGCTGTCTGGTTGGCTTCCAGCCCGTTCACCAGTGAGAGCCCGGCAGCATCGTCCGCCCCGGAATTGATCCGCGAACCCGAAGACAACTGCTGCAGAACCGTCTGCAAGCTGCTGTTCGTGTTGTTCAGGTTGTTCTCTGCGTAGATCGCTGAAAGATTGTTCAAAACTCCGAGGGCCATGGGGCTCAACTCCTTCTCGGATGCCTTACCGCTTGCCCTGCTCCCACCGGTTTCTCAAATCTTCCGCCGGGACTTTCGTCAACTCCGCATGGGCATTTCTGCATCCACCCCGTTCATCGGGCGCGGCTGGAATAACTTTAGTCATTTTTTTAAATATCCATTCCTCCCCTAACTGTCGCATTCCGTTTCATACTGTCCCGGTTCCGTCCATGCGTTGTCCCAAAGCGCGTCAGGCGCTGTTTCATTTCGCTGCGCAGGCTTGTCCGGTTTCGAGTCGGCCGGGCCCCCGCCGCGGCCGCCGCCCAGCCCCGATTCCAGCGGCCCTCCACTCATGCACTGTCCTCTTTACCGCAAACAAAAAACGGCGGCAAGAGGAATCGCCCCTTGCCGCCACCGGTCTCGATTGCAACCGTATTTGCTCTCAGCCTGAAACTTGTGTCTACCCGCGCACTCGGCCTTCTACGCCGATCAATGACGCCTGAAACTTGCCGGCAGCGCTACTGCTCTGCCCCGCTCCCTGACTGCGGCGCCGTCGATCCCTGCGGCGCAGGCTGCGCAGGAGTCTGTGGAGGCGGCACCGGCCGATGGAACTGCCCACCCGGTCCCTGCATGCCTGGACGCGGACCGCCCTGGCCCCAGCCGCGGCCTTGCGGACCCGGCCCGCGCATCCCGCCGTGCTCTCCGTGCATCCGGCCGCGCATTCCGCCGCCATCGGCGCGGAACGCCTTCACCTGTTTCCATTGGTCGGGCGTCAGCTTCATGCGAATGTCCAGAAGGAAATCGGCATTCGCCTTCTCCAGAGCCGCCCGCGCCCCGACAACCTTGTCGATCTCGGCTTCGATCGCCGCCTGGTTGGGCTCGTCGGCGTTCATCAGCGGCTCCATCGCCAGGTTCGCCTTTTCGAGATCCGCCTGAAGGTCGATCAGCTTTTCGCGATGAGCGTACAAAATCTCGTCCATCCCCTTGCGCTGCTCGTCGGTGATCTTCAACGCGGCGATGATCCGCGGGTTAGCCCACCAGCGCCCCTCGATTCCCCGCGTACGGAACGCCCCCTCCATCGGTGGCCGGTGCGCGCCGAACCCCTCGCCCACACCGTGCCCCATGCCGCCGCCCATGCCCGGGCCCGCGCCCATCCCCTGAGCGCCGGCTGGCGCCGCCATCAACATTCCTGCAACTCCCGCGATTGCCAAAATAAACCGTACCGCCATGTTTACCCTCATCGATCCTTCCTCCATTCGACCCTCTGCGGGTCTTTGTCCGTTCCCCAGTCCGTTCCCCTGTCCGCTCCTCAGTCTTGCCGCCGCACTCGAGACGCCGGCAAGTCCGCTGTGGCGGACTTGCCGGGTTGGTTTCACTGCGTCCCGCCGCTATCTTCCATAAGATCCGCCAGCGGCTCCATCGCGCTGGGAACCTCCTGCGAAATCTCGGTGTCCACCGTAGCCATCAGCTTCTGGTCCTGCTCGTGGACGCGCTGTTCGGCCGCGGCCAACTGCTCCTGCCTGGCTCTCTGCGCCTGAACCGCGATTTGGGCCGCCGCCTGTTGCTTGTGAATGTGCTCGAAGACTCCTCCGGCCGCGCCGCCCGCCACCAGTACGCAGGCCATCGCCCAGCCTGCCGCAAGCCTCCAGGTCCTGTGATGAATCGGAGTCTCCGCGACGCGCGGCCGGCCGTATTGAGCCTCGCTCCACGCGTGGACGCTCAACTTGAAATTGCGAAGCGCCTCTTCCACCCCCGCGTCCTGCTCCGCAGACTCTCCCGCCGCAATCAAATCCGTCCGCTCGTCCCCGGCGTCCGATCTCGTCCCGAATTGGTTATTTGTACTCATGCCTTCCCTTTCAACTCCGCGCGCACCCCTGCACGTACTTTGCCCAGCGCGCGCGACAGATGCGCCTTCACCGTGCCCTCGCTCAGGCCCGTGGCCCGCGCGATCTCGCTCAACTCAGCCTCCTCCACGTAGCGCAGCAGGAATACAGTCTTCTGCCGCTCGCTCAGCGCGTCGACCACCTTCCAAACCCGTGCCACCTGCTCGCGGGCCAGCATCTGCTGCTCCGCGGAACGCTCTCCGCTGGGCAGCCATTCGCTGGCTTCGTCCAGGTCCACGGAGTTGGTCTGCGTCCGGCGCCAGAACTGCATGCGCCGGTTGCGCCAGTGGTCCTTCTCCAAGTTGATGGCAATGCGCATCAACCAGGTCATGGCGCTCGACTCGCCGCGAAATCCCGACCAGTTCCGGTGCGCCTTCAGGAAACACTCCTGGGTCAGCGTCTCGGCCAGGTCCACGTCCCGCGTGGACGCCAGCAGAAACCGGAAAATCTGCATCCGGTGCTTCGCCACAATGGCGGCAAACTCTTGCGCGGCAAGCTCTTCGGCCGCGACCGTAGTCATCGGTTCCAATGCTGTTCCGGCCGCCATCACTCTGGTAGACGCCCGCTCCGGCAGCGAGTTTACAGCCCTAGCGCGATTTGATCAACTTACTGGACGGATGTTGAATCCCTGCGGTTGCTCGCAGCCCTCAACCGATTTCCCGCGCCAGCCGCCGTCATGAATTGAATAAGGATAAACTTGGGTTACTTCCGCGAAGAAATGTGAGGCTACTTGCCCATCCGTGGTGTATAAGAGATACCGTAATCCCGCGGCTCGATACGAACCGATAAATATCGATGTGTCAGCCGGCGGCGACCGTCCTGCCGGCTTCCTCAACTGAAGAAATGGAGATAAAAATGATTTCCCGGCGAACTTTTGTGAATGGCCTCGCTGCTGGCGTAGCGGGCTCGGCCCTGGCATCGAGCGCAAAAAGTTACGGCCAGATTCTCGGCGCCAACGGCCGGCTCAACTTTGCAGTCAACGGCCTCAATGGGCGCGGCCACGCTCACCTTTCTGCCTTGAAGAACAACAGCAAGACCGCCCGCATCGCTTACATCTGCGACCCCGACGACCACATCCGCGCCAAGTTCGCCGGCGATGCGCAGCGGGTCCTCGGTTACGCGCCGAAGGCCGAGAAGGACTTCCGCAACGCGCTGGCCTCAAAGGAAGTGGACGCCATCACCATCGCCACGCCGGACCACTGGCATACCCCCATGGCTGTCTACGGCCTCAAGGCCGGCAAGCACGTTTACGTCGAAAAGCCCTCCAGCCAGAACCCGCGCGAGGGCGAACTGCTGGTCGCGGCGCAGAAGAAGTACGGCAAGCTGGTGCAGGTGGGCGACCAGCAGCGCTCGTCCGACTACACCATCCAGATGATCGACCGCATCCACCAGGGCTACATCGGCCAGGCCTACATGGCCAAATCCTGGTACGCCAACACGCGGGGCTCGATGGGCATCGGCAAAGTGGTGCCCGTGCCGGAGTGGCTGGACTGGGACCTCTGGCAGGGACCAGCCCCACGCAGCGACTACAAAAACAACATCCATCCCTACAACTGGCACTGGCTCCGCCGCTACGGCACCGGCGAAACCCTCAACAACGGCACCCACGAGGTGGACATCTGCCGCTGGGCGCTCGGAGCCGAGTTCCCCGAGACCGTCAGCTCCACCGGCGGGCGCTATCAATATAAGGACGACTGGCAGTTCTACGACACCATCGTTACCAGCTTCGGCTACCCCGATAAGACCCTCTACTGGGAAGGCCGCAGTTGCCAGGGATTGCTCGACTACGGCCGCGGGCGCGGTTCGGCCATCATGGGCACCAAGGGCAGCGTGGTCATCGACCGCGGCGGCTACGATGTCTACGACTGGAAGGGCAAACAGATCGACCAGTTCCGCGTCGGCCGCGCGGCTCCGACTTCCGACCTGATCGGCGCCGACTCCATGACCGACGCGCATTTTGCCAACTTCATTGCGGCCATTCACGGCCAGGATAAGCTGCATTCGCCGATCGAAGTAGCCAACGTGACGGTGACCATGCTGCTGCTTTCGAACATCGCCTGGTTCGTCAACCGCGGGCTGCATCTGGACACGGAAAACGCGCATATTCTCGACGATCCCGAAGCAATGAAGTATTGGCAACGTACTTACGAAAAGGGCTGGGAAGTGACGGTCTGAACTTGCCTCGGAATGCGTATCCCCTGGCCACTGAGGATCGGAGCGACGTTTGCCCTCTGAATTAGAACCCGCGCAGGCACAGGCCGAGGCGAGAAACCCGGCACAGGCGGGCGCGATTGCCCGGCAACGCGGCCTGGGCGGCCTGCGCGGCCTTTTCGACGATGCGGCCGGCAACGTGCGCGGCAAGGCGATTGGCGTCTACGCGCTGCTGCTGCTGTTCAATGTGGGCGCGTGGGCCTGGGCCATCGTCGCCTTTCACCATTTTCCGCTGCTGCTGGGAACCGCGCTTCTGGCTTACAGCTTTGGGCTGCGCCACGCGGTGGACGCCGACCACATCGCGGCCATCGACAACGTGACGCGCAAGCTGATGCAGGAGGGCAAACGGCCCGTTGCCGTTGGACTCATGTTCTCGCTGGGGCACTCGACCATAGTGGTGCTGGGCTCGGTGGCTATTGCCGCGACGGCGCTCGCACTGCAGCATCGCATGGATGCGGCGCGAAGCATCGGCGGCCTGATCGGCACGCTCGTCTCCAGCTTGTTTCTTCTGGGCATCGCGCTGGTCAACGTGATCGTGCTGCGTTCGATCTATGGCGCCTTTGTGCGCGTGCGCAACGGCGGTCGCTACGTTGAAGAGGATTTCGATATGCTGCTGGCCGACCGCGGGTTTCTGGCGCGGCTGTTCCGGCCCATGTTCGCCGTGATCCGGCGCAGTTGGCACATGTATCCGCTCGGCGTGCTCTTCGGCCTGGGCTTCGACACGGCCACCGAGATCGGACTGCTCGGCATCTCCGCGGCCGAGGCCTCACGCGGGTTGCCGATCTGGTCGATCCTGGCGTTTCCGATTCTCTTTGCCGCGGGAATGTCGCTGGTCGACACTACCGACAATATTCTGATGCTCGGCGCCTACGGCTGGGCCTTCATCAAGCCCGTGCGCAAGCTCTACTACAACCTGACCATCACGTTTGTGTCGGTGGTCGTGGCGCTGGTGGTTGGAGGCATCGAGGCGCTGGGACTGCTTGCCGGGCAGCTCGGGCTGCGGGGCTGGTTCTGGGAACTGGTGCGCGGGCTCAACGAGCACTTCGGCCTGCTCGGCTACCTGATTATCGGAATTTTTGCGCTGAGCTGGATCGCGTCAATTGCGATTTACAAATGGCGGCGCTTCGACGAGCTCGAATTCGAAAGCTGAGATTCCGCCCTCGTTATCGGGGCTTAACGAGGGCTTAATTGTGCTTAAAAGCGCCTTCAGGCCCTCTTCAGGCCAACTAAGCATTCTCAAGGCCAAAATAAGCTCCCTTAACGGAGGAACCAGCTTCCCAAATGCCGACATTGATCAAATGGACCAAATGGACCAAATCGACTGATCGGTCGAAGACATATTTCGCGCTCAGCATCGCCTCAGGCTCGTTGATGGTCCTGTGCGGCCTCGCCGCGTCGGCGCAAAGTTCCGCAATCGGCGCTGCTCTGCTCGCCAGAGCCAACTCCGGCGACGCCGCGGCCGAGGTCCAGGTAGGCGAGGCCTACGAATCCGGCACCGGCGTTGCGCAGGACTTTAAACAAGCGGCTGCGTGGTACCGGAAGGCCGCTGACCAAAAAGACATCGCCGGCGAAGTGCACCTGGCCGATCTCTACCGCGACGGCGGCGGCAAAGCCTTTCCGCGCGATCCCGCCATGGCCGCGGGCTGGTATCTCAAAGCCGCCGATCAGGGCGACGTGGGCGCGCAGGGCACAATGGGAATGCTCTACTCGCTCGGCCTAGGCGTGCCGCGCAGCGACGTCGAAGCCTACTTCTGGCTCGACCTCGCGTCGTCGGTGAAAGGGCCTGACCAGCAGCGCTACGACATGAACCGCCAGAACGTGGGCACGCGCATCACCGAGGACCAACTGGATCGAATCGAAGAGCGCGTGACCGCGTGGAAGGCCGCGCATGCGCACAAGGATTGAGCGCGGTCAGCGCGCCGCCGTGCTTGCCGCCGGAGATGCGGATGGCGCCTCGGTCAGAGTCTGCTCCGCAACGGCTTGCACATGGCCGTTTCTGCGGTTGGCGAGAAAGACCACCAGCCGAATGGGCTCGCCAGGCGTGGCGCCAAGGGGATGGAAGTCAGCCGATAACTCAAGCGGTCTTCCGTCCGCGGCCGCATTGATGGCTTTCGACCCGAAATCCTTGAGCACGCGCACCACGGCGACGTTCTTGAGGGTCCGGCCCGCGTTTTCGCCGCGCTTTACATCGGAGAGGGTAGCATTCTCGGCCAGCACAGCGATCAGGTTCGCTTTTGAGTCCGCGGGACCGTGCACCGTGAATTGAACCTTGCGGCCGGACCAGTGTGCATCGCCGATGGTCAGGGCGGGCTGGGGTTTCTCCGCGGCCTGGGCAATGGCCTGGGTGACGGCGGGGACATTGCTGCCCACCATCTGCACCGCCCCATCGACTACCATCTGTGGCGTATAGCTCGAGCTGAGCCCGAAGCTCCTCTGGTACTCCGCCTGGCGGAAGGTCATCTGGTCGAAGGAGAACGGGTCCGTCCAGCCGTCGTGGTTCCAGTAGGTAACGTGCTCGCTGAGCACGATAGCGTCGGCGCCGGGCACGAACTGCGTTTGGTCGAGCCGGGCCAGCAGGGCGTCTGCAGGAGGGCAGTCGGAGCAGCCTTCCGAGGTGAAGAGCTCGACCAGGACGGGGGTGCGACCGTCCGCGGCCTGCGCTGGCGCGGCGGCTGCGAAACCGGCGCCTGCAAATGCCAGTGTAGCGACAAGGCCCGCCCAGCGGTTCGGCCGGCGGTGCGAGTTGATCTTCGCGAAAGCCATACTCCCATTGGAAACCGGAAACCGCTCGCAGGTTACAAAGTTTTGATGGGGAAAGCGCGCGGCCGGCCCTTTGTCCACTATCCTATCGTGGATGCGACTCTCTTGGATGGTCAAGATGGGCGAATGCGCTGTTTTTCTGTTTGGCGCAGGGCTGGCGGCAGCCTTCGCGCAGGCACCCGGCGTCCAACTCACGCCGTCCGCCGTTATGGCCGGATCGCCGGAGCTGATCCGCGTGCTGGCGCCGGCAGCGGCCAAACTTGAAGGCGAATGGTTCGGGCACGAGTTGGAGTTCTTTCGCGGCAGCGGCAAGAGCGGATGGTTCGCACTGGCGGGCGTGGATGTGGAATCGCCCGTTGGCCCGTCGGCGCTGACCATTCACGACCGACTCCCCGACGGCGCCGTGCGCGATCTGAGCCGGACCGTAAAAATCCTGCCGGCACACTACCGGACCGCCGCGCTTTCGGTGGCTCCGCGCTTCATTGAGCCGGACCCCGCTGAAGTGAAGCGGATCGAGGCCGAGATCAAGCTCAAGGACAATATCTTCTCAGTCAGTGCGCCGCGCCCACTCTGGAGCGGGAACTTTCGCGCGCCGGTCCGCTCCGCGCCCACCGACAGCTTCGGCACGCGCCGCACCTTTAACGGCAAGTTGGCCAGCGTCCACAAGGGCATGGATTTTCGCGCTCCCATGGGCACCCCCGTCCACGCCAGCAACAGCGGCGTCGTAGTGCTGGCGCGGGGACTTTACTTCGAGGGCAACTGCGTGGTGATCGACCACGGGCTCGGGCTTTACACCATCGCCATGCACCTGAGCCGCATCGACGTGCACCAAGGCGAGCGCGTGACCACAGGCCAGTTGCTTGGCCTGAGCGGCGCCACGGGCCGCGTGACCGGGCCACACCTGCACTGGGCCGTGCGCTGGCAGAACGCTTATCTCGACCCGGCCAAGCTGCTGCGCATGAACCTGGCGGCTGTCCGCTAGCGGGAAATGGCTTCCCTTTCGGCTTCGCCCGCTGACGCAGCCGCAGTGAGAAGAGCCGCGGCCTTTTCACGCCGCAAAGCCTTGAACGCGCGATAAACAAACCAACCCATATGCCAGCCGTCGAGATACTTGTAGGGCGTTTCGCCGGTGGTGTAGTGGCCGCAGGGGAGCACATGCGGCTCGAAGCGCACGCCGTGGTGGCGAAAGGCCTCCACAACCTGCAGCGAGTACTCCCTGGGGAACGTGAGGTCGTATCGGGCGTAGACGAGCAGAACCCGCTTGGAGGGGCCGGCCACTTCAACGCCGGCAAACTTCGCGTAGTAGTTGACGGGGCTGATGGCGGCCCACATCGCGCACAGCCGCTCCTGCGTGAAGCCGGCCTGCTCGACCGCCTGACGGATGTGGCGCGTGCTCTGCCCGGCCCAGACTACGTCGCCAAAGGCAGTAGATGCGTGGTTGAAGGCGTTGACGCGGATGCGCGCATCGTGGGCGCTGGCCAGGAATGCGTAGCAGGAGCCGAGGCTCGTGCCCAGAACGCCGAAGTGTTGGTAGCCCTGCTCTTCGAGCCAGTCAATGCAGCAGCGAATGTCGACGACCGCCTGGCGGCAGGCTGAGAGCGTGCGGCCGATGTTGGCGCTTACGGAGTAGTCGGAGCGCTCGATTTCCTCGGGGCGGCGGATGTCGTGGTAGGGCATCGAGAGCCGCAGCGCGGAGACGCCCATGCGGTTGAAGAGGGAACAAAGCGCGTTGTGGCTGAAGCCGTCTGCATTCCACTGCGGCAGCACCACGATTGCCTGTTTGGGCCGCGCCGGATCCTTGTGCGCGGGCGCGGGGAACCAGCGCGCGTTGACCTGGTCGTTGGCGGGATACGGGGTGTGCTCCGGCGAGGTGAAGCGGAGGAACTGGGCCGGCTGGAGCACGCCTTCGGCTGCCTGCCGGAGCAAGGCGGCGGCGTGGGCGAGGGTTTCAGGCCGCACGTTGGTGGGATAGAGTTGTGGGTGGCGCAGTTCGAGGCGGAAGTCGGTGGGGCGGCGGTAGCCGAAAAACTCGCCGCTGCGCTCGATGAGAAGCCGGTTGATGCGCGCTATCGCCGCTTCGGCTTCGGCATCGTTGCCGGCCGCTTGGGAGTCTGGCAGCGCGGAGGCCAGGCCGTGCTGCTCAAGAAAGGGCGCGATCCAGTCGAAGCCCCACTCCAGCGGGCGCACCACGCGGTTTTCGTCGCGCGTGGTCAGCCGCGTCTCCCATTTGAACATCGAGCGCGCGTACCATTCGCCGATCATCGATTCCGGTCCAGGTTTAGCAGTGCGGGATTAAAGGAGGTTGAAAACAGAGACATGCGCGGCAGGCTACGCTTTCAAACGTGCGCGGCGCATATCGAAGATGCCCATCGCCATCCAGACAATGCTCAGCAGCAGAATCAGCGCGATGATTCCCTGGGAGATGACGCAATAGAGGCACCAGATCTGCAGCACGTCCTTCTCGATGAAGGTCAGGTGCAGAGCATAAGCGAAACCGAGAATAGAGGCGACGAAGACCCATCCGCGCCTTCGCGCCAGCGACAGGCCGGCGAGCGCCAGGTAGCCCAGAATGCCGATGAGGGCCACAGGAACGTGCCCGATGACAGCGTAGGAGCTATGGTTCACGATGCCGCAGTCCCAGCGCGCGTTGATGGAGCAGGGCTCGGTACCCGTGGCGTAATGAACCTGCAGGGCCAGAACGGCAATGGCAACGCCGGCGAAAGCTAAGACTGCGATAACATGGCGCATCGTCAGCAATAGAATACAGGGTCAGGCCGCACCCGCGCGATAAGCCGCCGGCACGCTACGATGATCCTATGAACGATGCGACTTCGGGCCGGCGGTCCGTGGCGTATTTTGGCGGCAGCTTCGACCCGCCGCACCTGGGCCACCTGGCGGTGGCGCGGGCGGCGCGCCAGGCGCTGGGGCTGGACCGGGTGCTGTTTGCGCCGGTGGGTACGCAGCCGTTGAAACCCCGGGGGGCGTCCGCGAGCTTCGCGGACCGCGTGGCGATGACGCGCCTCGCGATCGAGGATGAGCCGGGATTTGAACTGTCGCTCGAGGATGCGCCAAAACCCGAGGGCGCGCCGAACTACTCAGTGGAAACGCTCGAAGAACTGCGCCGGGCGCTGCCGAGCGGTTGCGCGCTCTACCTTCTCATGGGCGCCGACTCGTTCTTCGGGCTGCGGCGCTGGCACCGGGCGGCGGAGATTCCGTTTGTGGCGCCGTTGATCGTGGCGTCGCGGCCGGGGCAGCCGCTCGACGGGCTGAAGGCTGCGCTGCCGGCAGGGTTGACGATGGAGGCAGCGCCCGCGCCGCTCGAAACACATGCCGGCGTGGCGATTTGCCCGTTTCTGCTCAGGAGCCGGGCGGGAGCCAATGCGCCGTTCTACCTGCTGCCGGGGCTGGATGTGAAGATCAGCGCGTCGCAGATTCGGGCCCAAATCCGCAGCCAGATACGGGAGCAGACGCGCATGGCAAAGGGAGGCGAATTGCCGGAACGGCGGCTGATTCCCGCAGGTGTAGCCGGCTATATTCGCGCCCATGGCCTTTACCGCTGATTTGCCGCGGATTTGGCGAAGCGATACGATTGGGACTGGAGAACTTAGCCTCAGAATGACACCGAGAGAAGCGGGGCAACAAGCGGACCGGCGGGCGCAAGCGCAGCAGCAGGCACAGTCACAGCAGCATACGCAAGCACAACGGCAGACGCGGATCCTGGTGCAGGCCGCGGCGGCGGTTTGCGAGGACAAGAAGGGCCAGGACACGCGGATTCTGGAACTCGATTCGGCCGATTCGGGACTGTCCGATTTCTTTCTTGTGACCTCGGCGACCAACGACCGTCAGGCGATGGCCATTGCCGACGAGATCGAGCTTCGGCTGAAGCATGAATTCGGCGCCTACGCTAACTCCGTCGAGGGACGCAGAAAAGGCGATTGGATTCTGCTGGACTACGTGGACTTTGTGGTACACGTGTTTCTGGCGGAGCGGCGCGCCTTTTACGACATTGAGCGGCTGCGCAAATCGGCGCGCCCGCTGACGCCTGCGGAGTTCGACGCGGAGCTGAGGGCCGAGCTCGCTGAGAAGACGCGGGCGGTACGGAAAAAAGCTTCGGCGGACGCCAAGCCGGCGAAGGCCGCGAAGAAAGCGGCAAAGAAAAGCGCGGCGAACCCGAAGAGTCCGGCGGCAAAGAAATCTCCGGCCAGGAAGACCGCGGCTACGAGAACGGCTCGAAAAGCCAAAACGAAAGAGTAGCGTCGCCCGGCGCGAGCAGATTTGATGGCGTCCTCGCTTTCGTCGATAGGGTCGGTTCAATCTGTCTTACTTTCGAGGACCGACACAGTGGGGGAATGACCCCATGGCCAGCGAACAAGGCGGCGGCGACTGGACGCTGAACGGGCTCCCATCGGGCTCTCGGATGAGCTATCCGAGGACCATCGGATTTTGCATGTACTGCGGCCCGGCAATGCCCCGGATCTTCCCGTCCGTGGTGACGAGAACACCGTTTTGCTGCAGGGCCAAACCCAGCAAATGCGCACCTGGAACTTGATTGTGTCCTTGAATGTTCGAGAGGAAAGGAGAGATGAGGGCCTGGGCCAAAATGGTCCTGCGCGAGTACAGCAACGGCACCGTTGGTTTCATCAAGGCCGGAGACGCTCTCGGGCGCTCCCCAAAGAGCCTTATGCGCATGTTGAGTTCCGATGGCAATCCCCAGGCCCGCAATCTTCTGGAACTCGTTGCCTATCTGCAGAAGCTTGAGGGCGCCGTCGCGCAAGTCCAATTTTCTGACGGAGCCGCCGCGTAAGAATCCCTCAATCGCCCCGCCTTCACGCTGCCCGAAAGCAAGCGGCCTATAATAAATTATGGAGACGGTCCGAAATCCTCCCGCGACGGATGTTGCGATCGCTCTTTCGCCCCTGCAGGCGCCCTCCACAGTGGAAACCGGGGCCGCAGCGCGCCCGCCCGGCAAGCACTCCATCGCCGAACGCCCGCTCGCCGAGCGTTTTGACGCCCTCCTCAAACGCATCAAGGCCAATCGCTCCAGCGACGACACTGCCCTCATCCGCAAAGCCTGGGATTTCTGCGTCAAGCACCACGAAGGCCAGCTCCGCGCCTCCGGCGAGCCCTACATCGTTCATCCCCTCGAAGTCACCGAAGTCCTCGCCGAGATGAAGCTCGACTCCATGGCCATCGCCGCCGGCCTGCTCCATGACTCCGTGGAAGACACCCTCGCCACCAACGAAGAAGTCGCCGCCGAATTCGGCGATCAGGTAGCCCACATCGTCGAAGGCGTCACCAAAATCGACAAAATTCAGTTCGCCAACCGCGAAGACCGCCAGGCCGAAAACGTCCGCAAGATGCTTCTCGCCATGGTCTCCGACGTCCGCGTAGTCCTCATCAAGTTAGCCGACCGCCTCAACAACATGCGCACTCTCCAGCACTTGAAGCCCGACCGCCAGGAGGCCATCGCCCGCGAAACCCTCGACATTTACGCCCCGCTCGCCCACCGTCTCGGCATGGGCAAGGTGCGCGGCGAGCTCGAGGACCTTGCCTTCCGCTATACCGATCCGGTCAGCTACGAGCGCGTCTCCGAGGCCGTCGAAGCCCGCCGCACCGAGGGCGAGCAGTTCCTCCGCGGCATTGAAGACACTCTCGTCGAGCAGCTCCGCGAAAACAACATCCAGGCCCGCGTCGAGTGGCGCATCAAGCGCCTCTACTCCATCTACCAAAAAATCGAGCGCTCCAAAGTCTCCTTCGACCAGGTCTACGATCTGCTCGCCGTCCGCGTCATCACCAAGGATATCGCCTCCTGTTACGCCGTCTTCGGCCTCATTCACTCCCTCTGGCGTCCCGTCCCCGGCCGCATCAAAGACTTCATCGCCATCCCCCGCGCCAACCGCTATCAATCCCTCCACACCACCGTTATGGGCGAAGGCGGCCATCAATTCGAGGTGCAGATCCGCACCGAAGACATGCACCGCATCGCCGAAGAAGGCATCGCCGCCCACTGGAAGTACAAGGCCGGCGGCTCCGTCGATGCTCGCGACGAAGATCGCCTTAATTGGATTCGCCAGCTCGTCGAGTGGCAAAAGGAGATGACCGACCCCAACGAGTTCCTCTCCAGCCTCAAGATGGACCTCTATCCCGACGAGGTCTACACCTTCACGCCCAAAGGCAGGGTCGTTGTAGTCCCCGCCGGCGCCACGCCCGTCGACTTCGCCTACACCATTCACACCGAGGTAGGAAACACCTGCGTCGGCGCCAAGGTCAACAGCCGCATGGTCCCGCTGCGCACTAAACTCCGCACCGGCGACATCGTCGAGATCGTCACCCAGAAGGACCACCACCCCAGCCGCGACTGGCTCACCTTCGTTAAAAGCCCCCGCGCCCGCAACAAGATCAAGCACTGGCTCAACGAAGACCAGCGCCGCCGCGCCGTCGAAATCGGCCGCAAGCTCCTCGAAAAAGAAGCCCGCCGCTTCAAAGTTCCCATGGCCCAGATCGGCGACCAGGACCTCGGCCGCATCGCCGGCGAATACGGCGTGGCCACGGCCGCCGACCTGCTCGCCACCCTCGGCTCGGGCAAGCATTCCGCCCATCAGGTGCTCAACAAGCTCGCCCCCGGCTTCGCCGACCAGCCCGAAACCGCGACCGCTACCGAGCCCAAACCCGGCACTGAAGCCGCCATGTCGGACGCCGTGCGCAAGCTGCACCTGAGCGGTTCCGATTCCCTCCAGGTCGAAGGCCAGAACGACCTGCTCGTCTACCGTGCCCGCTGTTGCAACCCCATCCGCGGCGAGGAGATCGTCGGCTACGTTACCCGCGGCAAAGGCGTAGCCGTCCACGCCCGCAGTTGCCCCAACGTGCAGAACCTGCTCTACGAGAGCGACCGCCGCATCAACGTCGAGTGGGGCCGCGTCGGCGGCCAGTCGGCAGGCGCCGCGCAGCGCTACCCCGTCAAAATCACCATTTTCTGCGACGACCGCACCGGCATGTTAAAGGAGCTGACCGCCGTCATCTCCGACGAAAACACCAACATCCGCGGCGTTGACATCCGTCACGACGACGAAGGCGAAGCCATGATCGAATTCCTGGTCGAAGCCGAAGACCTCCGCCACCTCAACCGCATGGTCTTAGGCCTCCGCCGCGTCCCCGGCGTCCGCGCCGTGCAAAGAACCCAGAAAATATAGATTAGGCACCCTGAACTCTGCTTCGGTTGGAAGCCACGAAATTACTACCGCTGTCAGCCTGAGCATAGCGAGCCGAAGGACCCGCGGTTGCTCTTGCACTTGGCTAGTGCGTGCCTTGATCGGGCACGGCCCTGACCCGCTCCCGCGCCCCTCAGTCGTAGGCGCACAGCACATCGTAGTTATAGTTGATGACCACCTGCTTGATCGCCGACGGCAGCTTGGGCAGTTGCACCGTCTGATCCAACGTCTTCGGACCCGTAATGTCGATCGAGCCCAGCCGAAACACCTTGCCGTTGGCGAATTCGATGTACATCGGCACGGCGTTCTTGAAATCCGGCTTCACCCCCGACTGCGTGAGCTTAAAGTGCACGCTCCAGCCGTTCGCGTCCGGCGTCGCCTGGCTCTCGAAGTGATAAACAGGCAGGTCGGTTCCATAAACGTACTCGCGGAAGAACCAATCCATGGTGTGATTGCCCTCGAGATCCATCCCCCGGCTCATGTGCTTTTCCACCATCGCCTTGAAGTCTTCGGTGGTCGCAGCCTTCAGCCAATAGGTCTTGACAAAGTCGTGCATCGTCTCGATGAAGCGCGCGTCGCCGTCCTTGGGCGACCACATCATCATGCGAATCATGTGGAGAATGTATGCTCCCTTGGGATAGACAAGATCCTGATAAACATTCCACCCCGTCTTCTCGGTGCTGAGCCGGAATCCCATCGTCACCGGCCCCACGTCGATCGGCCGGAATCCCTCCGCATTCTTTTCCGTGATGAGCTTGAGTTGCTGCTTCCAAAAGGCGAGATAGTCATCCGGCTTGGGCCGCGTAGCCAGAAGAAACAGCGCCGCCGACTCATCCGCAAATCCCTCGCTCATCCATTGGTCGCGATAGCTCCGAAACCCCACCGTCTGACCCCACCATTGGTGCGCCACTTCGTGCGGAGTCACTACCTTCCAGTACATATCGTCCGGATTCAGTCCGAGAAAATGCTGTTGCGTCTGATCGAGATAGCCGCAGATCGGCAGATACACCAGCATCGGCCAGCTTTGTCCGTAGTTACAGGCAAACTGCTGGGTCAGGGATATATGCGCAAATGGAATGGGCCCAAAGTAAGCGGTGTAGAGGCGCGCGGCGACCTCGCCTTGGCTTAACTCCATGGGCAGCATGCCCGCCGCATTGAAGCTACCGAGATTGAGGTCGCCCAGGCCCGCCAGCGCGCTTGGAGGCGTCGTGTTGGCGTAGGCATCGATGGTCAGGCTGTCGCCAGGCTTGCCCGGGATCTTTGCCTCCTTCATGTCGAACCTGCCCAGGTTGAATCCCACCACCGCAAGCGGCACGTCGGTTCTCCACTCGGTGGTGGTGACTTTGCCGTCCGTGCTTTCATTCACCTTGGTTCCCGTGGCAATCAATTCCAGACCCTTGGGAACGTGAAACAGCATATGATAGGTGGTGTAGTCGCCTAACCCATGCGCGGCGTTGGGATACCAGCTTTGCCTGGCCACGGGATAGTAATTCGCGCCGCCTTCATCTTGCACCACGTCCTTACCTGCATAGGTGATGCGAAGTGTAACTGATTCACCCTTGTGCATCGGCTTCGCCAGCACCACGCCAAAGTCAGCGTCCTGGTCCTTGTCCTGCTGCACAAAGTCCAGAGATTCGCCCTTGCCGGTCTCCACGCTGCTCACTCGCAGCGTTGGATAAAGCGCAAACGGCGTCACGGCAAGACCGTCATCCAGCGCAACCAGGTGGACCGTGGCCACGCCGGTCAGAAATCCGCTCCGCTCGATCGTCGTATCCAGGTCCTCGTGGTCTATGCGGTAGGTTTCATTCTCGCCGCCGTTGCCTGCTTCCTGAGCCATCGCCGCGGCAGCGTGAAATGCCGCCAGGTAGGTTTCGCCCCAGGCAGTCCAGTTCATCAGCGATACTTCCTCGGGCTCCACGCCGGGCGCGCCGTGAGGGTCGATGGTGAAGAACAGGTCGTGGTCCTTCTTGCCGTGAATCGCCGCGAAGAAATACCCGCCCGGCGCTGGGCTCAACACATCCTCAAGCAGCCGCAGATCGATGTTCTCAAGCAGCTTGGTGTGCTGAAAGTTGTGCAATTGCTGCGCGGCTGCGGTGTAACCGGAGCCCGCCGCGCCCGCGCCGCGAGAGCCCTTGCGCAGCTCTGCGGCGGTTCCGTCCGTGAATCGCAGCACCACCTGGTCAAAGTCCTCGTCGAACTCCTCGCCGTGCGCCAGTATGGCCAGGTTATGCCGCTCCTCGGCCGTCGGCGGCGTCAGGTGGAAGTGCCCTTCGCCCTTGAAAACCGCCCCCGTCACCTTGCCGTTGACCTCGCCGTAAAAGGCAATGCTTCCGCTCTGAAAGGTGAAGGTGGCCGCATCGCGTTTGAGCACCAGGTTGTTGACCGCGATCGCATCCCCGCCGGGCAGCAGAGTGCGTAGCTGGTCGTAGTAGGCGTTCGCATTCGCGGCATGTTGCGCATCCACTGTTTTCAAGCAAAATGCGGGAAAAATGACCAGGGCGAGAATTAAGAAACGAAGACGGGTCGGCACCGGAACGGGTCCTTTGAGTGAGATTGCCTTGCTCAAGAGCTGCGTGGACCCAAATATAGCCCATGAAGCGCCCATCGCGGCAAAAAACTCGCTTCCCCTGAGTCCGGGGCAGGTGGCCCACTCACAAATTTCAGGTCATCGGGAGCTGGGTCCAGGAGGCTGTGTCGTTCATCGCGGCGTCATCGCGACGAGCGGGTCTCCGGCCCGGCTGCCCCGACTCCGGAACCTGGGGCCACCTTCAGATGCCTCTGAGAATTTCTTCCTTGGTTACGCCCTTCTGCGCCGAGACCGCTGCAAGAATCGCATTGAGCGTTCCGATCCTCAAGGGATTGTGCCGGAGCAGCCACGCGATGAGACGCTGGCTGCTCGGTCTATAAGATAATGTGACTTCCAACCTGATGCACTCTCGCCTAGCCCCAGCGCTTGCAGAGGTGCTTCACGAGCTCTTCACCGCTCAGGTCGCGCGGCAGTTTCATGCAACCGCCAGCACTTCATCCCGCACCAGCCGCAGCCGGATCGAAGCCGGAGCAGCGGAGTCGAAATAGAACGCCTGCACCGCCTCCTTCACGTTGGCTCTCAGCTCATCCCAACTATCCGCCTGCGTAAAGATGCTCTCGCCGATAGCCTCGGCGGTAAATCCGCCGTCAGCCTCCTGCGCAACCTCAAAAACAATCTCTTTCATCGCGTTTCCGCCTCCCGCCCTGATACTCAAGCCTCTTAATCAAATACTACCGCTGAGCCGGGCGGCCCAGGTTTAGAGCAATTCCAGAGTAGGTGTATCCCGAGGACGCCGGCAAAATCTTCCCCGCCGTTTTGCATATAATTATGCCCCTTTGGCGCACAATTCTTAAGTAGAGGGTTCCGGGCATGGCACAGCC
>JBOGLX010000015.1:0-11312 GCA_050745765.1 Occallatibacter sp. | reverse complement strand
CACAGCCGGTCGGGAGACCGGCGCTACTATTTACGGATGAGTTCTAAAGTCGTGCCCTTTCAAAGCCGGACTTGTTTCATAGGCTGTTAAGAAACGCCAGGTGCGGGCTGGGGCGGGATCAGGTGGGCGACGATGTGGCGCCAAAAGCTGAGCTGGGGGCGATTGAAGGGCTGGCTGTGGGAGTGGTTGGGGACGATGACGAGCTCGGCGTTCGGTCCGCACCAGGCGGCCAGGCGCGAGGCCATGCGCACGGGGAAGGTACGGTCGTGCTCGCCGTGGACGATGAGGATGGGGAGGGGACATTTTTTGAGCGGCTTTTCGCTGCTCCAGATGGGCGGCAGGTATTTTGAGACGCGGCGGGGAATGCCGAGGGAGCTGGCGGCCTCACGGAAGGAGGTGAAGGCGGCGCAGAGGATGAGGCGGTCTGGACAGATGCGATCGAGGATGGCGGTGGCGATGCCGCTGCCCAAAGAGAAGCCGAGGATGGAGACGGGGACGCCGGGCGCGAGGGTCTTGAGGAACTCGAAGGCGGCGATGGAGTCCTGCTCGCACTGGCTCCAGTCGACGGCGCCGCGGCTGCGGCCGTAGCCGGAGTAGTCAAAGACGAGCGAGGCGACGCCGTGGGCGGCGAGAAGATGCTGCACGCCGGTCCAGTTCTCGACGGTTTCGGCGATGCCGTGGCAGATGAGGAGGGCGGCTTGCGGCGGTGCGTTCGCGGGGCGGACGAAGACGGCGTCGAGCAGGCGATTGCCGCTGGGGATGGAGTGGCGGGAGCCGGTGTGGACGGATGGGCTGATTCGCCGGCTCCGTTCCACGCGGCGAAGCACGCGGTCGCGAAGAACGCAGGCGCGGCTGATGGCCGTGACCGCGACGGTGAACGAGATTTTTTGCATCCCCATGGCCGAATGCCCTACACAAGCCTCTATTCAGGATACGCGCGCCGCGGGGTAAAGGTTGCCCGGCGGAGCTGTGGGCAGCAGTTGGGCGCGCGGCTGAGAATTTTGCGCGCGAGGCCGGTGAGGGCCATGCCGGCGGCCTCGGAAAGCGGGACCCAGCGGCGCAGACCGCCGGCCACGGTCATGGATTCGACGCTGTCTTCGGTGACGGCGCGGATGCGAACGTGGTAATTCACCTGCATGATGCTGTGGCGAAGGGTCATGAGCGGCTTGTCTTCGGGAATCTCGGAGTCGCGCAGCAGCGGCAGCTCCCATAGGCCGGGCATTATGGTCTCGGTGGCGGGGCGCTGCGCGAGCAGAACTTCGCGTTCGAGCGCAGTTCGCCGGCCGGTGCGCACAGCGAGCGCGTGGGCAACTTGGCGTCTGAGCATGGGCGGGCGCGGGCGG
Organism: Occallatibacter sp.; assembly: GCA_050745765.1. Taxonomy (GTDB): domain Bacteria; phylum Acidobacteriota; class Terriglobia; order Terriglobales; family Acidobacteriaceae; genus Telmatobacter. Next base: position 9,969 of record JBOGLX010000015.1, on the reverse strand, counting down.
GTTTTGTGCTCGCCGCGGGTTTTGCACGCGGAGTGGAGCGGGCACGCCACGCACTGCGGATTGCGCGGCAGGCAGACGGTGGCTCCCAGTTCCATGAGGGCCTGGTTGAAGTCGCCGGGGCGCTGGGGATCGAGAAGCCGGAGGGCGAGCGCATCGATCTTTCGCTTGAGCGCAGTTGCGCCGCTGCGGCTGCCCGCCTCCCATCCGGCCACGCGGCACAAAACGCGCTCCACGTTGCCGTCGACCACGGGAACGCGCTCGCCGTAAGCGATGCTGGCGATGGCGGCGGCGGTGTAAGCGCCGATGCCGGGCAGAGCGCGCAACTCGTCCGCGGTTGCGGGCAGGCTGCCCTGGTTGCGGCCGGCGACCAATTGCGCGGCCTTTTGCATCATGCGCGCGCGTCGGTAGTAGCCGAGGCCGCTCCAGAGCGCGAGCACCTCCTGTTCCGTCGCCAGAGCCAGCGAGAGGAGCGTGGGGAAGCGCGCCAGAAAGGCCTGAAAACGATCGACGACTACGGCCACGCGCGTCTGCTGCAGCATGATCTCAGAGACCCATATGGCGTAGGGATCGCGGCTGCGGCGCCAGGGCAGGTCGCGGCGGTTGGCCTCGTACCAGGCGAGCAGGCCGCGGCGCAGGGCGGCGATGGCGTGCGAATCATTTTTCTGCGTGGGCATGACTAATGCTCGGCTGAAAGACGCCGATGGTCATTGTATCTCGGGTGAGACGGGGCGGCTGTCGAATCCGGATCGGGGAATTTGCCATAAGGGCATGCTCTTTTCTTGAAAAGTTACTCAGAGGGAGCGCATTCCGGCAACCCATTTTCGGAGCCTAAGGTAAATTGGCGTCAATTATCCGCATCGGGGCTGCGAGTCAGTCGCAGTCTCCCCACGCTGCAACGTCGGAGGGCCCGGCGCCGGGCCGGGGCTGTCTGAAATCGCAAGCAGATTTTGTCAGGAGTCGAATTGCATGAGACCTACTGCGCTCTTTTTGTCGATCGCAATGCTGGCTGTGCCCGTGGCGATCGCGGCACAATCGTTCAGCACTTCTCAGAACCTGGTGGCCGACGGCTCCGATTCTGGCGCCAACCCTGGCGCTAACCCCAGCAGCGGTTCGGTGCAGATCGCACCGCCCGCGGGCCGCGGCATCGGCGGGCCGCTTTCGCGCGTCGCCCTGGGCGGCGGCGTTTCGCTGTTCGGCGTCAACCTGATGGCCGCGACCAACCTGAACCGCTATATGAACCTGCGCGCCACCGGCAGCGAGTTCAAGTACGCCGACAACGGGATTTCGACCAACGGTTTTAACTTGGACGCCGACCTGAACCTGGCTTCGGCTGGAGCGTCGGTGGACATTTATCCGTTTCCCAGACACGGGCTGCGGTTCAGTCCGGGAGTGCTGTTCTACAACCAGAACAAAGCCACGGCGACGTTTACCGTGCAGCCGGGCACCAGCTTCACGCTCAATAACTACACGTATTACGCTTCGTCGAGCAATCCGGTGACGGGCGCGGGTGGCCTGGGTCTGAACAGCCAGAAGCCTGCGTTCACGATCACCACCGGGTGGGGAAACATGATTTCGCGCCGCGGCGGGCATTTTTCGATTCCGTTCGAGCTGGGCGTGGCGTTCATCGGCGCGCCTTCGCTGAACATCGCGCTTACTTCGGGGCAGGTGTGCGACGCGCAGGGGCAGAACTGCGTGAACGTGGCCACCGACGCCGATGTGCAATCGAATCTGCAGCAGCAGATCGCGAAGTATAAGAGCGATCTCGATCCCTTGAAGACTTTCCCAATCATTTCGGTCGGCGTTGCTTACGCGTTCCGCATCCGGTAGGGGGCGAGTCGCGGCGCGCCGTTTCGGGAGAGCGTGCCTCCTTATGCGCCTTGGCGAGATGAGTGTCAAGACGAGGAACAGTGTGTGGACGCGCCTCGGTTCATCCCGCGCTGGCCGAGCACATGATCCTCGAACCCGAGAATGTACCAGAGGCCGCGGCCCGAGAATTTGCCGGTTAGGGCGCGCTTGACGAGGCGCTTGATCAGTTTGAACATATCTGCGAGCGTAGTCAGGAAGCCTTCGCGGGAGCGGCCGGCGTGGACGATGCTGACCCCGTTAGCGAGAAGAATGTTGGCGATTTCGCGAACATCGGGGAGGTGGATGTGCGTGGGGTCGTCGCAGAAATTCAGTGTCTCATCGACAGAGTGCGGCAAAGACAGGCTGCGCAGCGAAGGAAACGCGATCCAGATGTAGCCGCCGGGCTTGAGCTTGGCGCAGAGCGCTGCCACGGCCGGAGCGGGGTCGGCCATGTGCTCGACGACGTGATTCAGAAGGACGACGTCGTAGCTCGCGGCAGGGATAGCGCCGTAGCCGGAGCCGTCCGTCCGCTCCAAGTTCGAAGAACTCATCCAATGCGGCCAGGTCGGCGTTGTTCAGGTTATAGCGCTGAATGTCGGCGCCGGCGTAATGGCAGGCTGGGAACCAGCGCTTGGTGATCGAAGGCGAGTGATTGCCGCAGCCGATATCGAGAATCCGCAGCGGGCCGGATGGGAGCCGGCGCCGGAGATAGCGGAACTTTACGGGACAGTGCGACATAGGCTCTTCGCAAATCGAGATTAAGCTTGTTGTGAGCTATGGTTGAAACAAGATAGCAAGTTAGCTCCGCTGACCCGGAGTTAGCGAGTTAGCAGGCCCGCGAGTCCGAGGCGGCGTTTTGGCAGCGCAATCGAGTTTCCACTCCGGCATGTATAAATCCTCACAAATGATTGATGAGCGAGGCGATAGACGCCGCGCCAAAGCCGTTGTCGATATTGACCACGGAGACATTGGGGGTGCAGGTGTTCAGCATGCCGAGCAGCGCGGCGACGCCGCCGAACGAGGCGCCGTAACCGACACTGGTGGGGACGGCGACGACGGGCGCGTTGACCAGGCCGCCGACGACCGTGGGCAGTGCGCCCTCCATGCCGGCGCAGACGACGAGCACGCGGGCGGATTGAAGCACGTCCTTCTGTGCGAGCAGGCGATGGATGCCGGCAACGCCGACGTCGGCGATGAGCTCGACGGCGTTGCCCATGAGGCGGGCGGTGACGGCGGCTTCTTCGGCGATGGGCAGGTCGCTGGTGCCGGCGCAGACTACGGCGATGGTTCCCTTGCCCGGAACGGCCGGGGCTTGGGCGAGCGTGATGGCGCGAGCAGTCGAGTGAAACTCGGCGCGCGGGCCCTCGATTTCCGATTGGGCGAGGCGGACGGCTTCAAAGACTTCAAGCGAGGCGCGCGTGGCGAGCACATTGCCGCCGGCCTGGGCCATGTGGGCGAAGATTTCGGCGACCTGGGCGGGCGTTTTGCCGGCGGCGAAGATCACCTCCGGCAATCCCGTGCGCAGGGCGCGGTGGTGATCGAGCTTGGCGAAGCCGAGATCCTCGAAAGGCAGTCCGCGGAGCCGATCGAGGGCCTGGGCGACATCGGTGCGGCCTTCGCGGACTTCGTTGAGCAGCGACTCGATCTGAAGGCGGTTCATGGGCGCGCCTCCGCGGCGATTTTTGCTTCTGCGTAGACGCGCATCGCTTCCTGCATGATTTGCTTGAGCGGGACCGAATGCTGTGCGGCGAGGGCACGGCAGTCTTCGTATTCGGGAGCGGCGTTGGCGACTGCGCCATTGGGCCAAAGGGCGATCTTGATGCGGACTTTGCCCCACGGTGTTTCGACTTCATCGAATTCGCGGGCAAGGGCGAGCTTGTTTTCCAGGCGCCAGCGCAGGCCGATGGTGGTGGTTTCGCGGAAGAGGATTTCGCGCAGCGCCGGAACCAGATCGGGACGGCAAAGGACGGTCATTTGAACGCCGGTGCGGCCTTTTTTCATCTGCACGGCGCTGCGCAGCACATCCCAGGCGCCTGCCGCGAGCAGCACATCGCTGACGTAGCCGAGCAACTGCGGGTTGGAGTCGTCGATGGTGGTTTCGATGACGGCGATGGATTCGGCTGCTTCGGCGGTTTCGGCGCTGGACTCGCCGATGAGGATGCGGAGTAGATTGGGTTCGCCGGGGGTGTCGCGGCTGCCGGCGCCGTAGCCCGATGTCTTGACGCGCATGGCGGGCAGCGGGGCGTAGGAGACATCGAGCATGCGCAGCAGGGCGGCGCCAGTGGGAGTGACGCGCTCCATAGGCTCGCCGGCAGCGTAGACGGGTGCGTCTCCGAGCAGGGCGAGCGTGGCCGGTGCGGGAACCGGCAGCGTTCCATGCGCACATTTCACTGTGCCGCTGCCCACATTCAACGGCGAGGCAAGCCAGCGGTGGACGCCGAGAGCCGCGCATCCCGCGGCCGAACAGACGATATCGACGATGGTGTCGACGGCGCCCACTTCGTGGAAGTGGACTTTCTCGATGGGGATGGAATGGATGGCGGCTTCGGCTTCGCCTAGTAGTTGGAAGGCGCGACTGGCGCGGGTTTTTACGGGATCGGCGAGGGGGGCGGCGGCGATGATCTCGAGGATTGCGGAGAGATGGCGGTGGGGGGCGTGGGTGTGCTCGTGCGCGACAGGAGCCGGTTGAGTTTCGTTGTCTCCCACCCTTTCCGCCAAAGGCCGCGGAAAGGATGGGGCGCCCAGCTCTGTGTTTGAAGGGGCTTGGTGTGTATGGGATTCGTGTGAGTGATGTTCGTGTATGTCCGCCGCTTGCTCCGGGGTGAGCACGTCGATTTTTGTTGCGGAGACGCCGCCGCGCATCACCTTGCGCACTTCAAGGCACGCGCCGACGTTGAGGGCGGCGGCGGTTTCTTCAAGAAGAGAGAACGGAACGCCGGCATCGACAAGGGCGCCGAGCAGCATGTCGCCGCTGATGCCGGAGAAACACTCCAGATAGCCAATAAACATCGCCTTGTGATTCTAAATGGCCGGGTGGAGGGCTTTCATTTCCGGTAATGGGTCAGTTTGACTAAGGCTTGAAGGGTACGGGCTTCAGCCCGTACATAAACTGCTTGAAAAATCTGCTGGGCTTTAAGCCCCTGCCTCGCTTGCCCTGCGATTCAAGCCGAATTTGGCCCTTTTTCCCGCAGTCTGTTCAATCCCCGGAAACGGTGCCAATCTACGGGGCGTTCAGGCCCCTGCTCTTGCCCCTTTCGCGAATCGCGAACCATTTACAACTGTAGTACCAGGCCGGAATGCCTGAGAATAAGAGCAGGAGTCCGGCGCACCCAGTGAGCTACGCGGTCAAAGAGATTTTTTACACGCTGCAGGGCGAAGGCGCGCAGACCGGGCGTGCGGCGGTGTTTTGCCGCTTTGCCGGGTGCAACCTCTGGTCCGGCCGCGAACCCGACCGCCCAACCGCCGTCTGCCGCTTCTGCGATACGGACTTTGCCGATGTAAACGGCCCCGGCGGCGGAAGATTCTCATCCGCGGACTCGTTGGCCGCGGCGGTCGAAGAGAAATGGCCGGAAGCCGGCAAGGACATGCGATTCAAAGACAGGCGGTTCGTGGTTTGCACAGGCGGCGAGCCGCTTTTGCAGCTCGACGCCGAGCTTGTTTCCGCGCTGCACAGCCGCGGGTTCGAGATCGCCGTCGAGACCAACGGAACCATCGCGGCTCCGGCGGGCATCGACTGGGTTTGCGTGAGTCCGAAGGCGGGCGCGGAGTTTGTGCAGCGCAGCGGCGACGAGCTGAAGCTGGTTTATCCGCAGGCCGGCGCTGCGCCGGAGCAGTTCGCGGCCCTCGCGTTCCGCCACTTCTTTCTGCAGCCGATGGATGGGCCGCAGCGCGAGGCGAATGCGGAGCTGGCGCTGCGCTATTGTCTTCAGCATCCGCAGTGGCGCTTGAGCCTGCAGACGCACAAAATTCTCGGAATTCCGTGAGGGCGCGGGCTCAGGCCCTGCGGGCTCAGGCCTTGCGGGCTTCGGCTTCGGTCAGCCATCCGCGGCGGAGTTTTTCCGTCGCAATGCTGGACAAGTAGGGCTTGATGTCGAGCACGGGCGTGCCGTCGAGCATGTCCACGCCGCGGACATAGAGGACGGCGCCCTCGCGGCCGAGGAGCTCGACGACCGTGAGGCCGATGGGGTTGGGGCGCCGCGGCGAGCGCGTGGCGAAGACGCCGTGGTCGCGGTCGTCCGAGGGCGGGTGAGCGGTGAGGCTGAAGTCCACGTTGCGGTCGAAGAACCAGAGAATGAAGAGGTGCGAGAAGCCCTCGATGTCGGCGAGACCCGGCTCGAACTCGCGCACCACTTCGATCGAGCCTTCGGCGTCGTGCTTTGCGCCGAGCCCCTTGGGAATCGCGGAGGTTTCCTTGTAAGGACTATGCACATAAGCGATGGGCCGTGGCGTGAACATCGGCGGAAGCTCCTTCACCATTCATACCAGGTCTTTGACCGCCCGACGATTTACCAAATCCTGGGTGCCCCAGGTTCGGCGCGTCTTTGTTTCTGCGCCTGGGTCTCTGACCATTTGAACTTGTACCTCCGAGGGTCCCCGGGTCCCGATTTTGGGACCTGGGATTGGCAATCGAAAGGTTCAAAACCATCCTGTCAGAGACCTGGATGGCTTTTTCATCAAGTAGAGGCCACCTTATGCGACCGTCGGAAATAGCTGCGAGGACTAAAGAACGGATCTAAAGTCGCGTCCCTGGCCGCCAGTCTCATTTGCCTACGCGTATATGCTCGATGTAGCCGAGAATCCCGAAGACTTGAAGAAGCCAGAGAACCACCAGGATCGTCACCACCGCGTTCAGGATGGACTTGATGGTGGATTGCATGGGGATGAAGGTGTTGATGAGCCATAAAATCACGCCCACCACAATCAACACAATCACTATATGGATGAGAGGCATCGCCGCTTACCTTTCTTCGCTTGCGGACTTGAACCTCTCGTCCGCCCGGAAATACCGACACTAACGGCGTTGGATGCAGGCGCGTATCTTCGGGGTTGACGCCGCGGCGAATTTACCAGCGAATGCCGAAGGTGACCGGGACCAGCTTGGTGTCCGCGCCCACGGTGGCTGACCCCAGACCGTTGGGCTGAGTGGTCAGCGCCGGCGAGAGCACATCGAGATAGCGAACTTCGGCGAAGAGCTTCATCTTGCTCGTCCCGTAAATGCCGCCCATGCGGTGGATGTAGCCCCCGCCGATGCTGTAGCCCCCCTGGTTGCTCGAGAAGTGGCCTACCGTCTGGGGTACGTATCCTACGCCGCAGTAGAAGTACGAGCAGAATTCCTCCGGCTCAATGTCCGTGAAGCTGGTCACTTTGCGATAGAAGCCCCCACCCCCGGTTGCATAAATGTCGTTCGACGCTTTCGGGAACAGATCGAGGACCGGATCGAGCGTGAGCGACCAGATGTGAGCGTGACCGCCGCTTGCGCCGGTCTCGGCGATCAGCGCGCCCGGCAGTTTATCGTCGATGAACTGGTACTCGAGGAGCAGGGCGAGGTTCTTGCTGAAGTTGGCGCCGCCGCCGATGGTGAAGTTGCCGCCCCAGGTGACCGAGCTGCTTTCGGGGGCGTTGACGCCGCCCCCGACCTCGAAGGCGAAGTTCTTGGCCAGCGAGTGCATGAGTCCGCCGCCTGAACCGGCGCCGCCGGCCGCCGAAGCAGATGGAGCGGGCGCGCTGGGCAATGCCGGCATGGACCGGGGAGCGGCGAGCTCGGCAACCTGGCCGGCGCTGGAATTCGAATCGCTCCAGGAGGGGCCGGCGCTCGTGATTGAAGACTGCGAGAAAGATTGCGCGTTTGACGGAGCAGCAGTGGGCGCGGATTGCGCGATTGCCACACCGGTTGCAACCAAAGCCGCAACCCCAAAGAGACTGGCGCGCCGCACCAGCCGCGCCCAATATAGGTTTGACATGTCGTAACCTCAACAATCAAATTTTTGGTTCGATTTCCGGGAGACACACGTCTTTCACTTCGATTAGACACCGAATGCGCGCCGGGGTTGCTCTTTCGGACTCAGAATTTCCCACGCTGTGAACCGGAAGTGACGCGGAATCGGTGCCTTGCGGGCGGGCGGAAAGGTGCGCCTTTGTGGTCTCCCGTCAGGCTGCCGCGGGAGGCATATTGAGGCGCTTTTCGACTTCGAGCATGCGGGTTTCTATCACCGTCATGCGCTTCTTGAGCGGCATCTCCATGTCGTCCTGAGCTCTGAACCGCTCCTGAATCGACTGCGAAAATCCATAAAACGCCTTCAGAACTTCGGTCTGGCTGTCGCGGATGGCTTCCACCAGCCGATCCTCCAGGTCACGAAGGTTCAGTTGGAACTTGGCCTCCAGATTCTGTAGGTCGCCGCGGGTTGCCGGAGCATTGCGTTCATCGTTCATAGCTTTCGTTTCATAGTACCGCGATTGGTTGACCGTGTCCCATTTCTCGCCCCAGGCGCAAACGGCCAAACCGCAAACAGCCAAACCACAGAGCCCGGCCCTCGCCGTTTTTACTGACCACTGATCACTGACCCCTGTCTTTCACCCCTGAATGTCGAACTGCTCCGGGTGCAGCGCCGGGTCGCTCTTCACCAGCAGGTTCTTGCCGGTCAACTCCTCGAACTCCACCAGCCAGCGCGCATTGTTGCCCTTGAGCGTCTTCACCGTCTCGGGGTGTACGCGCAGCATCACGTCCGCCCCCTCGAAGTGCTTCCGCATCTTGCGCATCTCGATATAAATCTCGTTGCACACGGTGATGGGGCTTTTCACCATGCCGGTGGCCTGGCAGGTGGGGCAGGGAACGCTCAGCGTCCGTTCGAGCGACTGCTTGACGCGCTTGCGCGTGATGGCGACCAGGCCAAAATCGTTGAACTGCAGAACCTTGGTGGGCGCGCGGTCGGCCTTCAGGGCTTCTTCAAGAGCGGCCAGAACCTTGTAACGGTTCTTGCGCTCGTCCATGTCGATAAAGTCGATCACGATGATGCCGCCCAGGTCGCGCAGGCGGATCTGGCGCACGATCTCCGGCACCGCGTCCAGGTTGGTCTTGACGATCGTGTCCTCGAGCCGCGCCGACTTGCCCACGTACTTGCCCGTATTGATGTCGATGGCCACCAGCGCCTCGGTCTGGTTGATCACGATCGAGCCGCCCGACTTGAGCCACACCTTCGAGCGCAGCGCCTTCGAGATCTCGTCCTGAATGCCGAAGTGCTCGAAGAGCGGCGTCTCCTTGGTGTAGAGCTTGACGCGCCGCACCAGCGTTGGCGAAAAGCGGTTGAGGAAGCGCACGATGCGCTCGTAGTCGGCCTCGGAATCGACCCAGATGTTGGAGAAGTTGGCGCTCACCTGGTCGCGCAAAATACGCTCGATCAGCGACAGGTCGTGGTAGATCAGAGCCGGCGACTTCGACGCCTCCGACCGCTGCTTGATCTCGTTCCACAGGTTGATGAGGAAGCGCAGATCGGCGCGCAGTTCTTCTTCCGTCGCGCCCTCGGCCGCGGTGCGCACGATCAATCCGCCTTGCGCCTCGCCGCGCTCGTGGAGCAGAATCCGCTTCAGCCGGTGCCGCTCTTCGTCCGATGCGATTTTGCGGCTCACGCCCACGTGCGTCACCGTGGGCATAAAGACCAGGAAGCGGCCGGGAAGCGCGATGTGGCTGGTGATGCGCGCGCCCTTCTTGGCGATGGGCTCCTTGGCGATCTGCACCAGAATCTCCTGGCCGGACTTCAAAAGATCGCTGATGATGGGCAGGCTGGAGGTCTGCATCGAGCGGCGCGAGGGACCGCGGCGGTTGCCGGGAGCTTGCGCTGAACGGGTGCGGCGTCCGCGGAGGCTGCGCTCGGGGCGCGGCTGACTGGGCGCCAGCCGGCCTTCGGGCGCTGGTTCTTCCTCCTCATCGCCCGCGCCCGCCAATGCGTCTTCTTCGTCGCCGTTCTTTTCGTCGAAGTTCGACTGGAGGCGGTTGTCGAGTTGGGCGTCTTCGAGCATCTCACCCAGGGCGCCGGAGCGAATCTGGGTGGCGAGTGTTTGCTCTTCGTAATCGTCCAGTTCGGGTTCCTTGGACTTCTGGTGACGGGGGCGTGGAGGAGCCTCCAGCTC
>JBOGLX010000014.1:0-8474 GCA_050745765.1 Occallatibacter sp. | reverse complement strand
AGCCTTCGTTCCTTTCCATGGCACGATGTCGCCCGCGCCCATCCCTGCCGCCCGCCAACCCGCCAACTCGCCAACTCGCCGCCTGAGCGGGAGCCAACCCGCCGCATCTGTCCAGCAAGACCATGGGGTGCCCCTTTATCGACACCCATCCCTGATCGGCGTTCAAGCGCGTTCAATGAGCGCTTTGCCCTGTTAACCGGCCAATCGGTGCCCGTTCTTCGATGTCGTCGTGAAAGACGCTTCAATGCAGATCGTCACGTTTCGTGACGGGAGTGACCGGACGCATACCGCCCAGGGTTTCGGCATCAACTGAGAACGTTGCAGAGCCTCCCAACAGGGGATCTGACGATCGGCTGGACCATTCGTCGACTCTGACGCCGTCTCGGTCTGGCGGATCTCCCACGAGACTCAGCGGGACCGCACACGGACGGCAAAAGATGAACACGCTTGCTCAAGCAGAAGGAAGAAAACCGGGCTGAAGAATAATACATCGTGCGTTTCACCCGCGCCAATCTAGCATTTCACTATTACTTGGCTCTAAAGCGTTTTTGGCCGGTTATCGCCCTGATATCGCCAACTGAAGCCAAAACTTCCGGATTGTCCGTCGTATGTCCCGAGCCTTGAACGCAACAATGGCCTATGAAAGGTTACTTTCACCGAATTCGTTTCCATGTGAGGTGCGCGTGCCAAGCAGCCGAATCAGCGTCAAGCGATAAGCTGTCTCCAGAAAGCTGGAACGCCCGCGTCTGATTCTGACCTACCCAGTTGGGCAACCATCCGCCCACGATGTGATGCGTAATGGTGCCCGCCCTCACATTCATCGTGTAGGTGCCCCAATAACCGATGTAGTTCCTCCAGGCTGAAGCAGCTTCCTTGTCGGTCGCGCGTAGCGGATCGTCGCTCGCGAAGGCCACCATCTCGGGACGCATCAGTTGGGCAGACATTTGGCCGTTCGCCTCATAGAGGATTCGGCCGACAGGGTGTGATCCAAACGGTGTCGTGATGGTTCCGGAAGGCTTCAGTCGGAGTTCGTACGAGCTAAGGCTCCAGGCTCCGACGATGAGATTGCGATCCTGCGTGGTCTGAGCCTCCTTGACCGGTCCAAGTGCAAGCAGAGCAAGCGCAAGCCAGACGAGTATGAATTTCATTGGCCAACCGTATCACGCAAACTGTCGTTTGTCACAACGTCCAGTCGAATCTCCTCTCGATCGTCGATAAATCGGCGAGTCACTCACGCAGAGGCGGATGGCACTGACATCGGCTTGCATTCACCAACCCCGGCAATCCGCCCCGGACCCAATCCCGGAGGTTCGCTTGGGCGCCACGGCTTGTTGCCGTCAATGGAGAATCGGAGATCGTCGCAATCACCCTCTCACCCGACCGAGATACCGATCGAGCCAGTCGAGGACTGCCCTCACCAGCTGCGGACGCTGCGCTGTCACATCATGCGGAGTGTCGAGCACAACGTGACTCTTCTCATCGACGGGCGTACCCAGCGCCGCAAACAGTGGATCCTGCGCCTCGTCGACAGGGAAGGTGTAGTCGTACCGGCCGTTCACCATGAGGACCGGGATCTTCATCCGCGGAGCGAAGTCGGCCTGATCGAATCCGGGAGACGGTTTCTGGAGAAAGTATCCGCCGTCGAGAAGCAGAGCCGTGCGCAGCCGTTTCTGCAGGAGCGTGGAAATGATGACGCCGTCGGCCGATCCCATGCTCACGCCCAGATAGGCAAGGCGGGTGCTGTCGATGTCGGGGCGCGTGGCGAGATAGTCGAGCGAGCGCGCCGCGTCCTTGTACCAGTCGATGATGAGCTCGTCGTTGACTCCGGCGCTGGGCAGGCTGTAGCGAGTATTCGGTTCGCGCCGCTCGTAAGTGTTTTCGTAGACGGGATACATGACGGCTCGGCCGCTCTGCACGATGTAGTCGAAGAACTCCATGTCGCCAAGGTGGCTACTGTCCGGGGGCAGGAAGAGCACACGCGCGCTGGGGAAGAAAAGGATGGTCTGGTAGGGCGGTCGCACGCGCTTCGGGAGAAACAGATACGCAGCCATCCTCTCGCCCTTATAGGAAGCGTCGAAGGATACTTTTTCCTCCCGCCAGTCCTCCGTTTCTTTCACTACCCCCTCCACTTCGGCGTTGAGCGGAGTCTTTGGGTAGGTGTAGAGCAGCTCGTAGGCGCGGAATACCGCGTCACTGACGGGCTTGTAGGCGGCAAAGTCACGGGCGACGCGCCGATAGGGTTGTGTGGCATTGTTCGGCAACGGTCCGAGGTTGCGCACGCACCGGAAGCCGTTGCCCTGCGAGCGATCGAAAGGTGAGAGCGCCTCGGGATCGGAGTAGAGGTAAGCAGGCGATTTCCAGGAGCCGCCCAGGATGAAGCGGAGATTGCCGTCAACCGGATTAGCGACCCATTCGCGAACATTGCCTGCCATGTCGTAGGTGCCATACGGGCCGACCCCGTTGGAGGCGCCCACCGGGGCCAGAGCGCTGCCGCTGATATTGCTGGCGGGTACCGTGTACTCAGCGACGTCGGGCGGAGCAGCCTGGTACCACTGGGCGACCACAGGCAGGCTTTTGCCGGCATAGGCGGCATAGGCCGCTGCCTCAAACCAGCTCACTCCGGAAACAGGAAAATCCGCCTGTCCCTGAGCATAGTGTCCCGCCACCCAGGTGGATGGGCCGGGCCGCCCAGTCGTGTCGCGGAACTGCGCCATCGCCTCGCCCCAGGAAATGGCGCGGCCGTTCCGACGAAAAACCGCCGGCCAGAATCGCGGGTTCGCATAGCCGCCGGCGTCGACGAACTTCTGATAGTCGCGGTTCGTCACTTCGTAGCGATCGATAAAGTATGGCGGCAAATGGTAGGGTCCAAGCCATCCAAGGAACCCCTCATACGTCTCCCACGAACCCCCGGGTGAGAAGGCCATGCCGGCCGGCGCCTTCTGCGCGGCGGCGAGCGGGAAATCCATCGTCGCGTTCGTCTCCGGCGCCTCGATCAGCTCTCCCACGCCGGGCTTCGAGACCTTCCAGCGGAAATAGCCTTTAGGAATGCGCACATTCGCGACGGGTGTGACGCCGAGAGCATACCACGCGCCATGCGGGCGAAGGTAATCCTGGATGGCGACCTGAGCGCCTTCCGGCTCAGACCTGACGTTCACCGGCTCAGTATTTTCGCTTGCCATGCGGCGCAGACGCGCATCGTCCGGCAGCGCCTTCTCCGCGCGCCGCAGCCCGAGAAACGCTGAGAGAGGCGCACGCTCATCGATGAGCTGTGCAATCTGCGGGATCGCGTCTTCGCGGGCCCACTGGCGCTCGGCAGATCGGCGGTAGAGCATCCAGCCGCCGGCTGCGATTGCCGCCAGAGCCAGAGCCACACACGCAGCGAGCCAGCGCCGGCGTCCTTTCGATTGTGAATGCAACGCAGCGGCTCCGGTGAATTGGGCGAGAAGATTCGATGCGTCGCGTGCGAAATCGGCGGCGGTTGGATATCGCTCCTCGGGATCTTTCTGGAGCGCGCGGGTGACAATCCGTACGGCCTCGTCGGGCAGGTCGGGGCGAGCAGTGCGCAGAGACGGGACGGGGACGCTGGTAATCGCCTGGAGAACAGCGAGGCTGCTGGGACCATTGAACGGAGGGTTGCCGGCAAGAAGCTCATAGTAGAGAACGCCGAGGCTCCATAGATCCGAGCGCGAGTCCACAGGCTTGCCGAGCGCCTGTTCGGGCGACATGTAGAGCGGCGTGCCGACAAGGCCTTGCGTTTCAATCAGCGACTGCGTGGCGTCAGGGCCGGCAAGCAGCCGGGCCAACCCGAAGTCCAGTACCTTCACGTGGCCCTTCGGCGTGAGCATTACGTTGGCGGGCTTCAGGTCGCGATGGATAACGTCCTGCGCGTGCGCCTCTTCCATGGCCTCGGCGATTTGCAAAACAATCGCAGTCGCATCGCGGACGCTCACGCGGCCGGAGCGGAGCCTGGAAGCGAGCGACTCGCCTTTGACGCACTCCATGACGATATAGTCGTAGCCCTCCTGCTCCCCGGCGTCATAAACCGCGGCAATATGCGGATGATTCAGCCGCGCAAGAGCCAGAGCCTCGCGCCGGAAACGGCGGCGGGCCTCTTCGCCGGCGAGCACGCTCGGGGCCAGCATCTTGAGCGCTACCGTGCGTTCCAGCTTTTCGTCGCGAGCGCGATACACCACCCCCATGCCTCCGGAGCCAAGCTTTCCTTCGATGGAATAGCGGCCCACGCGGGTTCCGGGAGGCGGCGTATGGCCTTGCGCGGAAGCGGCCGGCGCGGTTAAGGTTTTGGGTCCGCCGCCGGGAATCGGCTCAGCCACGGCTCCGGTAATCCCATCATTTTCAGCAAGGAGCGTTTCCACCCGGCGGCGCAATTCAGGGGCATCGCGGCATGCGCCGTCAAGAAATGCGGAGCGCTCCTCCCGCGGCAAATCGAGAGCTTCCCCGAACAGTTGCTCGGCGACCGTCTTCGGTGTGTCCATCGCGCGTCTTTGGGCGAAAATATCGCCGGATCAAAACTTTGGCTTCCACAGTACCACACCACGCACGTAACACGGAGATCCCCCAATGGGCTCCAGTGAAAGGCAGGCGGCCCAGTCATCCGCTACCGGCTCCGGGCTCGAGCTTAGACCGGCTGTGCCCCGTTCATCGCGATGAAGCCGCGATGAATGTTGCGCAGGCTTCCCTCTTTGTGAATGACGCGGGGACAGTGTGGATAGGTGGGCCACCTGCCAAACTTCGAGGCAAAATCCAGAGAGACACCTAAAGAGCAAGGGGCCAAATTTGGATTGAATCGCGGGGCAAGCGAGGCAGCGGCTAAAGCCCGAGTCTTTAAAATGAGCATCTTCGGCCCGACTGAAGTCATGCCCTTGCTACAAAGCGATGCTTAGACCGGGTTTTTCGGCAGCCTGTTTAGTCGGGCCGCAAAAAACGCAAAGCGAGAGCGGGCTTTGGCCCCTGCACTGCGAGAATACTCGTTCAAACGTTCCTTAACATGTTAAGGCTCGCCTTTGAGCTTTGAGTTGGAGTCGTTCTAATGCTTGAAGGCGATGCCGCGACCGATCACCACTACGAAGGCGATGCCGAAAACGATTGCCGACGCCCACCAGGCCGGACTGGGGCGCACCGCGAGCGGCTCGGCGGGGACGGCGCGCGGCATCAATCTGTGGGCCCAGAGGAGACCCGATAAGCCTCCGAAGGCGGCGGGGATGGTGGAGATAAAGAGCAGCTTGATTCCGAGGGGATCGAAGGCGCCGGCGATGCAGTAGAAGATGCAGGCGGCCAGGTAAGGGAACCTGCACAGCGTGTTGTACTCGCCCCGGTTGGCGGCGAAGGGGCGAATTCCGACCGCGATCAGCCTCATGCACAGGTAGTAGAGGGCGGCGCCGAAGATGGCCATGGCGGTCCGCAGGAGCGCCTGGTAGGGCAGCCCCTGGATGATCGCGTACCAGTCGCCTACTCCGACGATTCCGGAAAAGAGAAAGTAGCCGGCGCCGTCGAACAGGCTCACCGCGGCGAAAAACCACAGGAAGAAGCGCAGGTTGGCGCGGCGGCCCAGGCGGAAGGACGCTATGAGGGCGATGGCGCCGGTGATCAGGTTGACGATGGTCCCTCCGGCGTCGACCAGGCGGTCGGCTCGGAGGTCGGAGAGATGGTTGCTGGTCAGCTCGGTGACCATGTCGCCGCGCAGCCAGGCCGTGACGCCGTGGCCGAGGCCTTCGTGAAGAAGCGCAGCCATGCCCATGGAGATGACCGCCATACTGGCGATGGTGGCTTTGCTGTGCCTGCCGGACATGAAGTCCACTCTAACAGCCTGTGGCGAAAGTCGATGCTCTGCAAGAACCCTCCCTCGGCGGCTAAAGCCGCGCTGATTATCGACCACTTACGGCACGGCGAGAAAACCAGCCGACGGCGGCGCCGTCCCTACGGGACTGGAGACATTCGGGGGACCAGCTACCCCACGCTGAAGCGCGGGGCTAGCAAACCCTGCGCCTACGGCGCGGTGATCCCCGCAGCTTCGGAAATCACCTGGTTTTCATCACCGTGCCGGGGCCGACGTTGGCGGTGTAGCTGCGGAGGCCGTCGCGGGAGATGGCGAACATGTGGCTTTGGGGCCGGCCGGTTGGGTGGGCAGCAGGCCCATGGGGACACGGCTAAAGTCGTGCCCTTTCAAAACCGGCCTTTCGCCGCGGGCTGCTAAAACAGATTTGGTCTAAGGCAAATTTGGCGCGGGCCGGGGAAGTTCTTTTGAGCGATGGAGGCGAAAGGGGAGTCGGGGCCGATCCCGATGCATTACCCTAGTCCCTGCGGGTTCGCTACCGCGCTGGGGCGAGACATTTGCGCATTGTTCTCTCGAATATAGGCACCTTCGGCGACATTAACCCGTTGATCGCCATTGCTCTTGAACTGAAACGGCGCGGCCACACGCCGGTGATGGCGCTGCCCAACTTTTACCGGCCCAAGATCGAGCCTCTGGGGTTGGAATTTCACGCTTTGCGGCCGGACGTGGACCCCACGGACACGCGGCTGGTGGCCATGGTCTACGACGTGAAGAAAGGCACCGAGACGGGGCTGCGGGAGTTCCTCTTTCCTGCCCTGCGCGAGACCTACGACGACCTGCTGGACGCGGCGACCAAGCCTGAGCGCGCCGACCTGCTGCTGCTGGGCGAGCTGAACTACGCGGGGCCGATTGTGGCCGAGGTTACGGGGATTCCGTGGGCGAGCTATGTGCTGGCGCCGTTCTCGTTTTTCTCGGCCTTCGATCCGCCGGTGCTGCCGCCGTATCCGCGGCTGGCGCGGGCCGATAAGGCGGTGCCGGGGATGGGACGGGCGATCCGGCGGCTGGCGCGGTTTGTGACCCGCAAGTGGCCCGAGCCCGTCTACGAGCTGCGCCGCGAGCTGGGCTTGCCCAGGGGCGCGAACCCGATCTTCGACGCCAAGCACTCGCCATGGCTGGTGCTGGCGCTGTTTTCGCGCGCGCTGGGCGAGGAGCAGAAGGACTGGCCGGAAAACTCGCTGATTACCGGCTTCTGCTTCTACGATTCGGACGCCGGGAATGCGGCGCTGCCTTGGCAGCTCGAAAAATTTTTGGCGGTAGGCGAGGCGCCGGTGGTGTTTACGCTGGGTTCGGCGGCGGTGCTGGCGGCGGGGCGCTTTTACGAGCTTTCGGCGCGCGCGGCGATGCGGCTGGGAATCCGGGCGGTGCTGCTGATCGGCTCCGACCCGCGCAACCGGCCGCGTACGAAGCTGCCCGATTCGATCTGCGTGGCGGAGTATGCGCCCTACACGGCTTTGTTTCCGCGGGCGGCGATGGTGGTGCACCAGGGAGGGGTGGGCACGGTGGCGCAGAGCCTGCGCGCGGGCAAGCCGATGCTGATTATGCCCTACACGCACGACCAGCCGGACAACGCGCGGCGCATGAGGCGGCTGGGAGTGGCGCGGGTGATCCACCGCAGCGATTACACGCCGCTGCGGGCGGCGCGGAAGATCAAGTCGATGCTGGGCGAGCCGAAGTTTGCGCGCAATGCGCGGCGGGCGGCGCGCGAGCTGGCGCAGGAAGACGGGGTGCGTTCGGCTTGCGACGCGCTGGAGAAGTTGTATGAGCGGACGCGGCGGAGCGGGTGAGGAATCGGTTCTGGGCCAGTTTGAAAACAGCCGTCAGGGGCTGAAGCCCCGCGGATTTTTCAGCGGTTTATGTACGGGCTAAAGCCCGTACCCTTCAAATCTCAGTCAAACTGAGCGACGTCAAAACGGCCAAGCGCCTGGCGGAAGAATGGAGCATGAAAAAAGATGAAAGCCAAGGGAAAATTGACCATCTATGATCCGGCGGAGGACCTCGGGGCGGACGCAGCCATTGCAGTTTTTATGGCGGAGGCGCTCCAGACCAACGATGCCGGCTACATCTCACACGCGCTCGGCGTGGTGGCGCGCGCCAAGGGAATGGCGCAGATTGCCAGCCAGACCGGACTGTCGCGGGAGCAGTTGTACCGCTCGTTCAGCGACAAGGGGAACCCGACGCTGAAAACAACGCTCGCCGTGATGAACGCCCTGGGGATAAAGCTGAAGGCAAAAACCGCGGCCTGACGGCCTGTGGCGAAAGTCGATAATCCGCAAAAACCTTCCCCCAGCGGCTAAAGCCGCGCTGATTTTCGGCCACTTACGACACGCCTGGAGCAATTCCGGAGTAGGTGTATCCCGAAGAATCCGGCAAAATCTTCCCGCCCGTTTTGCAGTTAATTATGCCCCTTTGGCGCACAATTCTTAAGTAGAGGGTTTCGGGCATGGCACAGCCCGTCGAGGTCTGACGGCAGGCGAAGGAGAACGCGCCGCGATCTGGGAAAAATCCCCGCTTAACGGCCCGTGGTGGAAATCCGGGTTTGAAAGGGCACGACTTTTAGCCTGCCCTGAGAGTTTGTGACTTTATTCGACTTGCGGAAAATCGGTGTTGCAAGGAAGGGGCTTGC
>JBOGLX010000013.1:0-14603 GCA_050745765.1 Occallatibacter sp. | reverse complement strand
TCTTGCTGGACAGATGCGGCGGGTTGGCTCCCGCTCAGGCGGCGAGTTGGCGAGTTGGCGGGTTGGCGGGCGGCAGGGATGGGCGCGGGCGACATCGTGCCATGGAAAGGAACGAAGGCTCGATTGGTGCGGGGGTTAGAAGAAATGCGGCGGGCCGGCGGCGCTTCGCGGAGTTGGCGGGTTAGCGGCGGTACGGGGGACACAGCCGGTCTAAGCACAAGCCCGGAGCCGGTAACGGATGACTGGGCCGCCTGCGGGCGATCAACGCCAATAAGCACCGGATGGGGCGATAGGACGGCCCGGTAAGCGGATTGCCGCGCTGCGCAAACGGACTATCGAGGTTCCGGTCAAATTCCGCGGGGAAGCGTGACCTGTCACGCATGCAGAAGGATCGCTCCTTTTGCCCTTGCCGCCAGCGCGCGATCGAAGGTCACAAGGCGAATGCCTGCCGCGGTTGCGAACGCCGCCAGGTAACCATCCGCCCACTGTTTGGTCGAGGCCTCATCGCGGTCCGTGTTCCGCCGGTATAGCGGATCGATTCCGCGCGGCTCTTCCATCATCCGGTTTCCCGCATTGGCAAGGAGCGCGTCGAATATCTTCCACGCCGCCCTTTGGGTCAGGGCGTCGCGGCCCATGGCGCTGCGGTTGGTCAAAAGGCGCAACAATCCGAGCTGGGTAAAGCGGCAGAAATACACCACGGCGCATGCATCGAGCGACTCCGCCCATCTCCTTGCCGTCGCGTGATCGGGATGGATCTCGAGGGTAAGCGCCAGCCACACATTCACATCAGGGAAAAGGAATGTAGTCGTAAACACCTTCCTTGCCCAGCTTCAGCGAACCGGGATGCCGGGACTGGACGGCGGGAAAGCGCGGACGCGCCTTCTGCATGGCCGCGATGGAACCGTTTTGAAGCTTCATCGCAAGGCCTTCCAGGACCACCTCACGGATAGTAGTCCCCTCGCTTGCGGCGCGGATTTTCACTTCACGATAAATTGGGTCCGGGATGTCCAAGGTTGTGCGCATAAAGACATATTAGCATATTTATGCCTGAAATGACAGGTCCTGCCGCCGCTTCAGTCCGAAACCATCAGCTCCCCCGGCACGATCGGCCGGGTGCGGTGCAGCCAGCCGCGGTAGGCTGCGTAGGCCATTACCGCGAGCGCCGCGATAAACGCGCATAGCTTGATCAGGCTGCCGGTGCGGTTTTCGGGGATTACCTTCCACAGCACCAGCAGGACGGTTTGCGCCACGGTCACGGCCCAGACCGAGCCGTAGAAGTAGCGGCGCTCCGAGCCTTCGCCTTTGGTTGAAGGGCCCACGCGCGGCAGCCGGCCCAGAATGCCGAGCAGCAGGATCAGTGCGCAGAGCGGCGAGTAGGCGTACATGTAAATCTGCTTGAGATACCAGACGCCGGTGATGGCGGCGGCGGCCAGGCCGGCCATGTTCAAGAGCGCGAAGTTGAGCACGGCATTCCAGGCGAAGGTGTAGCAGACGCGCCGGTAGAGGGGGTTGGGCTTGTCCTCGTCGAAGCGCAGGATGTAAGGGCGCGGCTCGACGCCGGGCAACTGGCCGCGCAACCCGGCTATGGCCGTGCAGATGAGCACGGCGGCCAGCCACGCCCAGTTTCCCCAATGGAAGCCGCGGTCAAAAAGGCTGAAGGTGAGCGGTCCGGGCGCCAGGAAAAAGACCCATATCCAGATGGGCCAATGCGCCAGCCGGTAAAGGCGCGTGTTGCGCTCGCGCATTTTGCGCTTCTGGGCGTATTCAAGCTTTCCACTGTACGGCATGGGCTGAGTTTTCCAGAGCGGACGGGGGCGAGTCAACCGGCGCGGCGAAGAGAGGCGGGTTGCGTGTTGTTCGGCTGAGGCTTGTTCCGGTTTACAGCGCCATAGCCGCGGGCAGAATCTCTTCCACATCCACCCACTGCGTGGGGTAGTTGTCGGTGTAGCAGGCGGTGCAATAGCGGTCGCGCCCGGCGCCGTCGCAGGCCTTGAGCAGGCCGTCGAGCGAAAGATAGGCCAGCGAGTCGGCCTCGATGTAGCGGCGAATCTCTTCGACGGACCGGTTGGCGGCGATCAGCTCGCTCTTGCTGGGCGTGTCCACGCCGTAGAAGCAGGGCGAAATCGTGGGCGGGCAACTGATGCGCAGATGGACTTCCTTTGCGCCCGCGCCGCGCACCATGCGCACGATTTTTCGGCTGGTGGTGCCGCGGATGATGGAGTCGTCGATCAGCACCACGCGCTTGCCTTCAAGGAGGTTGTGTACGGGATTGAGCTTGAGGCGCACGCCGAAGTCGCGGACGCGCTGCTCGGGCTCGATGAAGGTGCGGCCGACATAGTGGTTGCGGATGAGGCCGAAGCGGAACGGCAGGCCGGCCTCTTCCGCGTAGCCGAGGGCAGCCGTGACTCCTGAGTCAGGCACGGGAACGACGACGTCTGCCGGCACGCCGGACTCGCGCGCCAGTTGGCGGCCCAACTGGTCGCGGCTCTCCTGCACCCAGCGGCCGAAGATGCGCGAGTCGGGCCGCGCAAAGTAAACGTGCTCGAAGATGCAACTGGACTGCGGAAAGCCCGTTGCGAATTGGCGGCTGGTGACGCCGTCGCCGGTGACCATGACCAGCTCGCCGGGCAGCACGTCGCGGATGAACTCGGCGCGCAACAGATCGAAGGCGCAGCTCTCGCTGGCGAAGACGATGGTGTCCGGACCGGCGCCTGGGTCGCCGGGATTGCTCATGCGGCCCATGGAAAGCGGACGGAAGCCACGCGGGTCGCGGGCGGCGAAGATGCGGTCGCGGGTCATCATCACGATCGAAAATGCGCCATCGAGCTGGGCCAGAGAGTCGGCTATGGCGTCAACAAGCGTACCGGCGCGCGAGTGGGCGATGAGCTGCACGACGATCTCGGAGTCCGAGGTGGTCTGGAAGTAAGCGCCGTCCTGCTCGAGGCGGGCCTTCAGGTTGCCCAGGTTGACGAGGTTGCCGTTGTGCGCGATGGCGATCAGGCCCTTGGTCGAATCGACGCGAATGGGCTGGGCGTTGAGCAGCGCCGAGTCGCCGGTGGTCGAGTAGCGGGTGTGCCCGATGGCCATGTGGCCGGGCAGCTTGGCGAGAATGTCGTCGGTAAAAATCTCCGAAACCAGGCCCATGCCTTTGATGTTGGCGAGACGCTGTCCGTCGGCCGTGGCGATGCCGGCCGACTCCTGGCCGCGATGCTGCAGCGCGTAAAGGCCAAGATAAGCCTGCCGCGCGGCATCGGGATGGCCGTGGATGGCGACTACGCCGCATTCTTCGTGGAGTTTGTCGTCTTGAAAGGGCACGACTTCAGTCGTGCCGAAGCGCGAGCTCTCAATTTTTGGGGGCTTTAGCCCCTGAGGGAGGCTGTCAGCCTTCCCAGGAACGCCCTGGAAGATGCGCGGCGTCATGCGCGGACCTCGTCGTGAAGATTGGCTTCGAGGGCCGCGGCCCAGGGTTCGCGAAGTTCATTCAGCGAAAGGGCGATGAACAACTCGCGGTCAACTGAAATTTCAAGGCGATTGCCGCCGGTGGCGCCGATGCGCACCGCAAAAAAACTGTACTCTTCAGCCAGCTTTTCGATCGAGGAAACGTTGCTCGCGGCCGTGGTGATCAGAACCGTGGACGCCGGCTCGGCAAAGAGACCGAAGAGCGGGTGGGCCATCAACGAGGGATCCTGCTCCACGATTGCGCCGATGTTGTTCGGGAAGGCTGCTTGCGCCAACGCCACGGCGATGCCGCCATCGGAGATGTCGCGTGCCGAGCGGAGCAGCTTGCGTTCGGCGAGAATGCCGAGCAAGGTGTGGAGATCGGCCTCCGCATCGAGATCGAGGGACGGCGGTTGGCCCCAGACGCCGCCGAGAACCGTTTTGGCGTACTCGGAAGAGCCAAACGCGGTGAGCGCCTCTGCGGCCGCGGAATCGGACGCTTCCGGCTCGGCAGTCGGCTCAGGGTCGTAAATCGGCATCGGATATTGGCTGATGGGCGGCGGATTGAGGGGAACGGACAGCGCGGGATCGGGCTGCTCGCCGCGCGGAACCGGCCAGAGCAGCATAACTGCGTCGCCGGCCCGCTGAAAATCCGCCGGCACAGCCTTGGTCACGTCGTCGAGAATGCCGACGATGCCGAGCACAGGCGTCGGATAGATGCCCTCGCCGCGAGTCTCGTTATATAAGGAGACGTTGCCGCCGGTAATCGGAGTGCCCAGCGCCGTGCAGGCCTCGGCGATGCCGTCGATGGCGGCCGTTAGCTGGGCCATGATCTCCGGCTTCTCCGGATTGCCGAAGTTGAGGCAATTTGTCGCGGCCATGGGCGTTGCGCCCGTGCAAGCCACCTTGCGCGCCGCTTCAGCCACAGCGTGCATGGCGCCGAGCTTTGGATTCAGAAAGCACCAGCGGCCGTTCCCGTCCAGCGCCATAGCCAGCCCGCGCTCGTGGCGCGGTTCCTCAGGGGCTAAAGCCCCGCTCTTGCCGGATCGGGCTTCGGCACGACTAAAGTCGTGCCCTGACACGGATCTATCGGTCCCTGACCCCTTGATTCGCATTACGCCCGCTTCGCCGCCGGGTCCTTGCACCGTGTTCGTTTGGACCATGCTGTCGTACTGCTCATGAATCCAGCGCTTGGAGCAGATGTTGGAGCTGGCCAGCAGCTTCTTGAGGTCGGCTGTGTAGTCGCGGTCTTTGGCCAGCTCGGCCAGCACTTCGTCGGGCGGGTCGAGCGGAACCGGCGCCTTCCATGTGCCCACGGGGCGATGGTAAAGAGGCGCGTCGTCGGTGAGGGATCGATTGGGAATGTCGGCGACGAGCTCGCCGCGATGGCGGATGCGCAGCCGCGGCTCGGGCTCGACCGTACCCACAATCACCGCATCGAGGCCCCATTTCGAGAAGACGCGCAGCACCTCGTCTTCGCGGCCCTTTTCGGCCACCAGCAGCATCCGTTCCTGGCTCTCGGAGAGCATGATCTCGTAGGCGCTCATGCCGGTCTCGCGCTGCGGCACCAGGTCGAGCTCCACGTCGAGCCCCACACCGCCGCGCGCGCCCATCTCGCAGGTGGAGCAAGTGAGGCCGGCCGCGCCCATGTCCTGAATGCCGACGATGGCGCCGGTCTTCATGGCTTCAAGGCAGGCTTCGAGCAGCAATTTCTCCATGAATGGGTCGCCGACCTGCACGTTGGGGCGCTTCTGCTCCGACCCTTCCTTGAACTCCTCGCTGGCCATGGTGGCGCCGTGAATGCCGTCGCGGCCGGTCTTTGCGCCCACATAGATAACCGGGTTGCCCGTGCCGCTGGCTTTCGCGTAAAAGATCTCGTCTTTGCGCACCAGGCCGAGCGCAAAGGCGTTCACCAGCGGGTTGCCGCTGTAGCAAGCCTCGAACTTGGTTTCGCCGCCCAGGTTGGGCACGCCGAAGCAGTTGCCGTAGGCGGCGATGCCGCTGACTACGCCTTCCACGATGGAGTGATTCCTATGGAGGAGGAGCTCACGCTCGCTTGCGCCTCGGTCGAGATCGGAGGCCGGATGAGGCTCGGCGGCAATCGGCCCGAAGCGCAGCGAGTCCATCACGGCAAGCGGCCGGGCGCCCATGGTAAAGATGTCGCGGAGAATGCCGCCTACGCCTGTTGCCGCTCCCTGGAACGGCTCAATGTAACTGGGGTGGTTGTGCGATTCGATCTTGAAAGCGCAGGCCCATCCATCGCCCAGGTCGATGATGCCGGCGTTTTCGCCCGGCCCCTGCACCACTCGGTCGCTCTTCGTGGGCAGACGCTTGAGGTGTACTCGGCTCGACTTATAGGAGCAATGCTCGCTCCACATCACGCTGTAAATGCCAAGTTCGGCGATCGAAGGGGTGCGTCCGAGGGCTGCGAGGATGCGGCCGTACTCCTCGGCCGTGAGGCCGTGCCGCGCCAGCAACTCGGGAGTCACGGCTGCCGGTACGGGTGCAACTGCGGTGGAAGATGAGGTCATCGCCGATAGTCCCATTGTCGCACGATATTCACATTTGAAGTGCCGGCGGGCGGTGTGGAAAGCCGGGACCCAACCCACCCGCCACGGGCAACTAACTCGGCCCGGCAGATGCGGAGCCGCAGGTTCGACAGGGAGTTCTGTGGCGCCCGGCAAAGTCAGGACGCTCCCGGTCTCCGCGTCAATCTCATCTCAGGTGGAAATCACGTCTTCGCTCATCGCTTTTTCGAGCGCCAGAGTCAGCGTGCCGCGACAGCACGCCAGCGCTGCTCCAGGATGACGATCGTGACTGCGTACACGCAAACGATGACCGCCGGAATGACTACGAACCGATGATGCGGCGCGAGATACCATGCGGCCGTCACCAGAACCGTTCGCGCTACGGTGTGAAAGATCCCGACCCAGTGCTGGATGATCCAGGAGAACGGTACCCACATTAACCCGGCCAGGATTCCGACCGTCAGCGGCAAGGACGTGTAGTCAACGCGGAAAAATGGGATGGCGATCGCGTAGACGAGCAATGCCATCGCGACGCAGTGGAAGAAGAGGCTGTCGAAGGCGTTCTTCGGCTTGTTCTTGTCGAGGAAGTTCTCGCTTGTTAAGCGCGAGAGCATTATGCCGAGATACGCGATGAAGCCGGCACCGATGAACAGCGACCACACAGCCAGGATAGGCGGCAGGAAAGCTCCCGCGGCGCCAATCAGCGTCCAAGCGATCAACCCCGCCAAGGGCATGGCGAGGCCACGGCGGCGGGCGTATTCCGCTCGTTGTTCATCGAGCGAACGGAGGATCTGCGGCTGAGGGTCAGACATGGATTCTCGTGTTAATTGGGAATGTCGAGGGACTGATCAGAATACAACCCTGTGTTACGGGGGTCAATTGAGAGTGCCGTCCTGTCCCGTCCTGGCAGGACAAACGCATCTTAATTTTTCGCGGATAACGATCACCACTTCGATTCGTTTCGGCAGGTTTGGCGAGTCTGCGGGCGATGCGACGACCCTTGAATATCGACACCAAGCACTCGCCCTGCAGTTCCAGTTCCGGTCCCTGAAGAAGCCACTTGGCGATGAGAGCAGCGTATCGCCTGACGGCGGAGGGGAAATTACCGGGAAATCACATCCGAGATGTGCGCAAAGCAAGGTACATTTCTCGCCTCCCCGGGATATACTCACCTCATGAAACGTCATGGCAGCTTCTGCGGCGCCGCTCTCCTCTTCGTCATGGTTCTTGTCTCCGCGGGCCCGGCAGCCGCTTTCTCAGGCGGGGCCGCTCAGCGAGATATGGATGCCATCGGCGCACCCCTTCAGCCTATGCCTGCCAATCCCGGCTTAGCCCGCGCCCTGGCGCGGATTTCTCCAGCCCAGATCCAGAAGACCATCGCCAAGCTGGTCTCCTTCCACAACCGCAGCACTCTTTCCAGCATGGTGACAGACCTGCCGCCAGGCACCGGCGTCACCGCCGCCGCCGACTGGATCTATGCGCAGTTCGAGGCTATTTCCGCGCAGTGCGGCGGCTGCCTCCAGGTTCATCGCGACACCTTCACTCAGGCGCCGGGAACCGGACCCTACGCGCGCATTACCGCGCCGACCACGATCACCAATATTTACGCGGTGCTGCCCGGCAGCGATCCCGCGCAGGCGGCGCGGATGATCCTGGTCTCGGGGCATTACGACTCTCGCAACACCAACGACTCCGATACGCATCTCGCGGCTCCCGGAGCCAATGACGATGGCAGCGGCACGGCTGTGAGCCTGGAATGCGCGCGTGCGCTCTCGAAGATCAAATTCCCCGCCACCCTGGTCTTCGAGACCGTGGCCGGCGAAGAGCAGGGTCTCTATGGCAGTCATCACATGGCCGAGATGGCCAAACAGCAGAACTGGCAGCTCGAAGGCGTGCTGAACAACGACATTGTGGGCGGCAACCGCACGCCCGGCGACAAGTTCCAGGACGAACATGCCGTTCGCGTGTTCTCCGAGCCGGTTCCCGCCGTTGCCACGCCCCAGGAAATCCGCCAAATCCTGATGATGGGGTATGACAGCGACTCGCCCGCCCGCGAGCTGGCCCGCGAAATCACCGAAGTGGCGCGCACCTATACCGGAGCGGCTGCCAGCAGCTCGCGTCCCATCTCCTCCGGACTGGAACCGGTGCTCGAACTCCGCCTCGACCGGTTCGGGCGCGGCAGCGACCAGGAGTCGTTCAGCCACGAAGGCTATGCCGCAATCCGCTTTACGGAGTGGCGCGAGGACTTCGACCATCAGCACCAGAACGTGCGCGTCGAAGATGGCGTTCAGTACGGCGATTTGCTCAAATTCGTCGACTTCGACTACGTGGCCCGCGTGGCGCGGCTGAACGCGGCCACCATGGCGGTGATGGCTGACGCTCCGCCGGAGCCCGTGCACGTGATCTACCCCAGGCCAAAGGTCTTCGCCTTCAATAATTCCCTGAACAACACCACCATCCAGTGGCAGCCGGGGCCCGGCGCGCCCGCGGACACGCGTTACACGATCGTCTGGCGTGCCACTGCCGCTGCCAACTGGCAGCGCGCCATCACGGCTGCCAAGGCAGGAGTGAAAGTCAATGGCCAGGGTTCGGACGCAACCTGGTCCGTCACCTTGCCCATCTCCAAAGACAACGTCGTCTTCGGGGTCATGGCTGTTGGTCCCAAGGGTCAGCGCAGCCCCGCTGTGGTTCCGTGGCCGCCGCTGCGGCGGCGGTAGCGAGCGGAATGCCCGGATGAGAGGCTGCTTAACCCGAGGTTTCTCGCGCCATTTCTCCCATCGGCGCTACTCGATCGCGAGAAACCTGGGCAGGATCGCGCAGGAACTTCGCCTCAAGGTTAGAAAATGTATTTCATTCCCACCTGGATGATGCGCGGGTTCAGGGCCGTCGAGGTGATCACGCCGAAGGAGCCGGGGCTGCCCACGTTGGTGCCGGGACCGCTGAAGTTCGCCCAGTTGAAGGCGTTGTAGAACTCGCCGCGTATTTGGATGTCGTTGCGGCGCTCACCGAGGATATAGATGTCCTTCATGACCTCCAGGTCGGCATCGCGCTCACCGGGTGCGGAGGCAATGCCGACCTTGGTGTTGCCCCAGTCATAGGCGTTGCCAATCGCCGGCGGCAGGCAGGAAATCGGGGTGCTACCAAAGTAGTCGTTGAGCTTGTTCTCGGTCGAACCTGGCGTGACCAGAGTGCTGTAGCCGTTGCTGGTGTTGACCCCCGGGCACAATTCGGCGCGGGAGGAGCCACCGTAGATGCTCGTGATGTGACTGTTGCTGAAGGTGACGGGGAACCCGTCCTGGAACGATAACACGCCGGAAAACTCCCAGCCGCCGGCGAGTTCGTGCGCGATAGCGTTATTTTTGCCCGGCGACGGCAAATCCCACAGGAAGCTTGTAACCAGCCGCTGCGGAATATTGAAGCCGGTCGGACCATAGGCCTGCATGGGATTGCTGTTATCGCCGGACAAGCCGCCGGCGCCGCCCGCGAAGGTCCCGTTGCCGGTCACATCCGACAGCGCCTTCGAGTAGGTGTAGGCCACGCCAAACTGAATCTGATGGGTGAGGCGTTTTCTGAGCGTGACCTGCAGGGAGTTGTAATTGGCGATGCCGAATTCCGAGTACTGGGTCAGGGCGCTGTAGCCCAGGTAGGGCCGGCGGTCCTGTAAGTTAGACGTGGTCGGGCCAGTGAAGGTGGTCACCACGCTGGCGAGCGCCGGGTTCAGCGTCAGGGTCGACTGGTCGATGTTGACAGTACCCTCGATATTCGATTCATGATTGCCCACGTAGCCGACTTCCAACACCATCGAGGGGATGACGGCGTACTGCACGTTCAGGTTATATTGCTCCTCGCGCGGCGGCGCCCAGTTGGGCTGGATGATGGCGGGCGACTGAGTGCTTAGATAGGTGAGCGGCTGCCAAATCGGGTAATCGCTGGTTAAGTCCGGCGGTGCATTGCAGCACCAGGGGTCCTGGAAGCTGGCCCCGCCGGCTATGGAAGCGGAGTTGTTCACGCGGATGTTGAAGGGCTGGTCGCTGGTGAGCTGGTAAGAATCGCTGACGGAGGTGCGGGCGCGGTATATGCCGAAGCCGCCGCGCAGCACCAACTTTTGCGCGAAGACGGGATTCCAGGAAAAGCCCAGCCGGGGATCGATGTTGTCGAGGCTCACGGCGTTGCCGGCAAAGGTATTGTTGCTGTTGCGCAACACGCCGGCTGGGATCGTGCCGGGGAAGTTTTTGGCCACCACCCATCCGGACAGAGTGCTGCCGCTCACCGCAGCCGCATTGTTGATCAGCGAGGGCCAGACGTTGACCATCTGGCCGAAATCGGAAGACGCCTGTCCGAAAATCTCCCAGCGCAGACCGAGGTTCAAGGTCAAGTGCCGGGTAACGGTCCAGTTGTCCTGAAAATAGGCTGAGGCAAAGTCGTCCCGGTTCTTCTGTTTGGTGATGCCGCACAAGGCGCTGGTGGCGCTGATGCTGCTGTCGCCCACGGTGCCGCCGTTGCCCGCCGCATTCATGCCGAGCAGGAAATCCGAGAAGCTGTAGAAGGTCACCTCCCCGCGGCTCGTGGCCGTATTTTGAAAGGGATACCTGACGGCTTGCATCGCGAAGCCCGCTTGCATGCTGTGCTTGCCATGCACATAGGAGAGTTGATCGACTAAGCTGTAGTTCTTCACATCCGAATACTGGCTGTCGTCGAACGAACCGCCCATACTGAAGGTGTCGTCGGCGATCGTCGGCGCTTGCGGGTTGTCGCAATCCGCGGTCATGCCGATTTGCGAGGAATCCACCGGGAACCCGCTAACGATGGTTCCGTCGATCCGAGACTGGCCCAGCGTGAATTCGTTGATCAGGTTGGGGTCAAAGATGTAGGTGTACTTCAGCGAGGCGTTGTCATTTTCATACAGGCCTTCCACCGGCGCGCCCGGCAGTTCCGTGCTCCCGCTGTAGTTGGAGAAGGCCTGGGATTCCGGCGCGCGCGACATGAAGTACTTCAACGCCAAATGTTGCTTGGCCGTCGGCGTCCAGTCCAGGTTCAACATGCCCTGGTCTTCACTGTAGGTGGAGGGAGAGCTGAAAGCGGAAAGGCCGCCGCTATTCAGATTGCTCGCGTTGACGACGGTCTGCGGCGCCGGGATCAGATACTGCCCGTTGGGCAGCTTGAAATTCAACAACGCCACCGCGACCGGGTTGATATTGGAGCCGTCAGGGGCAATCGGGGTGGTGCCGTGCAGTCCCGTCTCGCCGGCAAACTCGGCGCCAAGCGCCGCCGCGGTGCGGCTGGCGGCAGTGCTGCCGAGCAGCGGCAGAGTGACGCCGCGTTGCGAGCTGTTCCCTTCGGCGTCAACCTGACGCGTGCCTTCGTAGGATGCGAAGAAGAACAGCTTGTCATGCAGGATGGGCCCGCCGGCAGTTCCGCCAAACTGGTTCTGCTTGAGCTCCGGCCGTGCCTGGTGCTGCTTCTTCAGGAAGTAGTCGTTGGCATTGAACACGTTGTTGCGATTGAACTCGAACGCATCGCCGTGGAACTTGTTTGTGCCCGACTTGGTGACGACGTCCACGTTGGCGCCCGAGCCGTTCCCATAGGCGGCATCGTACTGGCTGGTCTGCTCCCGGAACTGCTCGATGGCGTCCGGGCTGGGGATCGAGATGTTGCCCTCAGAGAGTATGCCCCCGGTCTGGCCCTTCTGAATGTTGGTGACGCTCAGGCCGTCCATTTCATAGCTGTTATCGGTGGCCATGCCGCCGTTGGCGTTCACGTCCACCGTGTTCGTTCCTAGTCCTGCCGCGTTGGGGAGCGAGCTCGCGATTCCCGTATTCAATTGCAGAATCTGGGTGTAGTTCCGGTTGACCAGCGGCAAGTCGAGAATGGCGGTTTGATCGACGGTGTTGCCGACGGCCGAGTCCTCGGTCTGCAACATCTCCGCGCCCGACTCCACGATGACCTGCTGCGTGGCCGCACCCACTATGAGTTTGGCATTCACGGTCGTGGAAGTAGCGGCGTCGACGGCGATATTGGTGTCGGTAAACGTCCGGAATCCGTTCGCGGTCACGGTGACCTCGTAGGTCCCGGCCGACAAGAGCGGCACGGTATACCGCCCCACGGCGTTAGCGGTGGCGGCTCGGGTCATGCCAGTGGCGGGCTCGCGCACCGTGACCTTTGCGCCCGGTATGACTGCGCCTGAGGGGTCGGTCACGACGCCGGCGATCTGCCCCGTCGAAGAGGTCTGGCCATTAGCACCAGGAATTGCTCCAAGCAGCATCACCAGCAGAAAGAGAACTCCCACATTCACTCGTCGAGTCATGTGACCTCCATTGTCTTCAATTTTTGTACGGATATTGAGGGGTAGCGATGAATTAGTATGCTTGTAAACTTAACTGCGAGATGTTGTCAAGAAAATTCGCACAGCCATGATTTTTAGCCCCACAGCGTGAAGGGGTTAATGGTAAATCTGCGGGGATTTTTATGCCGCGATTGGCAGATGAACCGACAGGGAGTGAGACCTCCGAGAGTTTTGCGCCGTTTGGCGAAGTTCCAGGCGAGGAGGAAGGTCTGCAAGCGCTCTTTGAGTTGCCGATGGGTCTGGTAGTTGTAGCGCCTGACGGCGGCGTCTTTGCCACTCCATCTCATCTGTGCCTGTTCTCCACCGGGGAGTGGGAGAAGCGGCGGGAGAAGTTTGCGCGCATGGTGTGAAAACGGCCGGATGGTCCCGGCCTTGTGCGGTCACCTGCTTATTTCTTCGCTGACTCCTGAAGGAGCTCGATCAGATATTGCTTCCAATCCGCCGCGTGCGTGTGCGTGCCGTGGCCGTAGGTCTGCATCGACGCCGGAATGAGCACGAAGCGCGCGTGGGGCATGCGGTGCACCAGTTTCCCGGCGATTTCCTGGTCCAGCTCGAAGGGATTGATGAAGTCGTCGGCGAAGTTGACCCACATCACGTCGGCGACGATGGAGCTGAGGCGCGGCTCCGGGTTGTAGTCGCGCGAGGAGTCGAACTGGTAGAGGAGGTCGTCCGCGTCAAAGTGCGTGGCGATGGCATTCTGCACGCGGTTCACGTACGCCTCGGCCGCCTGCCTGGTGGGATAGTCCTTCTGCATCTGCTGCGGCGCC
The DNA here is from genome assembly GCA_050745765.1 of Occallatibacter sp. GTDB lineage: Bacteria > Acidobacteriota > Terriglobia > Terriglobales > Acidobacteriaceae > Telmatobacter. Next base: position 1,527 of record JBOGLX010000013.1, on the reverse strand, counting down.
GAGCCGGCGATGATGAACCAGTCTGCCGCGAAGCGCAGGCCCTCGGTCGGCTCCGTGGTGTAGTTGCCGTTGTCCCAGGCGGGATCGTCGCGGATGCCCTGCATGGTCATGTAGCGCCACATGCGGTTGCGGCCGGCGATCTCGATGGGCAGGCAGGCCAGCGGCATCAGCGCGCCGGCGAATCTGGGATACATTTCGCCCCACACAAACGACTGCATGCAGCCCATCGAGGTGCCGAGGACGAGCCGCAGATGGTCGACGTGCAGGCCGTCGACGAGCATCTGATGCTGCGAGCGGACCATGTCGTCGTAGGTGTAGCGCGGGAAGTTCATGCGCAGGCCGTCGGAGGGCTTGGAAGATTCGCCGTGGCCGATGTCGTCGGGCAGGATGAGGAAGTACCTTGCGATGTCGAGCGGCTGGCCGGGGCCGAAGAGCACGTTGGAGAAGACGGGATTCAGCAGCGAGTGGGCGCTGCCTCCGGTGCCGTGCAGCAGCAGGACAGCGTTGGTGGTGTGGCCCTCGGCATCGCGCCGCGGAGTGCCCAGCGTGAGGTAGTGCAGGTGCAGGTCGGGGAGGGTCTGGCCGGTCTCAAATCGGAAGTTATGGATGTCGAAGCTGCCGTTCTTGATCGGCCAGGGCGTTGGCCGATAAGACGGTTTCGGCGCTGAACTCGTTTGACCGGCGGCGGCGAAAGCGGTCAGGGCAATCAACACACAGGCGAGGCGCTGGAGCATAGGACCCTCCTGGAGCGGAAAGTTAATCGACCGGCGCGCAGCGTGTCAACGAGTTCGAGACACCTTAATCCATCGGTAAGCTTCGGACAAGCGAGTTTGGGTCGATCCATGGCCGAGTGGTGGAATTGGCAGCAACGGCGCAGTCACCCTTCTTTATGGTCTAATAGAGATATTGGCGGGTTGGCGGAACTGGCAGACGCAGAGGTCTCAAAATCCGGGTATAAAAAATAATTCACCCTATAAACAGTTGAAAATAAATCACTTGCCTTGATATTGAACAAGGCGCAGGGCTTGCGCAACTCTTGCACACTTTTGTGCTTCTATAGAGAAGTAGGAGGTGCAGCCGCATGTCAGAGCATCACACCATCCTCGGTGGCAAGGTTCACGTCTACAAGCGTCCGAACAGTTCGAGCTGGCAATGCGCGACCTATCTGGCCGGAAGGAACCGGCGCGCCACCACAAAGGAAGACAGCCTGTCGAAAGCGAAGGAGTTCGCGGAAGACTGGTATTTGCAGTTGCGCGGCAAGCTCCGCGACGGTGAATTGAAGAGCGGCAAACTGTTCCGCGACGCTGCAAAGTTGTACCTGCGCTAGTTTGACATCATGACGCATGGACAGCGCAGCGCGAAATACGCATCCGGACAGCACGCCCGTGCCAATGGCTATCTGGTCCCGTTCTTCGGCAGCATGGTGCTACCTGAGATCACGGCGGGCAAGGTCAACGAATATCGCGTCCATCGACTTGAAGAGTGCAAGGCCTTGCGCGGCAAACCTCCAGCGCGTAGCACTATGCA